>CP154795.1:3066828-3373511 GCA_039565995.1 Propionibacteriaceae bacterium ZF39 | reverse complement strand
GCCCTGGCGGCCAGGCATGATGAACTTTGCAATCGCGCCGGCCAGCAGGCCGATGATGATGTAAAAGATGATCGTCATGTGGCAAATGTAGCGTCAGTCACACAACCTGCCCAACTAATTGTCGACAATTTTCCATAACGATTAGCCAAGCGTCCAACTGTTCACAGGAATGGGCTGAATGGTTTCAGCACTGCTTCCGAAAATTTCACCATGAACGGTCGGCGTACCCACTCGTCGAGCGTCAGCTCCCGGCAGTTGGTCAGATCGAGAAGGAAGACCTCGGCCATCTTCTCGGCCATGTCGTCGTCCGTGATCTCCAGGTTGATCTCGTAGTTGCCGATCAACGAGAGCCGATCAAGATTGGCGGTGCCGACCGTCGCCCAGCGATCATCGATGACGGCGGTCTTGGCGTGGACCATGGCTCCCTCATAGAGGAAGAGGCGTACGCCGCCGTCGAGCAGCCCGCGATAGTAACCCCGCGACACCCAGTCGACGACGATGTGGTTCGACTGCTCGGGCACGATGATGCGCACGTCCACGCCCCGTCCGGCGGCATGGATGAGCACGGCGAGGAGATCGTCGTCGGGGATCAGATAGGCGTGGGTCAGCCAGACCCGATCCTGGGCTCGGTCGATGGCTTCGAGATACATGTAGCGGATCGGATAGATCAGCTGTTTCGGCACATTGCGGTGGACCCGGATGGGGGAGTCCCAGCTGCGGTGGCGGGGGTCGGCGAGCTCGGGGTGGCGCCGGTTGCCCCACAGGTTCCAGTAGTCGACGAAGGCGTTCTCGAGTTCGCCGACGGCTTCACCGGTGACGCGAACGTGGGTATCGCGCCAGTCGGTCGCATAGAGCGAGCCGATGTTGTAGCCACCCACGAAGGCGACCTCGCTGTCGACCACCATGAGCTTGCGGTGGTTGCGCCCGGAATTGCGCGGATGCCAGAATCCCCAGCCGCCGGCGATCAGCGGATGGTGCTTCACGTGGATCGCGGCGGGGAAGCGGAAGAACGGACGCGGGACGACCAGGTTGGCGAACTCGTCGAACACCAGATAGACGGCGACCCCCCGATTGGCCGCCCGGATCATCGCCCGCTTGAACGCGCGGCCGATGGGGTCGTTCTTCCAGATGAAGGTTTCGAAATAGATCCGGTCGCGCGCACTGTCGATCGCGGCCAGCATGTCGGTGTAGAGATCCTGGCCATAGGTATAGACCGTGATGTCCGATTCACCCGCTGTCACCGGGACCGGGGCAGCCTTGGGAAACACCACGGGGGCGCGGTTGCGTTTGCGCCGGCTGTCGATGAGGAGGAGCGCGGCGATCGTCGCCATCTGGACGCCGAAGACCGCCAGGATCACCCTGCGGACGAGGCGTTTGAACTGTCGCCAATACACGACCCCAATGTAACGGTGCGAACAATGTCGGAGCGGCCGCATAGGGTTGTGGCCCTATGAGTCAGCCAGTCGAAACCCCCGCCGCCGCTCCGGCCATGGAGCCTCTCTTCGGTGAGCCCGATAAGCCCGTCCGCAAGCGCCGCAGCCGCGCCAAGGAGTTGTTGGAGGGTTCGAACGAGCCGCAACGGGAAGCAGTCCTCCATGAGGGTTCCCCGTTGCTGGTCGTGGCGGGTGCCGGATCCGGCAAGACTCGCGTACTCACGCGGAGGATCGCCTATCTCGTCTCCGAGCGGGATGCCCACCCCGGGTCGATCCTGGCGATCACGTTCACCAACAAGGCGGCAGCCGAGATGCGCCACCGCGTCGCCGACATCATCGGCAACCGCGCGCGCATCATGTGGGTCTCCACGTTCCACTCCGCCTGCGTGCGGATCCTGCGGGCCGAGCTCCACCGATTCGGATATGCGCGGGAGTTCTCGATCTATGACGATGCCGACTCCAAACGGCTCATGCAGCTCGTGTGCTCGGATCTCGGTCTCGACCCCAAGCGACACCCGGTCCGCAAGGTGCTCAATTGGGTCTCCAACTGCAAGAACGATCTCGTGGATCACGAGTCGGCCGGTTCGCGGGCCGGGCTGGGTGAGGAGTCCTATCCCGAGGCGTACGCCCAGTATCAGCTGCGGTTGCGCAAGGCCAGTGCGCTCGATTTCGATGACCTGATCATGCTCACCGTCCATCTGTTCCAGGCCTTCGCGGAGGTACGCGAGCACTACCGGCGGCGGTTCCGCCATGTGCTGGTCGACGAATATCAGGACACCAACCACGCGCAGTATGTGTTGATTCGCGAGCTCTGTGGACCGTCGGACGCGGGAGCTGCGGCCCCGGCCCCAACGGATCAGGAGGCTCCGCAGGAAGGGGCCATCGATCCCCCCGAGCTGATGGTCGTGGGCGATTCGGATCAGTCGATCTATGCGTTCCGTGGTGCGACGATCCGCAACATCCTCGACTTCAGCACGGATTTCCCGGGCGCCCGGACGATCATGCTGGAGCAGAACTATCGCTCGACCCAGACGGTGCTGTCCGCGGCCAACGCGGTCATCTCCCACAACGACGGGCGCCCGGCCAAGAACCTGTGGTCGGCGGCGGGTGACGGCGATCGGATCGTCGGTTATGTGGCCGACAGCGAACACGATGAGGCGCAGTTCGTCGCATCCGAGGTGCGCGAACTGGTCGAACAGGGCCGGGGGACCTACGGCGAGACGGCGGTGTTCTATCGCACGAACGCCCAGTCCCGAGCGTTCGAAGAGGTCTTCATCCGCACCGGCGTGCCCTATCGCGTGGTCGGTGGGGTCCGGTTCTATGAGCGCAAGGAAATCCGCGACGTGATCGCCTATCTGCGCGCGATCGCCAACCCGGCCGACGATGTGTCGGTGCGTCGCATCCTCAACGTGCCCAAGCGCGGCATCGGCGACAAATCCGAGGGTGCGATCGACGCCCTGGCCCAGAAGGCCGGCATCCCGTTCTCCGAGGCGCTGCGCCGCGCTTCTGAGACGGCTCTTGCGCCCGGGTCTGTGAAAAAGATCACAGGCTTCGTCGACCTGATCGACGAACATCGCCAGCTCGTCGCCGACGGGGCCCCGGCCCACGACGTGCTCGCATCGATCCTCGACCGGTCCGGCTATCACGCCGAATTGCAGGGCTCCAAGGACCCGCAGGACGAGACCCGCATGGAGAACCTGGCCGAATTCCTCGCGGTTGCCGAGGAGTTCGCCACCCAGGCGTCGACGGTGGACCTCGATGGTGCCGGGGCCGAACCCAATCTGGTCGGCGCTCCCGAGCCCGACCCATCCTTGCCAGCATTCCTTGAGCGCATCGCGCTCGTGGCGGACTCCGACCAGATCCCTGATGCCGAATCCGGCGGAGTGGTGACGCTGATGACGCTGCACACGGCGAAGGGCCTCGAGTTCGACACCGTCTTCCTCACCGGTTGTGAGGACGGCATCCTGCCCCATCAGCGCACGCTCACCGATCCGGGTGAGCTGGCCGAGGAGCGCCGACTCACCTATGTCGGCATCACCCGGGCGCGCAAGCGGCTCTATCTCAGCCGCGCCGTGAGCCGGTCTGCCTGGGGAGCCCCCCAGCACAATCCGCCGAGTCGTTTCCTCGGAGAGATCCCCGACCGGCTCATGGACTGGCGTCGACTGGGCTCGGCCGTGACGTCATGGCAGAACTCCAGTGCCACTGCGCGATATCGCGAGCGCAACCGCATCGAGGGCTTCGCCAGCCGGGTGGATTCGCCCCGGGCCAAGAAATCGATCGAGTTGGCGGTCGGCGACAAGATCCTCCACACGAGCTTCGGCCTCGGCACCGTGAAGAAGATCACCGGTTCCGGCAGCAACGCCAAGGCCGAGGTCGACTTCGGTTCCATGGGCGCAAAGCTCCTGGCCGTGCAGTTCGCACCCATCGAGAAGCTCGACTGAGGCGTACGCCGCAGCGGCTGACAGCAACGCCAAAGGGCGCCTCCCGGAGGGGAAGCGCCCTTTGTCAGGTCTGGTTCCGGATCACATGCGGACGCCCATGGACAGCAGCCAACGATAGGGATCGGAGGAGCTGTAGGGGTTCGACGTCGAGGCGCCGACCGGGTAGTACTCGAAGTGAAGGTGGGGGCCGAAGGTGCGACCCGTCATGCCGACAGCGCCGATGGTCTGGCCCGCGGTCACGGTCTGGCCGGGACGAACGGTCGCGCCCGACATGTGTGCATAGAGCGTGTAGCCGTTGGCGTGCCGGATGATCACGTGGACGCCGGCCCAGCCACCTGCATTCGGGCTGACGACCACACCGTCGGCGGCGGCGCGGATCGGCGTACCGATCGCAGCGCCCAGGTCCTGCCCGGTGTGATAGCGCGACCAGGAGCCGACAGCACCCCAGCGGGCGCCGACGCGGTAGCGGCCCGGGGGCAGCGGGGTGGCCGCACTGCCGGACACACCGACAGCGGAGGTGTCACCGATCGGGCCCTGTTCGGGAGCCGGAGCAGGAGCCGGCGCGGCATCGGGCACCTGGCCCTGGAGAGTGCCGGCCTGGGCTTCGGCGGCCTGACGGGCCAGGGCCTCCTCGGCCTTGCGCTTCTCTTCGGCCAGACGGGCCTGCTCACGCTTCGTGGCGGCCGCGGTGTTCTGGAGGTTGGTGGACCGGGCATCGGTCAGGGCAGCGCCAGAGGTCTCGATGGCCTTCTCGCCGGTCTCGGTGAGGGTGGCGCCACGCTGCTTGGCCTGCTGGTCGGCGACGGCCCGATCGATTTCGTTGCGGACCGCGTTGCGGCTGGTGCTGGCGGCGGTGCGACCGAAGGCGTCGAGCTGGCCCTCGGTGGCGGCCTGTTCTTCAGCATTGCGCTGCTCGTTGGCAGCAGCCTGCTCCTCGGCAATCCGCTTGGACTGCTCATCCGGAACGGCCTGGGACTGGTCGGCGGAGCCCTGCACGGCGGTGCTGGTCTGGGTGACCTCGACGGCCTGCGCGGAGGCGGTGAGAGCAACGGACCCGGCGACCGCGAGTCCAAGAGCGGAGATTGCAAGTGCGGCCAGACCGTGGGCCACCAGGCCCTTGATGGTCAGGTCGTCATCGATCGTCTCGGAGTTGACCGCAAGCGCGTCGGCTGTGTTGTCGACGCCCAGGGCCCGACGGGCCTTGGCCTTTCCGAACAAGCGCTGTGACACTTGAGAATCTCCTTGTGCTTTCGAGGCGGCTCTCCGTGGGGATCGCCGCGCCGAACATAACGGATAGATAACCCTGACTCAAGCTGAGGCCATCCCGAATCTGAATTAATCTCAGCTTTCGCCGGGTGTGTATTCAGATTCCCACGTTTCGTAAGCAAGCTCACCCACGTGTTCCGTCAATCGGAATGCTATCGCTTCGCCACGTTCCCCTGCGAGCCCTGAAAACCCGTGGGTATGGTATGAGGCGTGGATACAGCTGCTCCGATTCGCGTCGTCGTTGCCAAGCCCGGACTGGATGGGCACGACCGTGGCGCCAAGGTTGTCGCACGAGCCCTGCGGGACGCCGGGATGGAGGTCATCTACACCGGACTGCACCAGACTCCGGAGCAGATCGTCCAGACCGCGCTCGCCGAGGATGCCGATGCGATCGGGATGTCGGTCCTTTCGGGGGCCCACATGACTCTCTTCGCGCGCGTGCTCGAGCTCCTCAAGGAGGCCGATGCCGCCGACATCGTCGTGTTCGGTGGCGGGATCATCCCCGAGGACGATCGCAGGCCGCTCGCCGCGCTGGGCGTCGCCCAGGTGTTCACTCCCGGGGCAACCATGGCCGAGATCGTCGAATGGACGCGAGCCAACGTGCGATCGGGCAGCGCGGTCGCCTGAGGCGTACGCGCGCCCGGCGCGCACCCGCCCGATCCCCAAGCGGATCAGTGTGATCCGGAACACGTCCGCGTCCCGGATTCCGGGGCTCGCCTGTGCGGCCAATGAGGGTCCACTAATGTCATCTAGTGGGCGCGGCGCGCCCCTACGCCACGGGCGTACCCCTGTCCGCGCGGCGGGGGCGGGAGACACCGTCGGGAACCGGCGGGCAGGAAATCAAGGATGGAGCCGTCGTGGATCTCTACGAATACCAGGCGCGCGACCTTTTCGAGTCGCATGGCGTCCCGGTGCTTCGGGGCATCACTGTCACCACCGCCGAAGAGGCCGGTGCGGCAGCCAAGGAACTGGGCACCCCCGTTGTCGTCGTCAAGGCCCAGGTCAAGACCGGTGGCCGTGGCAAGGCCGGCGGTGTCAAGATCGCCAAGAGCCCTGAAGAAGCCGCCGAGAAGGCCGGGGAAATCCTCGGCATGGACATCAAGGGCCACACGGTCCGCAAGGTGATGATCGCCGAGGGCGCCGACATCGCCGAGGAGTACTACTTCTCGCTGCTGCTCGACCGCGCCAACCGCTGCTATCTCGCGATGTGCTCCGTCGAGGGCGGCATGGACATCGAGACCCTGGCCGAGGAGCGCCCCGAGGCGCTGGCCAAGGTGCAGGTCGACCCGTTGGTCGGCATCGACCGCGCCAAGGCCGACGAGATCGTCGCGGCCGCGAACTTCCGTGAGGAGGACCGGGCGAAGATCGCCGAGGTGCTCGTCACCCTCGGCGAGGTGTACGCCAAGGAGGACGCCACACTCGTGGAGGTCAACCCCCTGATCAAGACCGCCGACGGCCGCATCATCGCCCTCGACGGCAAGGTCACCCTCGACGGCAACGCCGAATTCCGCCAGCCGCACCATCTTGAGCTCCATGACATCGACGCGACCGATCCGCTCGAGATCAAGGCCAAGGAGAAGAACCTCAACTACGTGAAGCTCGACGGCAACGTCGGCGTCATCGGCAACGGCGCCGGCCTGGTCATGTCGACCCTCGACGTCGTGGCGTACGCCGGTGAGGAGTTCCCGGGCAAGCCCAGCCCCGCCAACTTCCTCGATATCGGCGGTGGCGCCAATGCCGAGGTCATGGCCGCCGGCCTGGACGTCATCCTCGGTGACGAGCAGGTCAAGGCTGTGCTGGTCAATGTCTTCGGTGGCATCACCGCCTGTGACGCCGTCGCCGACGGCATCGTGCAGGCGTACGCCATCCTCGAGTCGCAGGGCATCGAACCCAAGCCGCTCGTCGTGCGCCTCGACGGAAACAACGCCGAACTCGGTCGCAAGATCCTGGACGAGGCCAACCTGCCCGGCCTCGAGCGGGTCGACACCATGGACGGTGCAGCCCGACGGGTTGCCGAGCTGGCTTCGCAGGCCTGAAGGAGACAAGAACAACAATGGCAATCTTCCTGAACTCCGATTCCAAGGTCATCGTCCAGGGCATGACCGGCTCCGAAGGCATGAAGCACACGACGCGCATGCTCGCGTCGGGCACCAACATCGTCGGCGGCGTCAACCCCAAGAAGGCGGGCGAGACCGTCGACTTCCCGGAGGGGCAGCAGATCCCGGTCTTCGGCACGGTTGCGGAGGCCATGTCGGCCACCGGCGCCAACGTGTCGGTGATCTTCGTTCCGGCCAAGTTCACCAAGTCGGCCGTCGTCGAGGCCATCGAGGCCGAGATGCCGCTCGTGGTGTGCATCACCGAGGGTGTGCCGGTCAAGGACACCTCTGAGTTCTTCGGCCTCACCAAGGGCAGCAAGACCCGTCTCATCGGCCCCAACTGCCCCGGCATCATCTCGCCCGGGCAGTCGAACGCCGGCATCACCCCGGCCGACATCGCACCCAAGCCGGGTCGCATCGGCCTGGTGTCGAAGTCGGGCACGCTGACGTATCAGATGATGTATGAGCTGCGGGACTACGGCTTCTCGACCGCCGTCGGCATCGGTGGTGACCCCGTCATCGGGACCACCCACATCGACTGCCTGCAGGCCTTCCAGGATGATCCCGACACCGACGCCATCGTCATGATCGGTGAGATCGGTGGCGACGCCGAGGAGCGCGCTGCGGCGTACATCCAGGAGAACGTGACCAAGCCCGTCGTCGGCTATGTCGCCGGCTTCACCGCGCCCGAGGGCAAGACCATGGGCCACGCGGGTGCCATCGTCTCCGGTTCCTCCGGCACCGCCGCGGCCAAGAAGGAGGCCCTCGAGGCCGCCGGAGTCAAGGTCGGCAAGACGCCGTCCGAGACCGCGGAACTCATGCGGGAGATCATGGGATCCCTGACCGCCTGAGTTTCCCCTGATTGACCCGAGCGATCCCGGTACGCCCCAGTGGGCGCGCCGGGATCGCTTCTTTCTCCCCGGCCCGGAGGCAACGATTTGCCCTCCAAACAGAGGGGAGGCTAATCTGATCATGAGAAGAGGCCCCCGACAATGACGTCGGGGGCCTCTCTGCGTGAGAACGGGCGGGTCCTACTTGATCTGGGTCGTGCGCTCTCCGGCGCGGGCGGCCAGCTGGCCCCAGGCCTCGTCGGTGAAGTCGAAGGTCTGGGTCGGGTTGGAGCGCAGATAGATCAGGCGGTTGCCGGCCGCCACGACGGCGACGCGGTAGTGCTGTTCCTGGGCCTGGTCGATCTTGGAGGTCACCACATACCAGTTACCCCGGATCTCGACACCGCCCACACCCGTGGACTCCACAGCACCGGTCTTCGGGACCTGCGACGTGAGCGTGCGGGTGCCACAGCTGGACATGTTGCCGCCGATGCGGCCCGCGAGATCGGTGGCCTCCTGGGCCGAGCCCATCGTCAGGATGACCTGATCCACACCGAACTGCGGGGGAGCGGCAGCATCGTTGCGCAGCAGATAGGTGCGCATCTGACGAGTCACGCCCGTGCCGCCGATCGACCCGAAGTCGACCGCCTCACAGCTCGAACCATCCTGGACGTCGACGCTGGCGGCGAGCGGGTTGCCGCGCCACGTGCCGGAGCCGGGGCTGATGCGCGGGATATCGCCGGAAGTCAGGAAGCCGGGCTCGGCACCCCCAGCGGGCGGCAGGCCGTCGGTGACTGTGACCGTCGGGGCCATGCACAGGCCGAGCGCGGGGCCGCACTGGCGATTGATCGACTGGCCGAGGGCCTTGGCCTCGGAAGTCATGTCGACCGCTGCGCCGGCGCGGGCCACATCGAGCAGGTTGACGACGCGGCCGGTGCGGACCAGCACGACGGAGTGATATTCGGACTTGGTGTCTTGGAGCACAACGCGGACGCCGAGCGCCTCGTCGCCGAGCCCGGTGACATTGAGCCCCTTCTCGACATAGAGAGGCGTGTCGGTGCAGGCACCGAGCTCCGCACTGCGGAACTCGAACACCTGCTGGGCCTCCTCGGCCGTGGCATAGGCGTCGGCGCGGTGGAGCGCCGCCGTCCGGTCATCACCGTTGGCCGAAAGACCGCGGAGCTGAGTGATCTGCGGGATCGGCTGATCCTTGGCCTGCGGCCCGATGCAGGCGATCTGGGGCGAGGACTCGTTGACTCCGGCCTCATCGTGGGTCTTCTGCCAGCTCCGGGCCGGATCGATCGTGAGGGCCATCGTCTCGCTGAGCATCTGACCGGCGCCGAGGACGGGACCGGGGGTCGCGCTCATCTCCGTGCCGGGCTCGGTTGCCACCTCGGTGTCACGGTTGAACCACCAGAGGGCGGTCGAGGCGATCAGGGCGATGATCGCCACCACGGCCACGCCTGCGACGGTCAGAGCTGTGATGTTGCGGCCGCCCAAGGGCTGGCGCACCTTCTTGAGTCGCTCGCCGAGCCCGGGCTCGGGTTCGGCCACCCGGCGACCAGCGGGAGCCTCGGGTGCCGACTTCTTCGTGCGCCGCGTGTGGCGCTTCGACTTCTTCCGGTCCTCCGGACGGGGCTCGAAAGGGTTGATCGGTCGATCCGGGGCCGACGGCTCCGGAACATCCCCGGGCTGCGGCGCCGGATTGGGCCGAGTGGGCGGGGGAGTGAACGCGGTGGGTCGGCCCTGCTCGACCGCACGGGGCTTGGTCGGCGCACTGCCGGAGCCCTCGGGAGCCGTAGGCCGTTCATTCGTGGCCCTGGGAGCCGTGCCGCCGTCGCGTCGCGCCTGCACGGCCGGAGTCTCCTCGGGACGGCCCACGGGCGTCTGCTGGCCCGGCGTCGGCGTACCCCTCGGGGGGCTGCTGTCGGTCGCGTCCTCGTCCATCGACATCCAGGTGGTTCCTGAATTCTCCGGTCGGGACTGACCCGGTTTCGCCATAGGCTCCGGGGTGGTCGGGGGTTTCGGTTCGGAGCGTCCGGCGTCCGGAGTAGGGCGGTCGTCACCCTGTCCGTGGCGATCCTGCGCGTCGTTGGTCAACCTCACTCCTCCTGAAACGCTGGGCTTCGGCCATGCCCGAGAACTCTCTCAGCAGGCGAATTTACCCTCTATGCGCGTGTCCGGCGATTTCTCGTGCCGGAAAGAACGATTATGGGCCCAGCTATGCCGAGACATTCTTCCACCCGTCCCCCGCGTGGCCGGCTCCGTTTGAAGCTCCGCTCGGCCGAGGTCTCCGAGCCGTCCGATGACGCAGTCGGCCAAGTTCCGCGACGCCTGCCGAGCTGGCTCCGAGCCCCCCTCACCGGCGTCGGCATTGCCGTCGGTGGCCTGGTCCTGACCGCGCTCCTCGTCCTCCTCGGCTGGGTGAGCGCACGCGCGGGCGAGGCCGCCGGGGCAGCTGCCGGGGGCGTACATCTCTGGCTGCTGTCCCACGGTGTGCCCGTGGAAGTCGGCGGGCTCCGCCTCACCCTGGTTCCACTGGGCATCAGCCTGCTGTTCGTGCTCGCCATCGCGCGCGGCGCGCGGGCCACGCTGGACCAGGCGCTGGAGGACGAGGAGTCGTCGATCTCCCGACTCTGGCTCCTCATGACGCTCCTCATCCTCGGCTACGTCCTCGTCGTGTCCGTGGTGGCCCTCGTCGCGGGGGCACCCGGCCGGGTCGGGTACGCCGCGCTGGGCGGGCTCGTCACGGCGGCGGTCGGAGTGGGATGGCTGGCGCTGCGCGCACCCGAACTGGGGCTGCTGCCGCGCCTGCCGGCCTGGTCGCGCTCCCTTCCGCTGGCGGTGGCCGGCGCGGTCGGTGTCGTCCTCCTGGGGGGTGCGGCCGCCCTCGTCGTCAGCATCATCCAGCACTGGGAACACATCGGTGTCATCACCGAAGGCCTGGGCGCGCGCGGTCTGCTCCTCGTGCCCCTGACACTGGCCCAACTCATCTTCTGGCCCAACCTCCTGGTGTGGGCCGGATCCTGGACGCTCGGGTCGGGCTTCCGGATCGGGGAGGGCACGATCGTCGCCCCGGCCGGCACCGACCTCGGCCTCGTGCCCTCCATCCCCGTGCTGGGCGCGCTGCCCGCCGAAGGACCCGGCACCTGGTTGCTCGCCTGGCTGGCCACGGGCGTGGCAGCCGGAGTGGTCGCGGCGATTCTGGTCATCCGCGGCAACAAACAGGCCGGACTCGAAGAGACCACCCTGGTGAGCGGCCTCGCCGGTGTCCTCGCTGCACTCGTCTTCACCCTGCTCGGCTTCCTCTCCCGGGGCGATCTGGGCATCGCTCGCATGACCGGGCTCGGCCCCCGGCTGGTGGAGTTGCTCATGATGTCGGGGGCGCTCATCGGGCTCTCGGCCCTGACGGTCGGCCTGTTCGCCGGTCTCGGCAGGCACCTGCTTCGCCGTCGCCGGCCGACACCGAAGATCGAGGACACCGACGCCGCTGACCCCACCGACGAGGCCACCGTCGAGACGACTCTGCGGGACGACAAGCCCACCGAGAACCCGGATGACGAAGCCACGATCAGCACGAATACGGAGCAGGGTCGCGCCTCCGGCGACCCCGTGGACGACGAGCCGACCCGCCCGGTCGGCGATAGAGTCCAAGGGTGACTTTTCGGCTGGTCGTCCTGGTGTCCGGTTCGGGGACGCTGCTCCAATCGCTCCTGGATGCGATCGCGGACGGTGGCGTACCCGCCGAGGTGGTGGCCGTCGGAGCCGACCGCGACGGCATCGAGGGCCTGGCCCGGGCCGAGCGCGCCGGCATCCCCACCTTCGTCCACGCGTACGCCAAAGGGTCGGACCGGACCGACTGGGACGCCGGGCTCACCGAACTGGTCGACGCCCACCGCCCCGACCTGGTGGTCTCCGCCGGCTTCATGAAACTGGTGGGGGAGCAATTCCTGGCGCGCTTCGGCGGCCGCATGATCAATACGCATCCGGCGCTGCTGCCGGCGTTCCCGGGCATGCACGGCCCACGTGACGCCCTGGCCTACGGCGTGAAGATCACCGGGGCCACCGTGTTCCTTGTCGACGCCGGGGTCGACACGGGTCGCATCCTGGCGCAGGAAGCCGTTCCCGTGCTCGACGACGACACCGTCGACACCCTCCATGAACGCATCAAGGTCGCCGAGCGGCGACTGCTGATCGACACCGTCACGGAATTCGCCCGGGCCCATCGACCGGGCCAGAACTGAAGGGGACACATGTCCGACCGCCTGCCCATCAAGCGTGCCCTCGTTTCCACATATGACAAGACCGGGCTCGAGGAACTCGGCCGCAGCCTCGCCGAGGCCGGTGTCGAGATCGTTTCGACCGGCTCGACCGCGAAGAAGCTCGCCGACGCGGGCGTACCCGTCACGCCCGTCGACCAGGTCACCGGTTTCCCCGAGTGCCTCGACGGCCGCGTCAAGACCCTCCACCCGATGGTGCACGCCGGCATCCTCGCCGACCGCCGACTCGACAGCCACGTCACCCAGCTCGACGAACTCGGCGTGCAGCCCTTCGACCTGGTGGTCGTCAACCTCTATCCCTTCACCGCCACCGTGGCGTCCGGGGCAGAGCCCGACGAGTGCATCGAGCAGATCGACATCGGCGGCCCCACCATGGTCCGCGCCGCCGCCAAGAACCATCCGAGCGTGGCGATCCTGACCGATCCGGCGCAGTACGCCGAACTGGCCGGTGCGCTGGCCGAGGGTGGGTTCACCCTGGCCGAGCGACAGCAGCTGGCCGCGGCCGCGTTCATCCACACCGCCGAATATGACATCGCCGTCGCCTCCTGGATGGGCAGCGTTCTCACCGACAGCTCCGCCGGTGATGGTTTCCCGGCCTGGATCGGTGGCGCGTGGCACAAGGAGGGCACGCTGCGCTACGGCGAGAACGCCCATCAGCCCGCCGCGCTGTATTCCTATCCGAACGGCCCCGAAGGTCTGACCCAGGCCGTGCAGCACCACGGCAAGGAAATGTCGTTCAACAACTATGTCGATGGCGACGCTGCGTATCGCGCGGCCTATGACTTCACCGAGCCGTGCGTGGCGATCATCAAGCACGCCAATCCCTGCGGCATTGCCGTCGGCGCCGATATCGCCGAGGCCCATGCGCGGGCCCATGCCTGCGACCCCCTGTCGGCCTTCGGCGGGGTCATCGCGACCAACCGCCCCGTCAGCGTGGCCATGGCCGAGACCGTCAAGGACATCTTCACCGAGGTCCTCGTCGCGCCCGGCTATGAGCACGGCGCCCTGGAGATCCTGGCGGCCAAGAAGAACATCCGGCTGCTGACCGCGCCTACCTATACGCATCGCCGGCGTGACCTGCGTCCCATCTCGGGGGGCGCGCTCCTGCAGGAACCGGACCGTATCGACGCAGACGGCGATGATCCGGCGAACTGGATCCTGGCTGCCGGCGCGGCTGCCGACGAGGCCACGCTCGCTGACCTGGCGTTCGCCTGGAAGGCCGTGCGCGGGGTCAAGTCGAACGCGATCCTGCTCGCGAACGACGGCGCCTCCGTGGGCGTCGGCATGGGCCAGGTCAACCGCGTCGACTCCTGCCGCCTCGCGGTCGATCGGGCCGGTGACCGTGCTGCGGGCTCGGTCGCGGCCTCCGATGCGTTCTTCCCGTTCTCCGATGGTCCGCAGATCCTGATCGAGGCGGGCGTGCGGGCGATCGTCCAGCCCGGTGGTTCGGTCCGCGACGCCGAGACCATCGATGCCTGCAATGCGGCCGGGGTGGCGCTCTATTTCACGGGTACGCGGCACTTCTTCCACTGATCTCCGACTCCTCCCGCTGGCGGTTCAGGCGATCGACGCCAGCGCCAGCGGGAGGACCCCGCCCGCGCCCGCCCGGCGCAGCAGGCGACCCGCAATCGTGAGGGTCCAGCGCGAGTCGATCAGGTCGTCGATGAGCAGCACCGGCCCGCCCAGGGCCCGGATTTCCGCCGCCATGGCGTCGGGCACCCGGAACCGCTGCCACAGGTCGCGGACCCGATAGACGCTGTTGGTCTGCTCCGCCGGCGGCGGCGATCCCGGGGAGACCTCCAGGGGGCCCAGGAGACGCAGGCGTCCCGCCTGTGCGATCCCGGTCGCCAGAGATTCCACCAGTCGGGGCCGGTCCAGGCTGGGAATCCAGATGACAGCGACCGGCCGGGTGGCCCACCCCCATTCCTTGAGAACGCGCAGGCAGGCCTGCGCCAGATCGGCCGGCACCTCGGCATCCAGCGGGCGACCACCCTCGTCATTGGCGAACAGAGCCCGCAGGGCGTTGCCGTGACCGAGGTCGGTGAGGCGCGCGATGACCCGGCCCTCCGCGACCTGCTCACCCGGGATGATCTTTCCGCGCACCGGCTTGCCGTCCGCACTGACACCCACCCGGTCGAGCCCCGTCGGCCACTGGGCCCTGGGCGCGATCGGGACACCGACCCGGTCCAGCGAGGCCTGGGCGTCCGCGAGGCTCTCGGTCGAGACCTCTGTGGCGTACCAGGGGGTGGTGCAGGTGTCGCAGCGCCCGCAAGGCGTGGTGTCGGGGTCGTCCAGCTCACCAGTGAGGAAGACCATGCGGCACGCGGGGGCAGACAGATTTTCATAGGCCACCATCGCGTCCTGTTCGGCGACGCGCGCGGCGGCGATGCGCTCATAGCGCTCGGCGTCATAGACCCACGGCGCCCCGGTGACCGTCCACCCACCCTGGACCGCCTGCACGGCGCCCTCCACCGCGAGCACCTTCAACAGCAACTCGAGCTGGCCGCGCCTGATGTCGACACGGGCCTCCAGCGCGGCGAGGGACAGCGGCTTGCCCTCGGCTTCGAGAGCGCCCAGGACGGCATCGGCCTTGGCCTGGGTCGGCATCGCATTGGTGGCGAAGAAGTGCCAGATCTCCCGGTCCTCGATGCCGGGCAGCAGCAGCACATCGGCGCTTGCGGTGGCGCGGCCGGCTCGGCCGACCTGCTGGTAGTAGGCCACCGGCGAACTCGGCGCTCCCAGATGGACCACGAAACCGAGGTCGGGCTTGTCGAACCCCATGCCGAGCGCGGAGGTGGCCACCAGCGCCTTCACCTCGTTGCGTTTGAGCGCGTCCTCGGCCACCAGCCGGTCGGCCGGATCGGTGCGCCCGGTATAGGCGAGAACCCGGTGACCGGCCGTGGCCAGCATCGCCGCCGTGTCCTCCGCCGCGGCCACTGTCAGGCAATAGACGATGCCGCTGCCCGGGAGGTCGGCGAGATGCTGGCGGAGCCACGCCAGCCGACGCCACTGCGTGCCCAGATCGAGCACGCCGAGTCGCAGCGAGTCGCGGGCCAGCGATCCGCGCAGGGTGAAGACCTCGTGACCGCCCGCGCCCAGCTGCTCGGCCACATCGTCGACCACGCGCTGGTTGGCGGTGGCGGTCGTCGCCAGAATGGGCACGCCACCGGGCAGCTCCGCAATCAGCGAACGGATCCGCCGGTAGTCGGGCCGGAAGTCGTGGCCCCAGTCACTGATGCAGTGTGCCTCGTCGATCACCAGCAGTCCGGCGGTCGCGACGAGGCGCGGGAGCTGCTCCGCGCGGAACTTCGGGTTGACCAGGCGCTCGGGGGAGACGAAGAGGACATCGACCGTGTCCCGGTCGAGCTGTCGCTCGATGTCGGCCCATTCGGTGACGTTCGCCGAGTTGATGGCCGCCGCGCGTACGCCCGCCCGCTCCGCCGCCGCCACCTGATCCCGCATGAGCGCCAGCAGGGGAGAAACGATGAGCGCCGGCCCGGCACCCGCGCGACGCTGCAGCAGGGCAGAGATGAAATAGACCGCCGACTTGCCCCAGCCGGTGCGCTGCACGACCAGCGCGCGGCGATGATGGGCGACCAGCGCCTCGATCGCCTCGAACTGGCCGTCGTGGAAGTTCGCATCGGGGCGTCCGGTCAGGTCGCGAAGGATCGCCAGCGCTTCCTCGGCGAGCCCGTCGGCGCCGCGCGCGACAGAACGTGGGGCCGGAACCGCGCGGGCCGCCGGCTCGGGCGCCATCGCCTCGAACCGGTCCTCCGGCTCGTCGTCAAAGGGATCCGGTGGAAGGGACTCCCAATCGGGCGGCGGTTCGTCGTTCCAGCGATCGCTCATGTCCCCACCCTTGCACCCCGCACCGACATTTTCTTCCGGGTGGGCCTGAGGGCCTTCGGATCTGCAGCGCCCGCCCGAAAATTGTCGGACGCTGCGTTTAGTGTCGGACTCACCTTCAGCGCAGAGGAGTACGCCATGTCCACCCCCACCCCCACCACTAACGAACGTGAAGCGCTCATCGAAACCCTTGACCGTCACCGTGGGTTCCTGCTCCTGCCCGCAACCGGCCTGACCGAGGAGCAGGCCCGGACCGCGAGCACCGTGAGCAAACTCACCACTGCGTCCCTGCTGAAGCATGTGGCCGATACCGAGGAGCAGTGGATGGATTTCGCCGTCCGGGGCGCGGATGCGTTCGGCGGCTCCGATGTCTACGACGGAGTCGACTGGTCCGCTGTCGACGACGCGGCGGCGGAGAATCAGGGTGATTGGTCGGGCAGCGAGTGGGAAGACACCCGTTTCGTCGTGCCCGATGACATGACGTTGGACCAACTCCGCGCCCGCGTGCTCGAGGTGGGGGAGAAGACAGCGTCACTCCTGCGGACCGGAGACCTCGACAGGACCCATCCGCTTCCGGAAGCGCCCTGGTTCGAGCCGGGGGCGGCGTGGTCGTTGCGCCGGGTGGCGCTCCACATGCTGGCGGAGATCGCCCAGCATGCCGGTCACGCAGACATGATCCGGGAGGCCATCGACGGGAAGAAGTCGATGGGCTGAGCCCGCGGGATCGGGTCTCGGCCATGGCGGGGCGCGGGCGTACGCCGGTGGCAGAATGGGCGACGCCCGACGATGCGTCCCGAAAGGAACCCCATGACAGCCCGGAAGCTGGACGGAAAGGCCACCGCGGCCGCGATCAAGCAGGAGCTTGCCATCCGTGTGGCTGCGCTCCGCGAACGCGGCATCGTGCCCGGGCTCGGAACTGTCCTGGTGGGTGATGATCCGGGCAGCCAGATCTATGTCAACGGCAAACACCGCGACTGCCAGGAAGTCGGCATTGCCTCGATCCGCGTCGACCTGCCGGCCGACACGACAGCGGAGCAGTTGCGTGCGGAGATCGATGCGCTCAATGCCAATGACGCCTGCACGGGCTATATCGTCCAGCTGCCCCTGCCCAAACACCTCGACGAGCACGCGGCCTTGGCGTTGATCGACCCGGAGAAGGATGCCGACGGGCTTGCGCCCATGAGTCTCGGCAAGCTGGTCCTCGGCGAGCCGGGCCCGCTGCCGTGCACGCCCCGCGGCATCGTTGAGCTCCTCCGTCGCCACGACGTGGAGCTGAACGGCGCCGAGGTCTGTGTCGTCGGTCGCGGCACCACGGTCGGCCGTCCACTCGGCCTGCTGCTGACCCGCCGCTCCGAGAACTCGACCGTCACCCTTTGCCACACCGGCACGCGTGACCTCGCCGCCCACACCCGGGCTGCGGACATCGTGGTGGGCGCGGCTGGCGTACCGGGGCTGATCACCGCCGACATGATCAAGCCGGGAGCGGCGCTCGTGGATGTGGGCATCACCCGCAACGCGGAGGGGAAGCAGGTGGGCGATTTCGCCCCGGAAGTGTGGGATGTGGCGGGTTGGGTAACCCCCAATCCCGGCGGTGTCGGGCCCATGACCCGCGCCATGCTGCTGGAGAACGTGGTCGAGCGCGCCGAAGCCCTCGCCGCGGGGAGCTGAGAGCCATGCCGGATACCACCGGCAGCTTCAAGGCCCTGGCCCGGGCCAAAGCGAGTTCCCTGACCCAGTGGCCCCTGCTGGTCGTGGTCGGCATTGTGACGGTCGGCCTGGTGCTGGTGGCGGTGGGCTTCTGGCATGCCGGCACGGCGACCGTCGGGGGAGGGCTGCTCGTCGGTGCAGCCGAACGCGCGCTGCTTTCGCGGCATTCGGCGGGGCTGCTGCATGTGCGGAGCCGCTTGTTCGATGTCACCTTCATGCTGGTGTGCGGCCTGGGGATCATCATCCTGGCCGCCGTGGTGCCGACGCCCTGAGCGGGCCCCGGATCAGGACATCAGCGCGCCCATGATCCACATCAGCAGGAACAGCGTGCCCAGGGCGCCGGTGATGATGCCACCGATGGCCAGACCGTTGCCGCCGTAGGAATTGGGTTCCGACTGGATCTGCTTGAGGGCTGCGACACCGAAGCCGATCCCCAACGGTCCCGTGATGCCGCACGTCACGAACGAGACGATGCCGAGGACCAGCGACGGGATGGCATAGCCGGAGTTGGGCAGGGACCGCGCATAAGGACTGTGCGCCGTGTAGGCGGCCTGATAACCCTGATAGGGCGTGACCTGCTGCGCGGGGTAGTTCGAAGTGCTGGCCTGATAGCCCTGGAACGCTGCGTACGCCTCGTCGACCTGCGGGTTCGCATAGTTGTCGGTCGTGGACGGATTGGAATAGCCGTCTCCGGTGGAACCTGAGCCATACGGGTACGCCGGGAAGGCACCCCCCGTGTCGGCTGCCGACGGCTGGGACTGGGCCGAACCGTAGGCGTCGGCAGCGGACGGCTGACCGTAGGGATCGGCAGCAGAGGGCTGGCCATAGGGATCGGCGGCGGACGACTGCCCATAGGGATCGGCAGCAGACGGCTGGCCATAGGGCGGTTCGGCGCCGGAGGCCGCGCTGCCCGGAAGGTGCTGGCCGGCGGGGGTGGCGCCATCGGCCCAGGTGTCGAATCGGTTGGGCTCACCCAGGCCATCTCCGGGCTGGGCACCCTCCCGGCTGAAAGGATCGGGGTGGTGCTGGTTGCCGCTCATCGGTGTCCTCTTCCTGGTTGCTGACGAAACCGCCGTGCCCCACAGGCCCGCCCGGCACTGCCGAGCGGTCGTTCGGTTGCCCGTCGGACGAAGCCGAAGCGGATCGCGTTCCCTTCGACCTTACCTGCCGTCGCGGTCGGAGCCCGGGGAAGCGCTTCCCGACGGAACGCCGAAGGCCGGCTCCCCGCGGGGAACCGGCCTCCGTGCGTGTTTCAGCTGGTCGTCAGCTGCCGAGCTCGGCGTCCCAGTCACGGTTCTGCAGGATGTCCCGCAGATCCAGCAGGAACTTCGAGGCGGTCGCCCCGTCGAACGCGCGGTGGTCATAGACCAGACCGATGATGCCGACCGAGTGAATGGCGATCGTGTTGCCGATGGCGACGGGCTTGCGGGCCACGCCATCGGTGCACAGAATGCCGACGTTCGGCTGGTTGATGATCGGCGCGGACGCATAGCTCTGGAACGGCCCCACGTTGGTGATCGTGAAGGTCGAGCCCTTGTAGTCGTCCATGCCCAGCTTGCCGTCGCGGGCCTTGGAGGCCTGCTCCTTGATCTGGATGCCGATGCCCTTGAGGTTGAGCTGATCCGCGTTGCGGACCACCGGGACAACCAGACCCTGCTCGTTGAGGTCCACCGCGATGCCAAGGTTGACATAGGGGTGGAAGGTCTGGGTCTTGTTGGGCACGTCGATGCTGGAGTTCACGGCCGGATACTTCAACAGTGCCTCGCCCAGTGCCCGGGCCACGAACGTCATGTAGGACAGCGAAGCGCCGGTTGCCTTCTTGTAGGCATCCTTGTGCTTCTGTCGGGCAATCTCGACGTTTTCGTAGTCCACCTCGATCGAGGTCCAGACCTGCGGGGAGATCTGCAGGGACTGAACCATGCCGGCCGCGATGGCCAGGCGCATCTTCGACAGCGGCTTGATCTCGTCGCGGTCGTCCGGGACACCCGGGACAGCCGGTACGCCGGTCTGCGGTCCCATGGCGGCAGCGGGAGCTGCGGCCGGGGCTGCGGCAGCCGGGGCTGCGGTCGCTGCAGGGGCGGACGGCTTGGTCGGGGCGGGAGCGCCACCACGAGCCGGGCGGTTCTCGATGGCCGCCTGGATGTCCTCACGACGGATGCGGCCACCGGCACCGGTGCCGGTCACGGTCGACAGGTCGATCCCGTTCTCGGCCGCCAGACGACGGACGATGGGGGAGTAGTTCTTGCCGGCCTCGGCGCCCGGGGTGGCTCCCGACTCAGCTGCCGCAGCAGGCTGGGCCGAAGCGCCGCTGACCTCCACCGGGGCGACAGCACCGCTGCCGCTGGGGGTCGCACCGGGCTCGCCGATGCGGGCCACGACCGTGCCGACCGGCACCGTCTCGCCGGCCTGCACCAGAATCTGGAGCAGGACGCCGTCATAGGGGCTGGGGATTTCCGAGTCGACCTTGTCGGTCGAGACCTCGAACAGCGGGTCGTCGAACTCGATCGTGTCGCCCTCGTTCTTGAGCCAGCTGCCGATCGTGCCCTCGGTCACGGTCTCGCCGAGCTTGGGCATCGTGAGGTCGTGGACCACACCGGCGCCTTCGGCCATGCCGGACTGGCCGTCGGCCTGCTCTCCGGCAACGGGAGCCTCGGCAGCCGTCTCGGCTGCAGGGGCGGAGTCAGCGGAGTCTGCGGGGGCTGCGGGGGCGGCACCCGGGGTCGACCCGGGGGCGCCGATCCGGACGACCTCGGTGCCGACCGGCACCGTCTCGCCGGCCTGCACCATGATCTCGAGGATCACGCCGTCATAGGGGCTGGGAATTTCCGAGTCGACCTTGTCGGTCGAGACCTCGAACAACGGGTCGTCGAACTCGACGGTGTCACCCACGTTCTTCAGCCACGACCCGATCGTGCCCTCGGTGACGGTTTCACCGAGTTTGGGCATCGTCACGACCCAGGTTTCGTCTGCCATTGATCGTCTCCTGTGTTGTGCCCGGCCCGCTTCATCGCGGGCCGGGCGTGGTGTTCGCGTGGGGTCAGTTGTGCAGGGATCGGCCGGAGAAGGTGATCACCGTCTCGCCGATGTTCTCCGCCAGGGTCGGGTGCGCATGGATGAGGTGGCCGAGATCCTCCGGGGTGGCTTCCCAGTTGACCGCGTAATAGCCGCCGTTCATCAGCTCCGAGGCCCAGGGGCCGGCGATGTGGAATCCGATGATGGGACCGTTCTTCTCGGCAATGATCTTCACCATGCCCTCGGTCTCACCGACGATCATCGACCGGCCGTTGCCCGGCCAGCCGTGCTTCTTGACCTCGTAGTCGATGCCGGCTTCCTTGGCCTGCTCCTCCGTCATGCCCGACCAGGCGATCTCGGGGTGGGCATAGACGATGTTCGGGACCTTGCCATAGTCGAGCGGCACCGGGTTCTCGCCGAGGATGTGCTTCACGGCAACGATGGCCTCCGCGTACGCCACGTGGGCGAGACCGGGAGTGTTGACGACGTCACCGACGGCGTACACGCCCTCGCGCGAGGTCTGCATCGTGTTCGTGTCCACCTCGATGAAGCCGCGCTGATCGATGGCGACGCCCGCCTCCTCGAAGCCCTGGTCCTCGGACAGCGGTCGACGACCGACGGCGACCAGCACCTGCTCGACCTCGATCGACTCCTCCTTGCCGCCCTTCTCATAGGGCACGGTCACGCTGGAGCCGTTGTCCTGGAGCTTGCCGACCTTGGCGCCGCCGATGGCCTTCAGACCACGCTTCTTGAGCGCCTTGGCCACGGTGTCCGCGACTTCGCGGTCGGTGCCGAGCGGCAGGATCGGATCATCCATGAACTCGAGCAGCGTGGTCTCGACACCCATGTCGATATAGACCGACGCGAACTCGACGCCGATCACGCCGCCGCCGATGACCGCAACCGACTTGGGCAGGGACTCCCAGGTCGAGTTGGTGGCCTCGTCGGAGGTGATCACGCGCGGCCCCGGCTCCATGCCCGGGAACCACTTGGGCACCGAGCCGGAGACGATGATCACGTTCTTGGAGTCGATGACCTGGCCGTCGACGACGATCTTGCCGTCGGCGTTCATCGTGCCCTTGCCGCGGAAGATGTCGACCTTGCGCTTCTTGATCAGGCCCTCAAGGCCCTTCACCAGGGTGTTGACGACGCCCTGCTTGCGCTTGTTGACCTGGGGCCAATCGATCTTGGTCTCGCCCGCGGGAACCTCGAAGCCGAACGACTTCGCATGGCCCACGGCTCGATAGACCTCGGCCGCCTGCAGCAGACCCTTGGCCGGGATGCAGCCACGGTTGAGGCAGGTGCCGCCGAAGGTTTCCTTCTCGACGATGGCGACCTTGAGGCCCGCGGAGGCGGCGTACAGCGCAGAGGCGTAGCCGCCGGGTCCGCCGCCCAGGACGCAGATGTCGTATTCGCTCATGCCTTGGCCACCTTCCGGATGGTCTCGGTGATCTCGGGCTGCTGCGGAATCACCGCGTCCTCCAGCGGCGGGCTGGTCGGGGTCGGGGTGTTCTTGGCCGCGATCCGTTCGACCGGCTGGTCGAGATACCAGAAGGCTTCCTTCTGGATTTCGGCCGCGATCTCGGCACCCATGCCCATGAACTCGGCGGCCTCGTGGAGGACCACGGCCCGTGAGGTCTTCTTCACCGAGGCGGCGACCGTCTCGATGTCGAGCGGCTTGATGGTGCGCAGGTCGACGACCTCCACCGAGATGCCGTCCTTGGCGAGCTCCTCCGCGGCCTCGACGGCCTGGTGGACACCGGCGGAGTAGGTCACGACGGTGATGTCGGTGCCCTCCCGCACGACGTTGGCCTTGCCCAGCTCAATGGGCTCGAACGACGGCGAACCCTGGGCCGACAGGCGGCGATAGAGATACTTGTTCTCGAAGAACATCACCGGGTTGTTGTCGCGGATCGATGCGATCAGCAGGCCGGCGGCGTCCTCGGCGGTGCCGGGCATCACGATCTTGAGACCGGGCACGTGGGCGAAATAGGTCTCCATGCTCTGCGAGTGGGTGGGACCCGCCCGCAGCCGACCACCGAACGGTGCCCGCAGGACGATCGGCATCGCATCGCCCGTGCGCCAGTGGTGGCGGGCGATCGTGTTGATGATCGGATCGAAGGCGCAGGAGATGAAGTCGGCGAACTGGAACTCGACCATGGGGCGCAAGCCGGCCAGGGCTGCGCCCGCGGCCAGACCGGCCATCCCGGTCTCGGCGATCGGCGAGTCGATGATTCGCCGAGGGCCATACTTTTCCAGGAAGCCCTTGGTCACCTTGAAGGGGCCGCCGAACGCGCCTACGTCCTCGCCGATGAGAAAGAAGTCGTCATTGTTGTCGAGCTCGTGGGCGAGCGCGGCACCGATGGCCTCAAGGTAGGAATATGAGGTCTTCTCTTCAGTCGGCATAGACACCTTCCTCGATGTTGGTGGGGTCGGGCATCGGAGCCGTGATCGCGATCTTGCGGGCGGCGATGGCCCACTTGCGCGCGGCTTCCCGGGTTTCGGCGGCTTCCTCTTCGCTGATGACGCCAGCCTCGATGAGGCGCTTCTCGTAGAGCTCCACCGGATCCCGCTTGCCCCATTCCTCCTTCAGCGCCGGGTCCACATATTCGGCGCCGTCATGCTCGGCGTGGCCGTGCATGCGCATGGTCACGGCTTCGACGATGGTGGGGCCACCGCCGGAGCGGGCACGGTCGATGGCTTCCTTCATCGCGTCATAGACGGCGATCACGTCGGTGCCGTCGCACTTGATGCCCGGGATGCCGTAGGCGGCAGCCTTGATCACGAAGCTTCCCGAGTTGGTCTGCATCGACAGCTTGGTGCCCATGGCGATCTGGTTGTTCTGGACCTGGAACACGGCCGGCAGCTGCATTGCGCCGGCGATGTTCACGGACTCGTGGAAGTCGGCGCGCGAGGTGGAACCGTCTCCGCAGATCGCGACCGCAACCCGATCCTCACCGCGATACTTCGCGGCGAAGGCCATGCCCGTGGCGACGGGGTAGTTCGCCGGGATGTGGCTCGGCGGGTTGTAGGTGTTCAGGTCCAGCCGGCCGTAATGGAGCGTGCCGTCGCGGCCACCGGTGGGGGCGATCGACTTGCCCATGAACGAACCCATGATCTGCTCCGGCGGCATGCCACGCATCAGGTGGCCACCCACGTCGCGGTGGAGCGGGCAGTAGTAGTCGCGCTCCTCCATGGCGGCCATCGTGCCGACGCTGATCGCCTCGTGCCAGTTGCCCGAATAGTACGATCCGAGCAAATCGCCTGCGCGATACATCGAATGCATGCGATCCTCGAACGCGCGGGCCTTCACGACACCGTCGTAGAGTTTCTTGAGAAGTTCGTGGTCTCGACCCTCGAGCGACGCCGGCGGATTCATGCTGGTGTCGGTGATATCAAGAGCAGCGAGAACCTCGGCAGAGAGGTTCTTCTCGACCGGCGGAGCCAGAGTCGACGGCTTTGTCGAATCCTTCTCCGGGGCCGTGCTCGTACGTTTGCGGGTTGCCATGGGCACCCTCCTCCCCTGTGAACAGATCTATGGGTAGTTGGATCTGAATGGTGAAGGCCCGGGGCCCCTGCGGCTGGCAGGGGCCACGGGCCGCGGGTTGATCAGTCGTAATAACGGAAGACGAGGTCGGCCACGCAGCAGGGCTTCGCCTCGCCCTCGACCTCGTAGGTGAGCTTGTAGACGGTTTCGACGCCGCCCTTGAGCTCGTTCACTTCCGCCAGGTTGGCGTGCATCCGGTAACGCTGACCAGTCTTCAGCGGGGACGGGAACCGGACCTTGTTGAGGCCGTAGTTCAGGATCACGCTGAAGCCCTCGACCACGCAGATCTCCCAGAGGAAACCGGTCGACTTGCTCAGGGTGAGGAATCCATACTGGATCGTGGTGCCGTAGGGGCCGGCCTTCGCCTTCTCCAGATCGACGTGGATCCACTGGTCGTCGCCGGTCAGTTCGGCGAAGGTGTTGATGTCTTCCTGGTTGACGGTGACCCACTCGCTGGTGCCGAGATCCTTGCCGGCCCATTCGTTGAGTTCGTCACGGCCATTGATGACGAAGGGTTTGCGCTCGTCGCTCATTGTTATTCCAAGCCTCCTTGCATGTGGCCCCGACCCTAGTAGGCCGGGGGGTGGGGTGTCACTGCCCAATCCCGGGCAGTTCGCAGGGTGGACGCGGAATGTCTCACCGCACTGTCGTCTGGCGACAACCGTGCGAACTGCCCGGTTGGTCTGGGTGCGATCAGATCAGGCCGAGTTCGGCGACCGTGTCGCGTTCTTCGACGAGCTCGGCGACCGAGGCGTCGATCTTCTGGCGGGAGAAGTCGTTGATCTCGAGACCTTGCACGATCGAATACTCGCCGTTGCTGACGGTGCAGGGGAACGACGAGATGATGTCCTCGGCGACGCCATAGGAGCCGTCCGACGGAACCGACATGGAAACCCAGTCGCCGTCCGGGGTGCCGAGAGCCCAGTCACGCATGTGGTCGATCGTCGCGTTGGCGGCGGAAGCGGCCGACGACAGGCCGCGGGCCTCGATGATCGCCGCACCGCGCTTGGCCACGGTCGGGATGAAGGTGTCGGCGAGCCAGGCCTGGTCGTTGACCAGTTCGGCCGCGTTCTTCCCGCCGACCTCGCAATTGAAGATGTCGGGATACTGCGTTGCCGAGTGGTTGCCCCAGATCGTCATCTTCTTGATGTCGGTGACGGGCACGTCGAGCTTCGCCGCGAGCTGCGAGATGGCGCGGTTGTGGTCGAGGCGGGTCAACGCGTTGAACCGCTCGTTGGGGATATCGGGCGCGTTGTGCATCGCGATGAGGGCGTTGGTGTTGGCCGGGTTGCCGGTCACCAGCACACGGATGTCATCGGCCGCATGATCGTTCAGAGCCTTGCCCTGGGGAGCGAAAATGCCACCGTTGTCCTTGAGCAGGTCGCCCCGCTCCATGCCCTTGCCGCGCGGCTTGGCGCCCACGAGCAGGGCCATGTTCACGCCGTCGAAGACCTTGTTGGGATCGTCACCGGTCACGATGTTGTCCAACAGGGGGAACGCGCAGTCGTCCAGCTCCATGACCACGCCTTCCAGCGCCTTCAGCGCGGGGGTGATCTCGAGCAGGTGCAGGGCTACGGGCTGGTCCTTGCCCAGCAGTTCGCCGCTGGCGATGCGGAACAGCAGGCTGTAGCAGATTTGTCCGGCGGCGCCGGTAATGGCCACCTTCACAGGACTCTTGGTCACATTAACTCCTTTGTCCGGGGTCCGGGCCTGACGCTACCAGCGCGCTCCCGCGACTGTTGGTGCATGGTCGAATGCACAGTTTCCGTTGGTTCCCCAGATGATTCCGAGGTGTTCCGAGGCGCTCCGGAGTGGACTTTTTGATGACACGGACTCGAATTGTCGGTCGTCCGTGCTTGGATTTCCGAGTAGGCAAGATTCCGCCGCGGGGGAGGTGAGGACCGATGCCCGGGTCAGGCAATCTGTGGGGCCGACTCTCCGATGCCGGTCTTCGCCTGCTCTTCGCGATGCTGACCGGTGTCGTGCTGGTCTTCTCGTTCCGGCCCGCCCTGGACGAGATGGTGCGCACGAGCCCGGTGGGCGATCTCGGGATTCTCGGCCTCGCCGTGGTCCAGGTCGTGGTGGTGCTGCTCGCGATGGTGGGCTATTTCCCGGCTGTGGAGCGATTTCGTCCTGGTGGTGGTCACGGGGTTGTTCCTCGTGTTCTTCCTGCTCGGGCAACCGGCGCGGGCCACCGAGGTTGCCTGGTGGCCGACTGCCGCCGCGATTGCCGTTCAGGGCTGGGTGCTCGCGTTCGGCGGCCGGTGGCGGTGGTGGCTCGGCGGCTCTGCCTGGATCGCGTACGCCGCGCTGCGGCTGGTGGCCACCGTCCGCTCCCAGGATCCTTTCGTGATCGGCATCATCGAGCTCATCAGCAACGGCGAACTCGCGTTCATGCTCATCCTGGGCGTCCACGCGGTCCGCCGGCTGTCGGCCAGGGCCGACGCCGCCGAAGCGGAGCGGTCGGCGTCGAGCCTCGCCGAACGCCGCCAGCACGTGGCCGACCGCCGGCGCCACCAGGTCGCGCGATTCCTGCACGACGACGTCATGCATGCGCTCCGGGCCATCGCCCAGACCGGGCGGTCGGGACGCGACCGGCTCAAGTCGCCGGCCTCGGGTGCCCAGATCGACGAGCTGCGGACGCTGGTCGGTGCGACGGCGGATCGTCTGCGCAAGGGCGATCTGCCTCAGCTCGACGAGGAGCCCGGCGATCTCCGGGCGCAGCTGTTGGCCATCGGCGCGGCCACGGGGGTGCGGATCCAGGTCACGGGACGCGCGCCGCGTTTCCCCGCCCGGGTGATCGCCGCCATCGTCCCCGCTGCAGCCGAGGCTGTCCGCAACAGCGCACGGCACGCGGGTGTGAGCAGCGTCCGGATTCATCTCGATCCCTATGAAGGTGGGGGGCGCGTCCAGGTCGTCGATGACGGTCCCGGCTTTGGTCGGCAGCGACTCGGACGGGGCCTGCGGGAATCCGTCTTCGGGCGCATGCAGGAGATCGGTGGTCAGGCCGACGTCGCCCCGGGCGAGGCCGGGGGGACCATCGTGACTCTCGAGTGGGTTCCGGCCGCAGCGCACGAGCGGGTGGCCACCGTGTGGCGGGAGATGACCGGGGCGCTGGTGCCCGTCGCCCTGCCCGGAATCATCGGCACGGCCCTGATCGGTGTGCTGATCGCCGAAGAGCTGGCGAATCCCGCCCTCGCCACGGCGGGCATGATCGTGGCGGTCGCCGTGGGGCTCGGAGCCCTTCAATCCGACGGCGTCCGGCTGTCCCGCGGCTGGCTCGGATTGTTGGTCGGGGCTTCCATGGTGGGGCTGGGGGCCAACATCCTGGCGGTGGCTTCGGAGGCTCGCAACGGATTTCACCTGTTCATGGCCGGAGGGGTGACGCCTCTCATGGTGATCCTGGTCGTGCACGCCCGCGTTCGATGGTCTTTGGCAGCTCTGTGCCTGGTGTGGGCCGAGCTGTTCCTGCTCGGTGGGTGGCATTTCGGGTTCGACGCCATGACCAACTCTCTCGTCGGAGCCCTGACCGCACCCATCGCAGTGGTGGGAGTGGTCGGATTCAAGTTGCTGCTGCGCCGCACCGGGCGGCGCATGCTGGTCGCTCGCGAGGAAACGATCAACAGCGTGGTTCGACGGGAGGCGCTGGCGTTCGCCCAGTCCGACCGGGACGAACGGATTCGCCGCGTGACCCAGGTGCTTCTTCCCTTCCTCGACGGAATCGTGACCGGACGACTCGACCCGCTGGCTCCCGAGGTCGCACGGCGGGCGGTCGCGCTCGAACTGGGCGTCCGGGCCGAGCTCGAGACCACGTCCGACACCGAACACACTGATCTTCTGGCGGCCGCTATCGCCGGAGCCAGGGCCCGTGACTGGGAGCTCGAAGTCCGGATTCCGCCGAGCGCGCGCGAGAGGTGGGCCGACCAGGCCATCACCCTGCTGTCTGCTCTGGACGAGGGCGGGGCCGCCTCGGGTCGGGCGACGCTCAGTGCGCTCGACGGGTTGGCTCTCGTGGTGCACACCCCTGACCGGGCGACGCTTGCAGGTTGGCGCGCGCGGTCCGACCTGGTTCTCGAATGGGAGGAGGACGCGCGATGGAGCCGACTGAGCGTACGCCTGCCGGCGGAGCCGGGGAACACGATCCTGGCGCCAGCCTGAGCTCGATCCGGGTGATCACGGTCGACGATCACGAGATCGTGCTGCGCGGGCTGCGGGCGATCGCTGCCGATCACCCGGAGACCATGACGATCGTGGGAGAGGCGGGCACGGCCGAGGAGCTGTTCCGCACTCTCGAATCCGTGTCAGCCGATGTCGTCGTGCTCGACCTGATGTTGGGGGACGGCAGCAACGCCACGGCCACGATCGAACGCATCGTGCAGCTCGGCGTGGCGTGCCTGGTGCACACGTCGGAGATCAGGCCCGCGCCGTTGCAGCAGGTGATGGCCGCCGGCGCGAGCGGGGTCGCGCTGAAGTCGGATCCCCCGGAGAGCATGCTCGAGGCCCTCACCGACATCGCTGCCGGCGAGGTCGCGATGAGCAGCGACATGGCCTATCTGTTGGCCACCGATGCCGGGCTTCTCGCCCATCTGGCGCCCCGAGAACTCCAGACGCTCCGGCTGCTGGCTGAGGGAGTCCCGAAGAAAGCCATCGGCCACCGCCTCGACCCGCAGGTCAAGCCGGCCACGGTGACGACGTTCCTGTCGCGCGCTGCGCGGCGGTACGCCCAGTTGGGCCGGGAGGTGGGCAGCTCGTTCGACATCGTCCGCGAGGCCTACCGCGACGGCCACCTCGATCTCTGAACGGCCGATCAGCGGAAGATGATGGTGCGGGACCCATCGAGCAGCACGCGCCGCTCGGCGAAGAGCTTGACGGCCTCGGTCAGGGTGCGTGACTCCTCGTCCTGACCGATCGCAACCAGTTCCTTGACCGACTTGCTGTGGTCGACCCGCACGACGTTCTGCTCGATGATCGGGCCCTCGTCGAGGTCGGAAGTCACGAAGTGAGCAGTGGCGCCGATGAGCTTCACCCCCCGGCCATGGGCCTGCCGATAGGGATTGGCGCCCTTGAATCCGGGCAGGAACGAGTGGTGGATGTTGATCGCGCGCCCCGCCAGGGCGCGACAGAGCTCGGGGGACAGGATCTGCATATAGCGCGCCAGGACGATCAGCTCGATCTGATGCTCCTCGACCGCGTCCAGAATCCGCTGTTCGAACTCGACCTTGGTCTCCGGCAGCACGACATGATCGGCGAACGGCACCCCATAGAACTCCGCCAGGGGCGCGAGGTCCGGGTGATTCGACAGCACGAGGGGGATCTCCACCGGCAGCCATCCCGATCGCTGGCGGAACAGCAGGTCGTTGAGGCAATGCCCGGCCTTTGAGGCGAGCACGAGGGTGCGGATGGGCCGGCCGACACGATCGAGCGTCCAGTCCGCGCCGAGTTGCACGGCGGCCCTGTCGAGGTGTTCCCGCATGACGTCTTCCGCCACCGGCGCCTCCACATGCACGCGCATGAAGAAGCGGCCGCCGCCGCCATGGCCACCGTTGCCGTCCTCGGCGGAGCTGAACTGCTGCAGTTCGACGATGTTGCCGGACGCCGCCACGACTGCGCCCGACACCGTGTGAACGATGCCCGGCCGGTCGGCACACACGAGGGTGAGCACCCACTCGCCCTGCTCGGTGTCGTTCGCGGTCGGCGTCTGAATCGTCATAGGCCGCACCCTAACGGCGGGAGGTGACGCTAATCGCGTGGTGCCGGGATGCGGAGCTGAGCCACCTGTTCGCCGACCTCGTCGCTCAGCACCACGGTGATCTCCGTCGTCGGGGCATCGAACGTCACCAGCCCGTCGACCGACTGGCCGGCGTTCAGCTCATGGGAGGAGAGCACCGGCTCGTTGCCGTCGGCGCCGAGCGTCGGCTGCAGGATCACGCCGGTCCGGCTGCGACCGCTGAAATACAGCGGATTGACCTGCATCTTTCCCTCGGTCGCGGTGAACACCACGTCCAGGATCAGGTAGCGCTCCTTCGGTGGCGCGGAATGGTTTCCGAAGGCGGTGCGCTGCCACGAATAGCGCCGCAACTCGAGAGTGCCCGCACCTTCTGCGGTCCGGATCGTCACCGGTGCGATGCCGGGTTGGAAGACGCGGTCCTCGGTCGGGGTCGCCGATGGGGTGACGGCCTTCGGGGTCGGCGTACGCGCCGCCACCGACGGAGGAGCCGGAGGTGGAGCCGTCACCGTCGTGCCGCCGCATCCGGCGACAGCGAGGATTGCGACGACCGCCGCGCCGGCCCGAAGGCCGGGCCGCGCCCGCTGCTTGGTTCCGATCCAGCTCACCATCCCCCGAGTCTCCCGCATGTTCCGGCCCACGAGCCTCACCTGTCCGCGGCGGGTTGCCGCCCGCGGAGAAACAGGATCATGTCGGTGCGGGTGCCGTCCCGGACGACGGAGTACGCCGGGAGAGTGCCCACCCGCGTCGCGCCCGTGCGCTCGGCCACGCGCTGCGAGGCGTGATTGTCCTCGGCCACGAAGAGCCGCACCGTCTGGGCGGGCCCCGGGCCGAGGGCAAAGTCGGCCACGAGCCGGGCCGCAACGCTCGTCAACCCGCGCCTGCGGGCGTCCGGGTGCGCCCAATAGCCGATCTCACCGGCCCCATCGCGTGCCGCGAGTCCGAACAGGGTGATCGCGCCCAGGCACTCGTCCGAATCGGTCCCGGCCACGCACCACGTCCATTCCTGGCCCGTCGCCTTACCCTCGCGGCACCACTCGATGAATCCCTCGGCATCGCTCAGGCGATAGGGCCGCGGCAGGATCGACACCCAGTGCTGGGTGGCCTCGTCGTTGCAGGCCTCGGCGATTCGGGGCGCGTCGCGCTCGGCGAACGGTCGCAGGCGTACGCCCGGCCCGGTCAGCACCGGCTGACGCGGGGGAGCGGCAGATTCCCGCGAGTCGTCCCTCGTGACCTCGCCGATCCAGACATCGACGAGCTCGCCGCGGCGGGCGTACGCCTTGCGCGCGACTCCGCCGACCCGGAAACCGAGGCCCAGGGCAGTCCAGCGGGAGGCCCAGTTCCCGACCACGCAGTTCCAGGTGACGACCTCGAGCCCGACGGCGTCGAACACCCAGTCCAGCGCCAGCCGCCCGGCCGCCCTGACGAGCCCGCGACCGCGACCCTCGGGATGCAGGCCATAGCTGATGTCGCCCCGGCCATCGCCGATCAGTCGGATCCGCAAGCAGCTGCAGAGCCGGCGTACCCCCTCGATCTCGGCCTCGATCGCCCACGCCAGCAATTCTCCCGACGAGACCCGCGCCGCCGTGGCGACCAGGAAGGCCCGGCCGTCGCTGTCGGTGAAGGGAACGGGCGTGTTCGTCCACCGCGCGAACTCCGGGTCGCCGATCATCTCGACGATCCGCCCGACATCGTGCGGCTGGTACGGGCGCAGGATGACGGCACCGTCGGGGCTCACAAGTGTGGGGAGAGACTGAGGGACCTGATCGGGCATGTCGTGATTCAACCGAACCCGGGTGTTGTCGGTCACGTCATTTAGGCTGACGTCATGCCTTCTGCCAGTCCGGAGCCCGATAGTCCCCAGCAACCGGCGTCCGGGAGTCAGTCATGGTGACCGACATCCTGCTGATCTTCCTCTTCATCCTCATCGGCGGGGTCTTCGCGGGCGCCGAGATGGCACTCGTGTCACTGCGGGAGAGCCAGATCCGGCAGCTCTCGACGCGTGGCAAGCGTGGGGCGACGGTGGCGAAGCTCGCGGGGAATCCGAATACGTTCCTGTCGGCGGTGCAGATCGGCGTCACGCTTTCGGGCTTCCTCTCCGCTTCGTTCGGTGGCGCGACGATCGCCGAATGGTTCGGTGGCTGGCTGCACGAACGCGGCGTCCCGGGAGCGTCCACCCTCGCCCTGGTGCTCGTCACGATCGTCATCTCCTACTTCTCGATCGTGTTCTCCGAACTCACCGCCAAGCGGCTCGCGATGCAGCGGGCCGAGGGGTTTGCGCTCGCCCTGGCGCCGATGATCAGCGGCATCGCCACCGCGCTGAAGCCCGTGATCTGGTTCCTGGGCCTGTCGACGAACATCGTCGTGCGGGTTCTCGGTGGTGACCCCAAGGCGTCGCGCGAGGAGGTCACCGACGAGGAGATCCGGTCCATGGTGTCGGCCTCGTCGACGCTCGGTGACGAGGAACGCCGGATCGTGGACGACGTGTTCGATGCGGGCGAGCGGTCCCTGCGCGAGGTGATGATCCCGCGCACCGAGGTCGAGTTCGTCGACGGCGACCTGCCGGCCTACAAGGCGGTTCGCATCATGGCCGCCGCGCCCCATTCGCGCTATCCCGTGACCCGTGATTCGGCCGATGACATTGCCGGGTTCGTGCACGTGCGGGACCTTTTCGATCCCGAGGTGGCGACCCGCTCGACTCCCGTCATCGATTTCGTACGCCCGGTCCTCGCGTTCCCGGACACAGTGAAGGTGCTGCGCGCGCTGTCGGAGATGCGGCGCAATGCGGCCCACCTGGCCATCGTGCGCGACGAATACGGCGGCACGGCCGGCATCGTGACCATGGAGGACCTCGTCGAGGAGCTCGTCGGCGACATCACCGATGAATACGACGTCGTGGTCGAGAACCAGCCCGTCGAGGCGAACTATCGCGAGCTCGAAGGGTTGGTGTCGCTCGAGGATTTCGCCGACGAGACCGGCTATGTGCTGCCCGAAGGGCCCTATGACACGCTCGCGGGTTATGTGATGGCCCAGCTCGGCCGGCTGCCCGGTGAAGGGGACGAGATCCGGGTCGAGCTCGCGCGGGTGGGTGCCCCCGATGACGAGGACGGCGTACCCATTCTCTTCACCGTCACCGAACTCGACGGTCGCCGCGCTGCGCGGATCCGGCTCGAGCGCCTTGATGACGCGCCCGCGGCCGAGGCTGCCGGGGTCTGAAACGATTCGCGCGTCCGCCGCGCTCCGGTGAACAATGACGCCCATGAGTTCGAAGCCTCGCGCCCTGTCCCTGGTCCAGCCCACGTCCGACTCGATGCACCTCGGGAACTATCTCGGTGCGCTGCGGCAGTGGGTGGGGATGCAGGATGAGTTCGAGGCGTTCTTCGGGGTGGCGAATCTGCACTCCTACAACGAGTGGCCCGAGCCCGAGCAGCTGCGCGAGCGCAGCCTGGTGACCGCGGCCCAGGTCATCGCCGCCGGCATCGACCCGGAGAAGTCGGTCGTCTTCGTCCAGTCGCAGGTGCCGGAACATACGCAGCTCATGTGGGTGCTGGCCTGCCTCACCGGGTTCGGCCAGGCGAGCCGCATGACGCAGTTCAAGGACAAGTCCGTCAAGCGTGGCGTCGAGTCCACCAACGTCGGGCTGTTCACCTATCCCGTCCTCATGGCGGCGGACATCCTGATCTATCAGGCCGACAAGGTGCCGGTGGGGGAGGACCAGCGCCAGCACCTGGAGCTGACCCGCGACCTCGCGACGCGGTTCAACGCGCGCTATGGCGACACGTTCGTGGTGCCCGAGCCCCACATCCTCGCGTCGGTCGGCAAGATCCAGGACCTGCAGGAGCCCACGGCCAAGATGTCGAAGTCGGCCGAATCGCCCAACGGCCTGATCAACATCCTCGACGAGCCGAAGGCGAACACCAAGAAGTTCAAGTCGGCCGTGACCGACTCGGACACCGAGATCCGTTATGACGAGGCCAACAAACCCGGCGTGTCCAATCTGCTGTCGATCCTGGCGGCGATCACGCGTACGCCGGTCGATGAGGTGGTCGCAAGCTTCGACGGCAAGATGTATGGCCATCTCAAGGTCGCCGTTGCCGAAGCCGTGGCCGACGAGCTGACTCCGATCCGGGCTCGGACGCTGGAGCTCATGGACGATCGGGCCGAGCTCGAGCGCATTCTCAACGACGGTGCGGAACGTGCCCGGACGGTGGCTCATGCGACCACGGCATCGGTCTATGACAAGATCGGCATGCTGATCTGAGCGTGCAGATCAGCCGGAGAATGACCGCCGGAGGATCATGAGCGCAACCACCCCCGACGCCGACGGGTCGCGGCTGCTGACCACCAACCAGGTTGGCCCGCTGCTGGCGGCAGCGGTGACGCATGCGGGCGGCACGCTGGTGCGCTGGTCTCTCGATCATGTGGATGCGAACCCGAACCAGTCCACCACTGCGACCTACAGCGCTGTGGTCGACTGGCCGTTCGGGCGCCGCAACGAACTGCTTGGGGTGAGCGCCCGGGCGCACGGGCGTGCGCCGACCGACGAGCGCGCCGAGATCTTCGTTGACGGCGATCGCGAGGCCGTGGTCTGGCTCTATCCCAAGGATCCTGACCTGCCGGGGCTGGCCAGGGCAGCTTATGCGGAGTCGGTGGCGCCGATGCTGTCCGAGGTGATGGGGGTGCGCCTGCGGCCCGACCAGGTGAAGCTCGACATGATCGGCTATCGCCCTCGACGCCGGGCGGTCCTCCGGGCGACCGCGCTGCCCGATCGCGGTCAGGGCCCGGGCCGGACCGTCTTCTATATCAAGGTCCTGCGCGAGAGCCTGTTCCCGCAGGTGAAGGCGCGTCACGAGTTGTTGCGGGCGGCTGGTGTACCCGCCCCGCGCATCGCCCTTCCCACTCCCGATTGCCTGTTGGTGCTGGATGAGTTGCCGGGTACGCCGCTCAGCCGCGCGATCTTCGACCCCGAACCACCCTGCACAGCCGAGCAGCTGATCTGGGTCCTGGACTCGATGCCGCGCCAGGTGGCGGAGCTGCCGCGCCGGCCACCGTGGGCGGATGCGATTCAGCACTACACGCGCATGGTGATCAAGGCGATGCCCACGCTGGAACCCCGCCTGACGTGGCTTGCGCGGGAGATCGAGCAGGGACTGGCGCCGATTCCTCCGGGCAATGAGCCGACGCACGGGGACTTCCACGAGGGGCAGTTGCATGTCGCCGGCGGCCAGATCTGTGGGCTGCTCGATGTCGATACGGCCGGACCGGGCCGCCGGGCCGACGATCTGGCCTGCCTGATCGCACACCTCTCGACCGTGCAGCGGATGAACGCCACCCAAGCTGCCCGGGTGCGGCATCTGTTGGCCACCTGGGTGCCGGTGTTCGACGAACGCGTCGATCCGACCGAACTGCGATTGCGGGCGGCCGCGGTCATTATCTCGCTGGCGACCGGGCCGTATCGCTCCCAGGAGCGCAACTGGCAGGCCGAGACCGTCGGCATCGTGGACGCCGCCGAGACGTTGGTCAGTCAGGTCGTCTGAGCGGTGTCCGCCCCGCAGGGCCGGTGCGGTCCTCACCCGCAGAAACGAAAATCCCGACGCGGGAAGATGGCGATCCATCGTTCCTGCGTCGGGAAATTCTCTGACCGGCCAGTCCGGGGATGGCGTCAGCGGACCACCCGGAATCCGATGTTTCCGGAGCTTGAATCCGGGGTGTTCGAGTTCCGCGCCGCCACTCGATAGCGGTTGCAATAGGAGTCGTGGCACAGATAAGACCCGCCCCGCATCACGCGTCGCACCCCGGCATCAGCCCCTTGGGGATTCAGCTCGGGCGAGCGGGCGTAATAGCCCGGATCGAACCAGTCCTGGCACCACTCCCACACATTCCCGGCCATCTGGTGCAGGCCAAAGCCATTGGGCTGATAGCTCGCCGCCGGGGCAGTGGTGAGATAACCGTCCTCGGCCGAGTTCTCCTCCGGGAAACGGCCCTGCCAGATGTTGCAGTTCCAGGCGCCGTCGACCAACAACTCATCGCCCCAGGCGTAGCGACGACCCGCCAAACCACCGCGAGCGGCGTACTCCCACTCCGCCTCGGTGGGCAACCGGGTGCCCGACCAGGCGCAGAAGGCCTGGGCATCATCCCAGGACACGTGGATCACGGGGTGGTCCGCACGTCCGGCGAGGCTGGAGGCGGGTCCGTCCGGGTGGCGCCAGTCGGCTCCCCGCACCGCCAGCCACCAGGGCACCCGGGCAGGGACACTGAGAATGTCCTCCCGACGGCCCCGGAACGCCGCATAGAAGACGGCAGAAACACCCTGCTCTTCCGCCGTGGTGCGATAGCCGGTTGCCTCCACGAAGGCAGCGAACTCCTGATTGGTCACGCTGGTCGCAGCCATCTGGAATTCGTCGAGCTGCACCTGGTGGAGCGGGGTTTCCCCGTCGGCCGGATAACCTTCGTCGAAATGGTCACCCATCACGAAACTTCCCGATGGGATGGGCCGGAGGTCGCCGGCATAGTGCCCTCCCGGCGCCCCGTCCCCGCGGACCACGGTGGTCTCGGGGAGCGGAGCGCCGGAGTCGAGGGTTTCTGCGCCCTCCGGGGTGCAGCAATTTGCCATCAGTGGATCAACCGCCGACCCTGGTGGTCTCGGTGGCCCAGTCCATCATGTACCAACGATCAGCAGCCTTGGGAGCAACTTCGTTGACCTTGGCAAAGTCGACGACCGCGATGTTGTTGGCCTTGGCGAAGGCGTCCCACTTGGCCTCGAGATCCTTGGCAACGTCCGGGTGCTCGTTGATGACGTCCTTGGTCTCACCCGGATCGTCGGCCAGGTTGAAGAGCTGGTACTGGCCGTTTCCGCCCATCGGGGTCGGGGTGAAGATGAGCTTCCAATCCCCGGAACGATAGGCCCGGTGACCGAAGTGCTCCCACCCGAATTCGTCGGTGCCGATCTTGTCGGAGGTGCCCTCGAGGACCGGACGAGCAGTATTGCCCAGCAGGTTCGGCACACTGCCCTCCTTGACGCCCGCATAGTCCATGAAGGTCGGATACAGGTCGGTCATGTGGGCGAAGGTGTTGACCACGCGGTGGTCGGCGGGTCCGCTGCCGGCCGGGGTCTTGATGAGCGCCGGTACGCGGGTGCCACCTTCGAACAAGGTGTTCTTGGCCTGGAAGTAGGGGCCCGACGCGACCTGGGCGGAGTGGAAACCGATGGAGGCGAACGAGCCTTCTTCGCCGTAGGCGTCGATATTGCCGATCTTCGGGTAGTTCTTCTTGAACCAGTCCGGCTGCTTGCTGAAGTTCTCGTACATCACCTGGGTGCTCGCCGACGCGCCATTGTCGCTCACCACTGCGATCAGGGTGTTGTCATACTTCCCGGTCTCCTTGAGGTGGGTGACCAGGCGTCCGATCTGGGCGTCCGCCTCATGGATCACCGCGGCGTAGGTGGCCATGCGATAGGCCAGGTCCTTCTGCTGCTCCGGGGTCAGGGTGTCCCACTTGGGCGTGCGATCGATCCAGCGGGTGGGCGTGCCGTCCTTGATGAGGCCCTTGTCGACCATGCTCTTGATGCGGGCATCGCGCAGGGCCGCGTAGTCCTTGTTCAGGTAGAGGTCGGCGTACTTCTTGATCAGCGTCTTGTCCTCGACATGCAGCGGATCGTGCGGTGCCGTGTACGCCAGGTAGCCGAAGAAGGGCTTGCCGGTGTCCTTGCTGTGATCGACCATCTTGATCATCTCGTCGGTGTACGAGCGAGTAGCAAAGAAGTTGTCGGGCACCTTGTCCAGGTTCTTGCCGTTCTGGTTGTAGATGACGGTATCGAACGGCTGGGCCGGACGGTCGAAAAGACGCTTGGCGTCGGGGAAATAGGACGCGCCGGCATCAAAGAGGGTGAAGTTCTGATCGAAGCCGAGGTCCTTCGGGGTCTGGCCGGTTTCCATGCCCAGGTGCCACTTGCCCACCTGGTAGGTGTCATAGCCAGCCTTGCCGAGGGTGGTGGCAATGCTGGTGAAGTCACCGTCGAGGCTGCCCTTGTAGCCGGGAGTCTCCAGCGACACCCCGGGAGGAGCCATGCCTTCCATCGAGCCGAGGCCGACCATGTGGCGGTCCTGGCCGGTGAGCAGCTCGGCGCGGGTCGGTGCGCACAGCGGGGAGGCGTGGAAGTCGGTGAACTGGGCGCTCTGATTGGCCAGGGCATCCAGGTTCGGGGTCTCGGTCTCGCCGCCGTAGGCGCCCAGGTCGGTGTAGCCGAGGTCATCCATGACGATCATCAGAATGTTCGGCTGCTGGGCGCCCTGCGCGCCTGCGGAGTTGCTGGCCCTGGAGGTGGAGGAGGGGCCGCCGGCCCCGGAGGTGCAGGCCGACATGGTGCCCACGAGGAGCGCTGAGGCTCCGAGGGACAGGCCGGCGAGTGCCAGACGGGACGAAGGCTTCTTTGAGAAGAACATGCGGGGGACCTTTACACGGGAAAAACGGACGGGGTGGAGGCGGGCGACCGGTCTCGCCTGGTAGGAACGTCAGACCCTCAACCACCCACTCTCTGCTCCATGGGCTGCACTGCCCATGGCCAACAGGTACGCTGAATCGTGGTTGAAAATTTCTCGTGCGGATGATGATAGGCGCGAAGTGGACCCTTGGCTAGTCACAGCTTCATAACCCGGAGCGCCCATGGGGGCGGCCCGGTCGATGCCTGCCGCGGACGGGTTCCCGTGCTCACTTTTCAGGCGATCCCGCTATGGATGTCAGAGGACACCAGTAGTCTTCGGACCATGAGCGGACAGACCGAATCCGGCACCGAGTTCCAGTCCATCTATGGCGCGGACGCGCTCGCCGATTTTGACCCGGCGACCCAACTGGGCGAGCCGGGTAAATACCCGTTCACTCGCGGCGTCTACCCGACGATGTATACCCAGCGTCCCTGGACGATGCGGCAGTACGCCGGGTTCGGCACCGCGACCGAGTCCAACGCCCGCTATCAGGAACTCATCGCCAACGGCACGATGGGCCTGTCCGTGGCCTTCGACCTGCCGACCCAGATGGGTTATGACTCCGATGACGCGATGGCGGCCGGGGAAGTCGGCAAGGTCGGCGTGGCGATCGACTCGATCGAGGACATGAAGGTCCTGTTCGACAACATCCCGCTCGACAAGGTCTCGACCTCGATGACCATCAATGCTCCCGCTGCGGTGCTGCTGTTGCTCTATCAGCTCGTGGCCGAGGAGCAGGGCATCTCCGCCGACCAACTCACTGGCACGATCCAGAACGACGTGCTCAAGGAATACATCGCGCGCGGCACCTATATCTTCCCGCCAGCCCCGTCGTTGCGGCTGATCTCCGACATCTTCGCGTACTGCAAGGACGAGATCCCCAAGTGGAACACGATCTCCATCTCCGGCTATCACATGGCCGAGGCCGGGGCGACCCCCGCGCAGGAGATCGCCTTCACGCTTGCCGACGGGATCGCCTATGTGCAGGCCGCCATTGACGCCGGCCTGGCGGTCGACGACTTCGCCCCCCGGCTGTCGTTCTTCTTCGTCTCGCGCACCACCATCCTCGAAGAGGTGGCCAAGTTCCGGGCTGCGCGGCGGATCTGGGCCAAGATCATGACCGAGCGTTTCGGGGCCAAGAACCCGAAGTCGCAAATGCTGCGTTTCCACACCCAGACTGCCGGCGTCCAGCTCACCGCGCAGCAGCCCGAGGTCAACATGGTCCGCGTCGCGGTCCAGGCCCTCGCGGCTGCGCTGGGCGGCACGCAGTCGCTGCACACCAACTCGTTCGACGAGGCCATCGCGCTGCCGACCCAGAAGGCCGCGCGCCTCGCTCTGCGTACGCAGCAGGTGATCGCCTATGAGTCGGACGTCACCAAGACGGTCGATCCCTTCGCCGGCTCCTATGTCGTGGAGTCGCTCACCGACGATGTCGAGGCCGAGGCCTGGAAGCTGATCAACGAGATCGACGACCGCGGCGGTGCCGTGCGCGCGATCGAGCAGGGCTTCCAGAAGAACGAGATCGAACAGTCGGCCTATCACTATGCCCAGCAGGTCGACACCGGTGACCGCGTCGTCGTGGGCGTCAACCGGTTCACGCTCGACGAAGAAGAGCACTACGACCCGCTGCGCCTCGATCCCACGATCGGCGAGCAGCAGGCCCAGCGTCTGGCCGACCTGCGCGCCAATCGCGACAACGCCGCCGTCGAGGCCGCGCTGGAGAAAATTCGCGAAGCCGGGCGTGGCAGCGATAACCTGCTCTATCCGATGAAGGAAGCGCTCAAGGCGAAGGCCACGGTCGGCGAGGTCTGCAACGCGCTTCGCGATGTCTGGGGGTTGTACCAACCGAATGATGCGTTCTGATTCGTCCCACGCGCCTGATAGCCCACCGGTCAACGGCGCACCCAGCGGCACGAGCCGCCCCGACGAATCCCGTACGCCCCCGAGCCGGGTCACCCAAGCAGACATGACCCGGCTCATCGCCGAGGAAACCGCGGCGATCGCCGACAGCATGGTGTTCTGGCGACGTGACCTCCACGCTCATCCCGAACCGAGCTGGCACGAATATCGCACCACGGCGCGGATCCGCGGCGTGCTCGAAGCCCTCGATCTGGAGCCCCACGCGCTGTCCCAGCCCACCGGAATGTGGGTCGATATCGCGCCGGAGGGACGCAGTCCCCGGATCGGCCTGCGTGCCGACATCGATGCGCTGCATCTGATCGACACCAAGGACGTGTCCTATCGCTCGACCCATGAAGGCGTCGCCCACGCGTGCGGGCACGATGCCCACACCGCGATCCTGCTCGGGACCGCGACAGTCCTGACCCGGCTGCGCGACCGGGGCCTGTTGCCCAGGGGCGTCCGCCTGTTCTTCCAGCCGGCCGAGGAAACCAGCCCCGGTGGAGCGACCCGCATCATCAGTGACGGTGGGATGGCGGGCCTGCGCGAGGTGTACGCCCTGCACTGCGATCCCCGCACCGAGGTCGGCCAGATCGCCCTGCGTCCGGGCCCGATCACATCGGCCTGCGACCGGGTTCGCGTACGCTTCAGCGGCCCCGGCGGGCACAGCTCCCGCCCCCACCTGACGGCCGACCTGGTCATGGCCGTCGGCGCGGTGATCACCGAGGTCCCGCTCCTGTTGTCGCGTCGCATCGACCCGCGCGTCGGCGCCTCCATGGTCTGGGGTCACGTCGAAGCGGGCCAGGCACCCAACGCGATTCCGTCGACCGGTGTCCTCGAAGGCACCCTCCGATGCCTCCAGATGGAGGGCTGGCATTACGCCCGTGAGATGGTTCCCGACCTCATCCGACTGGTCGCGGCGCCCTTTGACGTTCAAGTTGAGGTTGAGCTTGCGGATGGCATTCCGCCGACCGTGAATCACCTCAAGGGAGTGCAGCGAATGGCCGACGTCGGCCGCGCGCTCCTCGGCGAGGAAGCGGTCGTCGATACCGAGCAATCCCTTGGTGGAGAGGATTTCTCGGAGTTTCTGCTCCAGATTCCCGGTGCGCTGGGACGCCTCGGTGTGCGCCCTGCGGGCGTGTCCGAGTGGCCTGATCTGCACCGTCCGGCGTTCGACATTGATGAGGCATGCCTGGAAATCGGGGCGAAGACGATGATCGGACTCGCAGCGCTCGGCAACTAAGGGCACAATCTGGCAAGTGTTCTTGCGATGGACGACCAAGATCGCCGCTGCGACCGCGGCGATCATCCTTCCCCTGAGTGCCCTCGGCACACCGGACGCTTTCGCAGCGCCGGTGTCCGGACCTGCAGACGTCGACGTGGCGGTCGCGGCAGCACCGCCGCCGGCCGATCTGCGCGAAGCGGTCGAACGGGACCTGGGCCTGACCTGGGACGACTACGTCGAGCAGGCCACCCAGGCGGAGCAGGCCGCTGCCCTCGACGAACAACTCAGCGATACCCCGGGCTATGAGGGCGTGTCCCTGGAGGGTTCCGAGGTGGTCGTGGCCGGCACCGGCTCAGAAGTCGAAAGTGCCGCCAACAATGAGGGTGTCCGTGCCGAAGCGCCCACCCAGTCGCTCGACGCCGAGAGCATCGCGGCGGCGTACGCCGAACACGTCGACGCCGAATCGACCGGTCTCCTCGGAATCGGGTGGGCCGGCGAGGGCTGGCTGGTCACGGTCATCGACCCAAGTACGCCCGGCCTCCTCGCCGACGGCTCCGAGGGCGTCTCCCCGAAGGAGTTCGCCGACGCCAATCCCGGCCTCACCGTCCGACAGGCCGAACTGCCCACCCCCAATGCCGACATTCTCGGCGGACAGGGTTGGGGGTCGTCGACCCGCATGCCGCGGTGCTCGATCGGTTTCGCGGCTTTCGCCGGTGACGGTCGCCAGGCGATGCTGACGGCCGGCCATTGCACCGACGGCGGGAGCATCACGGAGGCCCGCTGGGAGCGCGACTCGGCGTACTCGCTCGGTCGACTCGCGTTCTTCCAATTCGGTACGCCCCAGAACACCGCAAGCCCGCAGAGCGCGCCGGGTGCCGACCTGGCGGCGTACGCCGGTGCCCACGGCGACCTGCGCGCAGGCCAGGACAGCTATGCGGGGATCAGCCGCATCACCGGCACGACCGCGCCGGTTGTCGGAGCGCCCGTCTGCATGAGCGGGCGCACGACGCAGCGCTGGCAGTGCGCGCGCATCGAAACAGTCGGGTCGTTCGCGGTCCGTGGCCCCGGTGGCTCGGCCGACATCCGCTGGATCCGCGGCTTCAGTACGCCGATGGTCACCCTCGCCGGCGATTCCGGTGCGGGCATGGTGACCGGTCTCAAGGCGGTCGGCCTGGTGTCGGCCGGAGCGGACACGGCGCGCGGGCCCTACAGCTATGGCACCTCGCTCGACGCGGCCCTGTCGCGCGGCTACTCACTCGAGGTCTGGCTGAATCAGCCGTCCGCTGCCCGGGCGGCCGGTGGCCGCGTCCGCGGCCGGGTGCCGGTTGACGATTCGCTCCCGCCCGGCACGACCGTTCATGTGGGCGCGTCGAGCGCTCCGGTCGCCGCTGATGGGTCGTTCGACCTGGCTGCTCCCGGTGGTCCGGCCCCGTTGGTGGTCCGCAGCGGCCACTCCGGATCCGCCGCGGTGTGGTACGACCCCCGCTACGGCAGCGCCACCAGCGACCGGTTCTGCGGTTTGCGGGGCGGTGGCTGCATCCAGCGCTTCACCGGCGGCACGGTGTATTGGACGCCGGCGACCGGCGAGCACATGGTGCTCGGCCGGATCTTCGACCGCTGGGGCACGATCGGCTATGAGAACGGCTTCCTGGGATATCCGACCTCGGGCGAAATGTGCGGCCTGCGCGGCGCCGGCTGCTGGCAGACATTCCAGGGCGGCCGAATGTATTGGTCGCTCGCTTCCGATGCCCACCCGGTGATCGGGGCGATCGGTGAAGCGTGGAATCGCACGGGCTATGAAAACGGCACGCTCGGATATCCGACGTCCGGGGAGTTCTGCGGACTCGTCGGGGGCGGATGCTTCCAGCGCTATCAGGGCGGATCGTTCTATTGGTCGCCTGCCAGCGGTGCCCAGTGGGTCCGCGGTGCTATTCGCGACTACTGGGGTACGCAGGGCTGGGAGCGCGGACGCCTCGGCTATCCGCTGACGGGCGAATCGTGTGCGACGAGCGGCGGCACCTATACGTGTGTGCAGCGTTTCCAGGGCGGACTCGTGACGTGGACCGCTGCCGGCGGTGCGCGCGGCTGATCCTCACTCAGGCCCCGAATAAATCGGATGCGGCCCGGTCGATGACTCCCTATCGTTGGAGTTGTCGATCGGGCCGAAGAATTTCGGTTCTCTCCTTTCTCAGAACAATGGGTTGCGGGTTCGAATCCCGTCACATCTTCGGGATGTGTAGCTCAATGGCAGAGCAATTGTTTCCGGATTCGTTCCCCGCCTGATCGGCATGCCCCCGGGTTCCGGGGAGCGTGGGCCGATCGCAATCGGTTATCTGGCAATCCATACGGTTCGAATCCGCTTCGGTTGCATTTCCTGCCCGCGTTCCCCCGAGCCCTTCCCTGAACCGATATTCCTGAGGAGGGACTCCATGCTCAATGACGTTCTGCGACTCATCAACAAGCGACGCACGCCTCAGGGCGTGCAGGCCCGTTCCGATCAGGTGCGCAACTCCGCCGGCGGCTGGACGTTCGAGCTGGACGACGCGGCCCGCCTGCGCCGATTCCTGATTCTCGGCACCGATGGTGGCACGTTCTACGCGTCGCCCTTGGCGCTCACGCTCGACAACGCTGCCGTGGTCGAGCGGATGTGCGTCGACGATCCGGGCACGCTGCTCGATCTGGTCCATGAGGTATCCGTCGGTGGCCTTGCCCCCAAGCCCAACCCGGCGCTGTTCGCGCTCGCGGTGGCGGCGTCCTTCGCGGACGACGAGCACCGGGCCCGAGCGCTGCGGATGCTGCCGGAGATCGCGCGGACGGGGACTCATCTGTTCCTGTTCGCCACCTATATCGAGCAATTCCGAGGCTGGGGTCGTGGTCTGCGCAGGGCGGTGGCGAACTGGTACCTCGAGCGGGACGTGACCACGCTGGCGTACCAGCTCGTGAAGTATCGCCAGCGCGACGGCTGGACCCACCGGGACCTCCTGCGGCTGGCTCACCCCGACACCGGCGACCCGGTTCGTCGGGCGCTGTTCGAGTGGGTGGTACGCCGGACCGACGTCCCGGAGGTGCCCGAGCTGTCTCTGATCCGAGGTTTCACCGAGGCCCAGCGGGCGGAGACGTCGGTCGTGGAGCTCGTCGCGGAGCATGGGCTCAGCTGGGAGATGCTGCCCGACACGGCGCTCACGCAGCCGGAGGTCTGGGATGCCCTGCTCGCGCAGGGGATGCCGATGACCGCACTGCTGCGTCAGCTCGGCCGGCTCACGTCGCTGGGAGTCCTGGCACCGGGCAGTCGGAACCTGTCCGCGGTCGTGGCGCAGCTCACGGATGCCGAGCGCATCCGGAAGGCCCGCGTCCACCCGCTCCAGGTGCTGATCGCACTCCGCACGTACGCCTCCGGGCACGGCCTGCGGGGTTCGCTCACCTGGCGACCGGTGCAGCAGTTGATCGATGCCCTCGACGAGATGTTCCTGCTGTCGTTCACCGCCCTCGTCCCCACAGGGAAGCGGATGCTGCTCGCGGTCGACGTCTCGGGTTCCATGGACTACTGGTCCATTGCCGGTACGCCCCTCACTCCGCGGGTGGCCGCTGCCGCCATGGCGATGGTGACGGCGACGACCGAGTCGGACTACGAGGTGGTCGGGTTCAGCCACAAGCTGGTACGCCTGCCCATCTCCCCGCGTCAGCGGCTCGACGATGTGGTGAAGACCATGTCGGGGATCCCGTTCGGTGCGACCGACTGCGCGAAGCCGATGGAGTACGCCCTCGCCAGGGGACGGGAAGTGGATGCGTTCGTCATCTACACCGACAACGAGACCTGGAGCGGGCGTACGCACCCTCACCAGGCATTGCGGGCCTACCGGGACGCGACCGGGATTCCCGCCAAGCTCGTTGTTGTGGGCATGACGTCCACCCGCTTCAGCATTGCGGATCCCGATGACGCCGGCATGCTCGATGTCGTGGGGTTCGATGCCTCCGCGCCGGCCGTCATGGCGGACTTCATCAGGGGCTGACGTGACAGGGCCTGTTCCCGCGGGGACAGGCCCTGTTGCGCCGTCCGGCGCCGTGCTCGAACGTGAAGATGACGCCGATTTGACGAGCAGGTGAAGCGCATGTAACTTAGTCCGAGTCGCCAACGCACGGAAGCGCGCTGGAGACGGGCCGGAGTTGAACATCCCGGGCTCTGAACGAAGAAGCGGATTTGACACCGCAAACCCAACAGAGTAAAGTTCGTCAGGTTGCCCCAAGCAGGGAGCGGAAGCGAACTGCGCGGTGTGTGTACGGTCTTTGAGAACTCAACAGCGTGTTTTTACGTCAATGCATTTTTGTAGGGACCTTTTGGTTTCTTTGAGTTGTTTATTTGATGGATGCCAGTTTTTTGGTGTCGTTTGTCAGGTTTTCAGGCTCAGTTGTTTGTGACGATTCGTGCCCGGCTTTTTTGGTTGGGTGGTTTCGATATTTTTCAACGGAGAGTTTGATCCTGGCTCAGGACGAACGCTGGCGGCGTGCTTAACACATGCAAGTCGAACGGTAAGGCCCTTCGGGGTACACGAGTGGCGAACGGGTGAGTAACACGTGAGTAACCTGCCCCGGACTCTGGGATAAGCATTCGAAAGGGTGTCTAATACTGGATAGGACCTTCACCTGCATGGGTGGGGGTGGAAAGATTTTTTGGTTCGGGATGGGCTCGCGGCCTATCAGCTTGTTGGTGGGGTGATGGCCTACCAAGGCGTCGACGGGTAGCCGGCCTGAGAGGGCGACCGGCCACACTGGGACTGAGATACGGCCCAGACTCCTACGGGAGGCAGCAGTGGGGAATATTGCGCAATGGGCGGAAGCCTGACGCAGCAACGCCGCGTGCGGGATGACGGCCTTCGGGTTGTAAACCGCTTTCACCCATGACGAAGATTTTTTTGACGGTAGTGGGAGAAGAAGCACCGGCCAACTACGTGCCAGCAGCCGCGGTGATACGTAGGGTGCGAGCGTTGTCCGGAATTATTGGGCGTAAAGAGCTTGTAGGCGGTTTGTCGCGTCGGAAGTGAAAACTCGGGGCTTAACTTCGAGCTTGCTTCCGATACGGGCTGACTAGAGGAAGTTAGGGGAGAACGGAATTCCTGGTGGAGCGGTGGAATGCGCAGATATCAGGAGGAACACCGGTGGCGAAGGCGGTTCTCTGGGACTTTCCTGACGCTGAGAAGCGAAAGCGTGGGGAGCAAACAGGCTTAGATACCCTGGTAGTCCACGCCGTAAACGGTGGGCACTAGGTGTGGGGGACATTCCACGTTCTCTGTGCCGTAGCTAACGCATTAAGTGCCCCGCCTGGGGAGTACGGCCGCAAGGCTAAAACTCAAAGGAATTGACGGGGGCCCGCACAAGCGGCGGAGCATGCGGATTAATTCGATGCAACGCGAAGAACCTTACCTGGGTTTGACATATGCCGGAAGCATTCAGAGATGGGTGTGCCTTTTTGGTCGGTTTACAGGTGGTGCATGGCTGTCGTCAGCTCGTGTCGTGAGATGTTGGGTTAAGTCCCGCAACGAGCGCAACCCTCGTCCTATGTTGCCAGCGGATTATGCCGGGGACTCATAGGAGACTGCCGGGGTCAACTCGGAGGAAGGTGGGGATGAGGTCAAGTCATCATGCCCCTTATGTCCAGGGCTTCACGCATGCTACAATGGCTGGTACAATGGGTGGCGAGCTCGTGAGGGTGAGCGAATCCCAAAAAGCCAGTCTCAGTTCGGATTGGGGTCTGCAACTCGACCCCATGAAGTCGGAGTCGCTAGTAATCGCAGATCAGCAACGCTGCGGTGAATACGTTCCCGGGCCTTGTACACACCGCCCGTCAAGTCATGAAAGTCGGCAACACCCGAAGCCGGTGGCCCAACCTCTTGAAGGGGGGAGCCGTCGAAGGTGGGGCTGGTAATTAGGACTAAGTCGTAACAAGGTAGCCGTACCGGAAGGTGCGGCTGGATCACCTCCTTTCTAAGGAGCATTGATAGAGGAATTGTGATGATCCCTGTTCCCGACTGTGGGGGTGGGGGGAGTGGTTCCTGCTTCTTTGTGGAAGCTTTGACGTGAGACACGCTGTTGGGTCCTGAGGGATCGTCCACAGACTCTTCTCGTGTGAGAGGGGTGTGGGGTGGTTTCTTGTGCGGTCCAGGTTTTGCATGAACGTTTTGTTTGTGTGGGGGTTGGGGTTCGTGCGTATGTTGAGAACTTGACAGTGGACGCGAGCATCTTTGTAGTTTTGTTTTGTTTTGTGGTTTTTTTGTTTGACAAGCTACTAAGGGCAATCGGTGGATGCCTTGGCACCAAGAGCCGATGAAGGACGTGGTAATCTGCGATAAGCCCCGGGGAGTTGGTACACGAGCTGTGATCCGGGGATGTCCGAATGGGGAAACCTCGAAGGGAACCGGAGTAATGTCCGGCGACGCCTGGCTGAATGTATAGGCCTGTGCGAGGGAACGGGGGGAAGTGAAACATCTCAGTACCCCTAGGAAAAGAAAACAATAGTGATTCCGTAAGTAGTGGCGAGCGAACGCGGATGAGGCCAAACCGTTTCTGTGTGATAGCTGACAGGCGTTGCAGAGGCGGGGTTGTGGGGCCGTTCTGATCTGGCTGTTGACGGGTCGGGGAGTGATAAATGGTTGTGGAAGACGAAGCGTGTTGGGATAGCGCGGCAGAGAAGGTAAGACCCCTGTAGTTGTAACACATCCACTCCTGAATGTAACCCCAAGTAGCACGGGACCCCTGAAATTCCGTGTGAATCTGGCGGGACCACCCGCTAAGCCTAAATACTCCTTGGTGACCGATAGCGGACTAGTACCGTGAGGGAAAGGTGAAAAGTACCCCGGGAGGGGAGTGAAATAGTACCTGAAACCGATTGCCTACAATCCGTCGGAGCCCTGCGGGGTGACGGCGTGCCTTTTGAAGAATGAGCCTGCGAGTTAGTGGTACGTCGCGAGGTTAACCCGTGGGGGGTAGCCGTAGCGAAAGCGAGTCCGAATAGGGCGTTGAGTGGCGTGCTCTAGACCCGAAGCGGAGTGATCTATCCATGGCCAGGTTGAAGCGACGGTAAGACGTCGTGGAGGACCGAACCCACCTAGGTTGAAAACTGGGGGGATGAGCTGTGGATAGGGGTGAAAGGCCAATCAAACTCCGTGATAGCTGGTTCTCCCCGAAATGCATTTAGGTGCAGCGTTACGTGTTTCTTGCCGGAGGTAGAGCACTGGATAGTCTAGGGGGCCTACCAGCTTACCGAAATTAGCCAAACTCCGAATGCCGGTAAGTGAGAGCGTAGCAGTGAGACAGTGGGGGATAAGCTTCATTGTCGAGAGGGAAACAGCCCAGATCACCAACTAAGGCCCCTAAGCGATAGCTAAGTGGAAAAGGATGTGGAGTTGCGGAGACAACCAGGAGGTTGGCTTGGAAGCAGCCATCCTTGAAAGAGTGCGTAATAGCTCACTGGTCAAGTGATTCTGCGCCGACAATTTAGCGGGGCTCAAGCTATCCGCCGAAGTTGTGGCACTCACACATTGGTGTGGGTGGGTAGGGGAGCGTCGTGTGTGCGGCGAAGCGGTGGGGTGACCCGATCGTGGAGTGCATACGAGTGAGAATGCAGGCATGAGTAGCGAATGACGGGTGAGAAACCCGTCCGCCGAATAACCAAGGGTTCCAGGGTCAAGCTAATCTGCCCTGGGTAAGTCGGGACCTAAGGCGAGGCCGACAGGCGTAGTCGATGGACAACGGGTTGATATTCCCGTACCGGCGTGCGAACGCCCGTGCCAATGTGCGTGATGCTAAGGATGGAAGATTCTCATCTGGCCTTCGGGTTGGGTGGGGGTTGACTCTCTGATCCGATCGTGCGGCGGCAAGCTGCGGAGGGACGCAGGAAGGTAGCTCATCCCGGGCGATGGTTGTCCCGGGCTAAGTGTGTAGGGTGGGTCGTAGGCAAATCCGCGGCCCGTGAGCCTGAGACATGATGGCTGGGTGAGATACGTCTCATCGAGTGAGTGATCCTATGCTGCCTAGAAAATCTTCGTGAGCGAGTTCGTAAGCCGCCCGTACCCCAAACCGACTCAGGTGGTTGGGTAGAGAATACCAAGGCGATCGAGATAATCGTGGTGAAGGAACTCGGCAAAATGCCCCCGTAACTTCGGAATAAGGGGGACCTGATCCGTTAAACATTTACTGTGTACGCGGTGAGGGTCGCAGAGACCACGGGAAAGCGACTGTTTATTAAAAACACAGGTCCGTGCGAAGTTGTAAGACGATGTATACGGACTGACTCCTGCCCGGTGCTGGAAGGTTAAGGGGACCTGTTAGCTGTATGGCGAAGCAGTGAACTTAAGCCCCAGTAAACGGCGGTGGTAACTATAACCATCCTAAGGTAGCGAAATTCCTTGTCGGGTAAGTTCCGACCTGCACGAATGGAGTAACGACTTTCCCACTGTCTCCACCACGAACTCGGCGAAATTGCAGTACGAGTAAAGATGCTCGTTACGCGCAGCAGGACGGAAAGACCCCGGGACCTTTACTATAGTTTGGTATTGGTGATCGGTGCAGCTTGTGTAGGATAGGTGGGAGACTGTGAAGCATGCACGCCAGTGTGTGTGGAGTCATCGTTGAAATACCACTCTGGTTGCTCTGGTTATCTAACCTCGGACCATGATCTGGTTCAGGGACAGTGCCTGATGGGTAGTTTGACTGGGGCGGTCGCCTCCTAAAAGGTAACGGAGGCGCCCAAAGGTTCCCTCAGCCTGGTTGGCAATCAGGTGTTGAGTGTAAGTGCACAAGGGAGCTTGACTGTGAGACCGACAGGTCGAGCAGGGACGAAAGTCGGGACTAGTGATCTGACGGTGGCGTGTGGAAGCGCCGTCACTCAACGGATAAAAGGTACCCCGGGGATAACAGGCTGATCTTGCCCGAGCGTCCATAGCGACGGCATGGTTTGGCACCTCGATGTCGGCTCGTCGCATCCTGGGGCTGGAGTCGGTCCCAAGGGTTGGGCTGTTCGCCCATTAAAGCGGCACGCGAGCTGGGTTTAGAACGTCGTGAGACAGTTCGGTCCCTATCCGCTGCGCGCGTAGGAGTCTTGAGAAGAGCTGTCCTTAGTACGAGAGGACCGGGACGGACTAACCTCTGGTGTGCCAGTTGTACTGCCAAGTGCACGGCTGGTTGGCTACGTTGGGAAGTGATAACCGCTGAAAGCATCTAAGCGGGAAGCATACTTCAAGATGAGGACTCCCACCCTTTGTGGGGTAAGGACCCCGGAAGACCACCGGGTGATAGGTCGGATGTGGAAGCACAGCAATGTGTGGAGCTGACCGATACTAATAGTCCGAGGGCTTGTCACACACACCAACACCTTTGTTTGTTGGTCGTGATAAAAGCCACCACAAACACAACACAAAACACTTTTCAAAGACTTGTTTCGCGTCCACTGTCCGGTATCTCAGGATACGCCCACCCACCCCCAGAACTCCCCATTCATGGGAGGACAAAGGGGTGACCGCGATCCTTATAGAGTTACGGTGATCATGGCGAGAGGGAAACACCCGGTCCCATTCCGAACCCGGAAGTTAAGCCTCTCAGCGCCGATGGTACTGCACACGGGAGTGTGTGGGAGACTAGGACATCGCCGGACAACACACCCAAAATGGGGTGGAACCCTCACGGTTCCACCCCATTTGGCAATTCCGGACCAATGTCGAATCCGGCCCGGGGTTACGCTTGGGCTGTGACTGATGCGGTGAATATCGGGAAAGAGCACCCGGAGATCTACAAAGCCCAGCTTGCCCTGGACAAGACCGTCAGTGAGTCCGCCATGGCGGCCGGCCTGGACGCGCTGCTGATCGAGTTGGTGAAGATCCGGATCTCCCAACTGAACGGATGCGCTTTCTGTCTGCGCATGCACACGCGGGACGCGCTGGCGAAGGGGGAGTCAACGGACCGGCTGGCCGTGCTGCCGGCGTGGTGGGAGTCGCAATACTTCTCCGACACCGAGAAGGCCGCCCTGGCGTTGGCCGAGCAGGCGACGGAGCTGGGCGTACCCGAGCAGAGAACCTGGGCCGACGGAAGTCTTACCACCGAGCAGCAGTCCGCGCTCACGTGGCTGGCCGTTGTCATGAACGGCTGGAATCGCATCGCCATCATGAGCCATTACCCCGTCGGGCCCTGATCCACCCGACTGACAATCAGCCCGGGAGGGAGACCTCCCGGGCGTACTCGATCGCGGAGACCGCCTGGCTGTGGAAGTCGGCGGTGCGGTCGATCTCCCGCTGATACAAGACTCCGTAGCTGAAGGCGGATTCGCCCTTCTCCGTCGCGACTGCGGCCAGCTCGAGCAGCTGCTCCCGCGCCACGGTTGCGTCCTGGACGATCCCGAGGCTTTCGGTGACCTGTTCCCAGGCCTCGGCGGCCGTCGTGGCCGTCACATCGAGAGCGGGAATCGCCGCCTCCCACGCGTAGCGGGCCGCCTTGGCGCGCTTGCGGGTTTCGTGCCAGCCGATGAGTTGCTCCTCGCCGGTGAGTTTCTCGGAGTGGCGCCACTCCTTCATGGTCTTGCGGCCCACCTGCTCGAGCATCTCGGGCAGGAGTCCCTTGGCGCGGGCGCGCGCGACATCCGTGAAGGGCGGATCGGTGAGCAGGCCGACCAGGGAATCGAGCAGGGCCCCGAAACGCTCGCTGTCGAGTGCGTTGACGAGTTCGGCATGGGTAGCGCGGTGTCGTTCGTCGAGTTCGGTGCTGATTCGTTCCGCGACCGGGCCGACCAGCGCATCGGGTGGGAGTTCTCCGACGGCGGTCACCAGACGCTCGCGCAGGACCTCTGCGTCGCGCGGGCCACCCAGAGCTTCGCCGAGCCACTTGAGCTCGAGCCGGATCGGGTTGGTTCGAGGCGCATCGAGGATGGGGCGATAGGTGCGCAGGACGGAGCGGAGCCGGCGCGCCGCCACGCGCATCTTGTGGACGGAGTCGGGCTCATCGGTGCGCACCTCACCTTCGCGGCCCTGGATCACACCCACCTGCGTGGCGAAATAGGCACCGACCACATCGGCGGCGCTGGCCTTGCGGCTCATGCCGGTGCTTTCCTCGGCGCGGACGAGCGCCTTGCCGAGGCTCTGGACGAGCTTGGAGACCGACTCGGACGGCGTGATGCCGTGCTCGATCAGGACTTCGGCGATGGCATCGAGGTCGGCCATCTCGCCCTTGTCGGTCAACTCGACCTCGAGCTCGCGCCACGACTTGGTCTTCGTCCCTCTGGTGGCTGCCACCGTGTCATCACACAGCAGCGCGATGACGTCCCCGTCGGCGTTCTTGAGGTCGGTCTCCTGACGGGCGGTGACGAGCTCCACCACCGGCTGCAGCGGTGCATAACCGATGACGTCGGCGACCTGTGCGCGCAACGCATGGGGCACGGAGCCGGAACCCGCACCCTGGGTGAGGTCGCGGTGGATTTCCTGTCGGGAATCCCCTTCGGCCGGGAGCTTCAGGTGCCACCCTGCATCGCTGCCCCCGCTGCGACGCCGCAGAGTGCGGCGGTTGCGGGCCAGCAGCAGATCCGGGGTGTCGAAATAGACGGCACGCAGGTGATGGGTGCGGCGTTCCCCCGCAATCACAGTCGGGCTCAGATCCGGAACGGGTGCATTCGGATCAATCTGGAACTTGCGCTCGGTCTCGATGGCCACGGCCCAGCCTTTCTCTGACAGGGAAGGGCATTCTAGCGAACTGCGGCGGCCAGCAGGCGACTGCCGAAGTCGGACATCACAATGGTGAAGTGGTTCGTGTCCGGCATGTCGCGCACCTCGAGGCCGGGAATCCGTGCGGCCCACTCCGCCGCCCACTCGGTCGTGAACAGGCCGCCCGGTTGATTCTGCATGCCGCGCTCGGCGCGCAGGAAGACGGCCGGATGGGCCAGTGCCTCCATGGCCGCCGGCAACGCATCACCGAGCTGGATGTCTGCCGAATCCTCCGCCATGGCCTCATAACGCGTGCTCGGGCGTAGTTCCGGCTCCTCACCGCGGAGGTCATATTCGGCGTACGCCGCCAGCTCGGGTCCCCACTGTCCCTGCAGGCCTGGATGGTGCTGCCACAGTGTGTCGACCTCGTCGAGTGAGGCGAATGTCTTGTTGAGTCGCTCCGCCGTCGGGCCGAGCACTGCCGTGAGGGCGTCCTCCGGGCGTACCCCCTCGGGGAGCTGCACCGGAATGCCGCCGTCGACGAGGAGGAGCCGGCGTACCCGCTCGGGATGCCGGTGAGCCAGGACCAGCGCGACATAGCCACCCATGGAGTGGCCGATGACGGTGACCGGTTCGGGCATGCCCGCGGCCGCGAGTGCGACCGCCAGGTCGTCGGCGTGGCGGGCCATGCCGAACGGCCCTTGCAGGCCGTTGCTGCGACCGCGGCCCCGCAGGTCGGGAGCGATAAGGCGCCAGTCGGTGAGCTCCTCGGCGAGCCACTGCCAGCTCAGATGGGTGCCGGTGATGCCGTGGATGGCCAGGAGCGTGCCTTTCGGGTGGAAGGTGCTGGCCTCCCAGACGCCGACGTGCAGGTTGCCCCCGCCCAGGGGCACATCGATCGGCCGGTATCGCTCGTGGGCGGCGATGGGGCGGCTCGTGAGGCGGCTCATCGGGCGGTCCAGCCGCCGTCGGCGATGAAATTCGAGCCGGTGATCATCGCACCGTGTGGGCCACAGAGGAAGGCCACCATTTCGCCGAGGTCGGCCGTCTGCACGAAGTCCTTGATCGGCTGGGGCGCGAGGATCACCTTCTCGGTGACTTCCTCGACGCTCATGTTGTGGGCCTTCGCCTGGTCGGGGAGCTGCTTCTCGACGAGGGGAGTCCAGGCATACCCGGGGTTGACGCACACACTCGTCACGCCCTTCTCGGCACCCTCCAGGGCCGTCACCTTGGAAAGCCCCTCCAGGCCGTGCTTGGCGGAGACATAGGCCGCCTTGTAGGGCGATGCCACCAGGCCGTGGACCGAGGAGATGTTGATGATGCGGCCCCAGCCCTGGGCGTACATGTGGGGGAGCGCCGCCCGGATCAGCAGGAACGGTGACTCGAGCATGATGCGCATGATCAGGCGCCACCGCTCGGGATCGAACTCCTCAATGGGGCTGACCTGCTGGATGCCGGCATTGTTGACGAGGATGTCGGTGTCGAGGGTGAGGTCCTCGAGCGCGGTCGTCGCGCCCAGATCCACCTGCCAGGCCCTGCCGCCGATCTCGGCTGCCAACGCCTCCGCGGCCTCGCCGTTGAGGTCGGCGATCGTGACCGTTGCTCCGTGGGCGGCCAGGGCCCGGGCCACACCCGCACCGATGCCGCTCGCGCCTCCGGTGACCACGGCCGTCCGGCCACTCAGCATCTGTTCCGGCATCAATCCTCCTGTGCAACGGTGTCCGGGTCGGGCCGCAACGCGCGGCGAACAAGGTCGAGCGTGTGCTCGAAGACATCCTCCGGGATGCTTGCCGGCCCCTTGTCCGGCGCTTCCCACAGTAGCCACCGCAACCCGATGAGTTCACCCATCCCCATGAACGCCCAGGACGCGACATCCGGGTCGATCTCTCCGATCTCTCCGGTTGCCACGGCTGCGCGCAGACCGTCGGCATAACCGTCGATGATCCGCTCATAATGCATCTGCAGCGCCCGCGGTGACACGAACTCGGCCTGCCGGATCACCCGATAGAGCCCTGGGTGCCGGGCCGTGAAGTCGAAGAAGGCACGGAATCCGGCGCGTTCGGCCGAGAGCCGATCAGGTGCTGCAGCACTGGCCTCACTCATGGCCCGGCGAACACGCCGGTTGAGGTCCTCGACCAGGTTCTCGAAGATCTGGAGCTTGCTGTCGTAGTAGTTGTAGAACGTGCCCATCGCGACGCCGGCCGCCTCGGTGATCTTGACGATCGAGGCCTCGTGATAACCCAGTTCGGTGAACACATCCTCGGCGGCCCGCAGCAGCTTCTCCTTTGTCGCCGTGCCGCGAGCAGTCCGGGGTTGGGCACTCATGTGTCACCGGTCGGCTGTTCGGTCTTTTCCTTCTCGGCATCGCGAAGGCTGAAGCGACGGATCTTGTTCATCGAGTTGTAGGGGAGTTGGGCCACGAATTCGATCGACTTCGGCACCTTGAACTTCGCCAGCCGTTCTGCGCAGTAGGCGCGCAGGTCGTCCTCGCTGGTGCCGCTCTCTTCCCGACAGACGACGAAGGCCTTGCCGACCTCCCCCCAGCGGTCATCCGGAATGCCGATGACGGCCACCGCCTGCACGGCCTCGTGCAGGCTCAGGGTTGCTTCGACCTCGACCGGGCTGACATTTTCGCCACCGGAGATATACATGTCCTTGATGCGGTCGACGATCGTGTAGAAGCCGTTCTCATCGCGTTCCACCAGGTCGCCGGTGAGCAGCCAGCCATCACGGAAGACCCGGGCCGTCGCCTCGTCGTCGCGGAAATAGCCCGGGAAGACGCCCGGTCCGCCGACGAGCAGTTCGCCGGTCGCCGCGCCCTCGAGGATCTCCCCGGTCGCCGGATCGGCGACCGCGCAATCGACATAGGGGTAGGGCTTGCCGGCCGAGCCGATGTGGGTCGTGGCATAGCGCGCGGGAAGGCAGAGCACGTTGGGGGAGGCCTCGGTCAGCCCATAGCCCTGACAGAGCTCGACATCACGCGCGTGCCACGTGCGCAGCAACGGCACCGGCATCGGCCCTCCACCCACGACGACCGTGCCGAGGCTGGTCAGGTCGGTGTCATCGAAGTCGGGATGGTCGGCGAGGAGTTGATAGGTCGTGGGTACGCCCATCAGGGTCGTCACGCCCCGGTCCTCGATCAGGTGCAGGATGCGGGCGGCGTCGAACTGGCGCTCCAGCACCAGCGTCGCGCCGACCCAGAACGCCAGCAGTGTCTGCACATTCCACCCGCCGGAGTGGAACTGCGGGAGCACCGTCAGCACGACATCGTTGTCGGTCATCGGGATCGTCCGGGAGAAGGACAGGTTGTTCCAGAAGCAGTTGGCCTGGGTCAGCTGGGCGGCCTTGGGCAGGCCCGAACTGCCCGAGGTGAACAGCACGAGAATGACATCGTCGTCCTCGGCGGGCCCGGGGAGCGGAGGCTCGTCGGACGTGCGAGCCGGCGGGGTGGTCAGGTCGGCGAACGTCATCCACGGCGGCGGGGTTTCCAACCGGGCCCGGGATGCCTCGCCCAGGTCGGCATAGTCGTCCTCGACCACCACCAGGTGGGGATCGGACTGCTCGACTTGGTGCGCGATCTCGACCGGGGTGAGCCGCCAGTTGAGCGGGATCAGCGCGATGCCGAGGTCGGCGCAGGCGAAGAAGAGCACGATGTGGTCGGTGCTGTTGCCGGTCAGGGTGAGGATGCGATCGCCGCGTCCATAACCGGCGGCCGACAGCGCAACCGCCGTTGCGCGGGACCGGGCGTACAACTCGGCATAGGTGGTCAGGCCGGACCGGTCATCGATCGCGACGGCCTCGGGGATCGCCCTGGCCCGGTCTGCGATCCAGCGGACGAGCGTGTGCTGGCTGCTCATACGACCTCCTCGAGGGTCTCCCGCGGGTCAGGCCGATCCTTGCGCCGCGGATTGAACCGGTTGAGCGCCCCCGACAAGCCCCCCGGCAGGAACAACACAACCAGAATGAACAGGGTTCCGAGGATGAACAAGGGTTCCGACAGCGGCACGTGGAGGATCGGCGGCAGGTTGGCGATGGCCGGGGAGGACGCGAGGGTGCCGAGGCGCTGGTCGAGCAGCGTATAGAGCACTGCGCCGATCACGGCCCCGGCCCGGCTTCCGACACCGCCGAGCACCACCATGACCAGCAGCGTGAGCGTGAAGTCGGCGGAGGTGGCCCTGGGCTGGGCTCCGGACTGGAGCAGGAGATAGACCATGCCGACGACGGTCGCGAGCGTGGCCGCGATCACGAAGGTCACCAGCTTGGTGACATAGGGGCTGCCGCCGAGCACGCGTACGCGCATCTCGTTCTCGCGCGTCGCCGCGATCAGGTGACCGGCGCGCGACCGCTCGATCCACCTGACCACGAGATAGACGATCACGAGTACGCCGAGGGCGAGCCAATAGAGGTTGCGGGTGTTGACGACGCCGATGAGGGCATCGGGTACGCCGGCCGTGGCGAGCGCCAGGCCCTCCTCGCCACCGGTCGTGTGGCCGGGGTTGCGCCGGACGAGCACGTTGCCCGCCTGCGCGAAGGCCAGGGTGACCATCGCGAACGAGATGCCCGTGACACGGAGACTGATCGCGCCGATGATGTGGGCGACGATGATGCCGCCGACGAGGACGAGCGCGGCCGCCGGGATCAGCGGCAGGTCTGTCCGCGCGAGCACGATGCCCAGGCCATAGACGCCGACGCCGAAATAGAGCGCGTGACCGAAGCTCAGGAGCCCTGCGACGCCGAACAACAGGTGATAGGACAGCGCGAGCCCCGCGATGAGCCAGCACATGGCCAGCAGGTGGAGCGAACCCGGCGTATAGGTCGGTCCCGGCAGGATCCCCAGGCCCGGGATGGCCAGGAGCGGGAGGACCGCCAGGAGGACGACCACCGCCGCGCCGATGATCGGGCGGAGGGGGAGGGCCGGGCGGGTCTGCGCCGGTGCGCGCGTGCTCATGCTGCCTGCTTTCCGAGGATGCCCTTCGGCCGGATCAGCAGCACGGCGGCCAGGAGGAGCACCACGATGACATCGCCGATGCCGAGGTAGTAGTTGGCGAACTGCTGGAGCACCGCGACCAGGACCGACGCGATGGCCGCGCCGGCCAGCGAGCCGAGACCGCCGATGACGGTCACGATGAACGCGAAGATCAGCAGCGAGGCGCCCAGGGCGGGGGAGACATAACCGAAATATTGCGAGGCGAGCACGCCGCCGATGCCCGCGGCCGCGCCGCCGATCGAGAAGACCAGCGTGAACGCCTTGCGCACGTCGATGCCGAGCGCGGTGACCATCGACCGGTTCTCGACCCCGGCACGGATGATAAGGCCATAGCGGGTCTTGTTGAGGAACAGCACGATGGCGACCAGGACGATGACGGCCCCCGCGATCGAGACGAACCGGTCGTTGGGGATCGGCGCGCCGAGGACCACCGTGACCTGCTTCATCCAGGCCGGGCCGGAGATGAAGATCGGGTCGGGTCCCCAGATGCCCTCGAACAGCGCGACCGTGGCCAGCGCGAGGCCGACGGTCACCAGGACCTGTTCGATGTGGCGCTTGTAGAGGGGTCTCACCAGAATCAGCTCGGTCGCTGCGGCGAAGAGCGCGCCGACGACGGCGCCGGCCAACAGGGCCACAGCGAACGAACCCCACGAATCCGGGCCCATCCGGCGGGCGATCGACCAGCCGGTGAAGGCCGCGAGGGTGAGGAACGACCCGTGGGCGAAGTTGAGCACGCCCATCAGGCCATAGATGAGGGACAGGCCCGAGGACACCAGGAAATAGAGCGCTCCCAGGCCGAGGCCAGTGATCAGGAGAAGGATGATGGTGCTCACTGCGCCGGGTTCTCCTCGCTGGTTTCGGTGTGTACGCCCAGCAGGCGCTGGATCTGGTCCGGATCGGCGAATAGTTCCGCGGCACCGCCGGTGTGGACCACGCGGCCCGAGTCGATGACGATGACCCGTTGCGCGAGGCGTTCGACCACGGTGAGGTTCTGTTCGACGAGCAGGACCGGCGTCGTGGCGGAGGCCTCGGCCAGGGCTTCGGCGACCTCGGTGACGATCTTGGGCGCGAGGCCCTTGGTCGGCTCGTCGACGAGGAGGAGCTTGTTGGGGTTGATGAGCGCCCGCGCGAGCGACACCATCTGCTGCTGACCTCCCGAGAGCGTGCCAGCGCGTTGCTGGGCGCGCTGGCGCAGCTCGGGGAAGAGCTTGTCGACGAGGTCGGTGCGGGGGTTGTCGGTGCGTGTCGCGAGCTTGAGGTTCTCGGCGACGGTGAGCGAACCGAAGACCTCACGGTCTTCCGGGACATAGCCGACACCGCGCTGGACGATGCGATGGGTGGGTTCGTGGTCGATGCGCTGGCCGGCGAACGTCACCTCGCCCTTGCGATCGATGAGGCCGAGGATGGCCTTGATGGTCGAGGTCTTGCCCACGCCGTTGCGGCCGAGGACCGCCGTCACCCCGAGGGGCGGCACCTCGAAATCGACCTGCTCCACCACCTGCTGGCCGCCGATGTGGGCGGACAACCCGGCCACCGTGAGAATCGGGGTACTCGAATCGGCGCGGTCCTGCGCCGACTCGGCCCGGTCGTGCGCCGAATCGCCCCGGTCGTGCGCCGAATCGGCCCGGTCGTGCGCACTCATGCGACCCCTCCCAGATAGGCGCTCTGCACTGTTTCGTTGGCCATGATGCGGTCGGGGCTGTCGATCGCGATCAGCTCGCCGTGATGCATGACGGCCACGCGGTCGGCGAGGCCGAGGACGACATCGATGTGGTGTTCGACCATGAGCACGGTGCTCCCCGAGCGGTGGAGGCCGCGGATGACCTCGGTCAGGCCCGGGACATCGCTGGAGTTGACGCCTGCCATCGGCTCATCGAGCAGGATCACCTGGGGGTCAGTGGCCAGCAGCATGGCGATCTCGAGTTTGCGCTTGTCGCCGTGGGAGAGATCACCGGCGGCTGTGTCGTGTTTGGTCAGGTCTACGGTGGCCAAGTGCTGGTCGGCCAGCTCGGTGGCCCGGTCCCCGCGACGGGGAAACCGGACCACCGAGAGGTTGCCGCCGAGCTGTTGCTGGGCGGCGATACGAACGTTTTCACGCACCGACAACCGCGGGAACAGGCTGGAGGTCTGGAACGTGCGCCCCAGCCCCGCCTTCGCCCGCGCCGCGATCGAATCCCCGGTGATGTCGCGACCTGCCAGCAGGACCCGGCCGCCACTGATGGGGTTGATCCCGGAGATCAGGTTGAACAGCGACGTCTTGCCGGCCCCGTTGGGGCCGATCACTCCCACGAACTCGCCGGGAGCGACGGCGAACGTGACTTCTCGCACGATCTTCGCCCCACCGACCTGCCAGGAGAGGTCACGGACCTCGAGGGCCGCTGCTGCGCCGGTGTCCGGAGGACCGGGGCGGGACGGTGTCCCGGCGGTCGTCGGTGCATCGCTCACTGGATCTTCTTCTCCGGCGGGGCGACCTCGTCGGCCGGGATCTCCTTGATGAGCTCGGGCTTCCACGCGCTGCCGTCGGCGACGAGCTTCACCTGATACATCGGCTGGAGGAGGGCGTGATCCGAGGCGCGGACCGTGGTCTTGCCCTTGGGTCCGTCGAACGACCAACCCTCGAGTGCGCCGACCATGGCGTCCACGTCGTCACCCTGCGCGGCGGCATGAGCGATCATCTGGCCCGCGACGAAGCCGTCGGGGGAGAACAGGTCGGGCGTACCGCCCGCTTCCTCGATGCCCTTGATCATCGCCTGGTTGACCGGGTTGTCGGTCGCAGCCGGGAAGTAGTGATTGAGGAAGTTGATCTTGTCGGAGGCTGCGCCATAGGCGCCGAACGTCGACTTGTCACCGAGGCCGGTGACGACCTTGGTCTGCTCGAGTACGCCCTGCTGGCTCAGGCCCTGCCACATCGCGCCGGAGGAGGCGCCGGCCCAGGCCACGAAGACCAGGTCGGGCTTGGCGTCGATGATCTGGCGCGCGAACGGAGTGAACTCCGTGGCGTCCTCGGGAACCAGGATCGGCTGGACCTGGGCGCCCTTCGGGCCGAGGACGGCTTCGACGGCCTTGGCGTTGCCCTGACCGAATGCCGTGTCCTGGGCGAAGACGACGACCTTGCCGCCGCCTTCGAGGAAGCTGCCGGCGGTCGCGACGTCCTGCAGCGACTGGCGGCCGGAGCGGAACGTGTATTTGTTCACGCCCTGGATCGCATCGGTGGCCGCCGGGCCCGAGATATAGAGCACCTTGTTCTGCTGGGCCTGTTCGGCCAGCTTGAGCGCGATGCCGGAGACTACGGTGCCACCGATGATCTTGGTGCCCTGGCCGATCTGGTCCTTGGCATGGGTGACGGCCTTGTCGGCATCGCCGCCGTCGTCGAGATAGGTGACCTGGAGGTCGCGACCATTCACTTTGTTGGTGCCGTCGGTCGCGTGCTTCAGCCCGGCTTCGAGGCCGGCGCGATAGGTCTTGCCGTATTCGCCGAGCGCGCCGGTCTCGGAATAGATGATGCCGACCTTGATCGGCTCGGAGCTCTGGCCGCCGGGCGCGCCGGAGGATCCGGTCGTGCCCGTCGTGCCGGGAGCGCAGGCCGCGAGGGCCAGGGTAGTAACCAGCGCGAGGCCGGCCAGGAGTGACTTCTTCGTCCTCAATGGAGTGCCTTTCCGGAGTAAACCTGATAGGCGATTCAGGTATTGGAAACTCTGGTTTCCGGAGCCGACGGGTGTCAAGAGAGTGCCCACGTTTCAAAAGGTCACGAAACGGCAACGGGGTGCGCGACCGGCGTGGGGGAGGGCTGGTGGCCGTTCCGGGCCGGGGTGGGCAGCGGGATACCGGCCCGGGTGGTTGGACCGCCTGAATAACGGGCCCCCGCGACCCGTACCGTGGCGCCATGACCAACACCACGGCCACCCTGTCGCGGCGACTGTCACTGGGCGATGCAATCTTCATCGGGCTCGGGTCCATGGTGGGGGCGGGTGTCTTCGTCGTCTGGGCGCCGGCAGCACACGCCGCGGCGTCCTGGCTGCTGGTCGGACTCGGAATCGCGCTCGTGGTCGCGTTCTGCAATGCCACCTCATCGGCTCAGCTCGCTGCGCAATATCCGACCTCCGGCGGCACCTACGTCTATGGGCGTGAGCGGCTCGGGCGCTGGCCCGGGTTCCTCGCCGGTTGGGGGTTCGTGGTCGGAAAGACGGCGTCGATCGCCGCCATGGCGTTGACGTTCGGTCACTATGTGTTCGGGCCGGCTGCGCCCTGGATCGCCTGCGGCATCGTCGTCGTCCTGGCGATCATCAACAGTCTCGGCGTCACGCGGACCGCCATGGTCACCCGGGTCATCGTCGTCGTGGTGCTCGTTGTGCTCGCGCTCGTCGTTGTGGCCAACCTGATGGGCGGTCCGCGGGCGGTGTCGGAGAGCCAGCCTGCGGGGATCAGTGTCGGCCCGAATGTCTATGGGATGCTCCAGTCCGCAGGCCTGCTGTTCTTCGCCTTTGCCGGGTATGCCCGCATCGCCACCATGGGCGAGGAGGTCAAGAACCCCACGCGCACGATCCCGATCGCGATTCCCGTCGCGCTGGGGCTTGCTGCGATCGTGTACGCCGTTGTCGGCGCCACCCTGCTCTTCCGCTTCGACGCCGAACTCATCGCACTGAGCACTGCGCCGCTGTCCTTTGCGACGATCAACTCGCCGCTCGCCGTCATCACGCCTTTGGTCGCCGCAGGTGCCGCCCTGGCGACGGTGGGCGCCATGCTCAACCTCATGACTGGCGTGGGGCGTACGTCCCTTGCGATGGCCCGCAACAATGACCTGCCGCGTTGGCTCGCGAAGATCGAACCGGTGCATGGGGTGCCTCGCAATGCCGAGATCGTCCTGGCGCTGGTCGTGTGTGCCCTCGTGCTTCTGACGGATGTACGCGTGGTCATCGGGTTCTCGAGCTTCGGCGTACTCGTGTACTACCTCGTCGCCAACCTCTCCGCCTTCACCCAGGATCGCGAACACCGGCGCTATCCCAAGTTCGTGCAGATCCTGGGCGCGGTGTTGTGCGTCGTGCTGGTCGCGACTCTGCCCCTGCAGGCCATCGCGATCGGCATCGGGGTCTATGTCGTCGGTGTTGTCTATCGCCTCATCCGCCGCCCGGATCGGGTTCCGGCTCCGGTGGGACGCCGAGCTGCCGGGTATGTCGAAGACCAACCCACCATCGCCCTCACCCGCGTCGCGGATGAACCTTCCGACGATCGCTCTGCTGACATCGCTGCGTCCGACGATCGCCCCACGATCGCCTTTACCCGGCCCGTGGCGCAGCCCGACGACGCGCTCGATGTGGACGACGTGGCCGATAGGGACGATGTGGCCGACGAGGACGACGCGGTCGAGGTCGACGACTGGGACGGCCCCACCCCCACGCGCGGAATCCCGATTCAACCGCGCGCAGGGGACGACACCGGCGGCTGGGCTGTGGCGGACCCTGATCCGGATGTCACGACCCACCGGCCCCGTCGGGCAGCTGACTGAGCGTGTAGTTCGTCACGCTCATCGACCTGCGCACCCCAGGTTCGCGGTGCCTTGTGGCGCTGGCAATGATTGAGCGCCGTATGCAGTTGCTTCCATTTCGGAAGCGGCCGCTCGCGTCGCGGCACCAAACGTGAATGTGAATCAGCAGATCCCGGGCAGGGATTGGCAATAGTTCTTGCCGGGCGAACCGGCTGGATATCGGGTCCGGCAGCGGACCCGTGGATCACGCGAGCGTGATGGAGATGGCGCTTCCGAAATGGAAGCAACTGCATACGACAGTGAAACGACTTAGGAGAATCCTGCAATTCGTGGCGGGCTGGGGATGCCTCTCAGCCTTCTGAAGTCTTCCAGGGCGCGGTCATCGGCGTGTTGTCCACAGATTCCCGATTCCTGAGCGGCTCGTTCGATGAGCCTGTCGGATTTGGGTCGAAGCTGACGGCATGAGTCATGAGAACAGTGACGAGAAGGATGGGGCCGGCGCGGAGCAACCCGGCATAAGGATTGGGGGCTTGCTCAGGGCTCTTCGGCGTCACCTCGACCTGAGCCAACGAGGGTTGGCAGGCCGGCTGGACGTGTCAGCAGGCACGTTGGGGAGATGGGAGTCGGGAAGAAGGGCGCCGACACTGCCGGAACTGGAGCGAGCGCTCGCGCTTGCTGGATGGCGATTCGTTGTGGTGGATGGGCAGGGGGTCGTGGTTGATCCGATGCGGCCTGATGCGGTGGTGGATCGGAGTGGGCGGCGCTACCCCGCGCATGCAGAGGTGCGTCCGGTACCACCGGGTGGGGATGGGTGGGGGCGGCGGAGCCCTGATCAATGGGCACCCCAGATAGGTCGGACCGCCGATGGAGTGCCGGAGATTCGCGGGAAGCGACGCCGCGACCATCCGTCGGCCGCCGACGTGGCGAACCACCAGGAAGCGATGCGACTAGTACAGAAGTGGAGAAAGATCGCGGAGCAGGAAGCCAGACGCTATGCGCGGATGGTCAGCGGTGAATGGGCGGCCGACGTGATGGAGTGCCTGTGCCCGATGGCGTGCTTCGACAATCGCCTGTGTGTCGACTGGTGCCCCTGCCAGTGTGAACCGGAGGGCCTGGCCGCGCGGGGGTCGGCGTACCCGAGCTGATGGGCGACGCGGGGCTGAAGGTGACGAGGGCAGAGACGACGAGGGCGGAGATGGCGAAACCCCGCCGGGCAGAGCCCGACGGGGTCCGGCGAACCGGGCGTACCCGATTCAGAGCGCCTTGATGATGTCCTCGACGCGATCCTTTGCATCGCCGAACAGCATCTGGGTGTTCTCCTTGAAGAACAGCGGGTTCTGGACGCCGGCGTACCCGGCAGCCATGGACCGCTTGAACACGATGACGTTGTCGGCGTGCCAGACCTCGAGCACGGGCATGCCGGCGATGGGGGAGTTGGGCTCCTCCAGCGCGGCCGGGTTGACGGTGTCGTTGGCGCCGATCACGAGGACGACGTCGGTGTCGTCGAAGTCCTCGTTGATCTCGTCCATCTCGAGCACGATGTCGTAGGGTACGCGGGCCTCGGCCAGGAGCACGTTCATGTGTCCGGGCAGGCGGCCGGCAACCGGGTGGATGCCGAAGCGGACGTCCACACCCTCGTCACGGAGCTTCTGGGTGAGCTGGGCAACGGGGCCCTGGGCCTTGGCGACAGCCATGCCATAGCCCGGGGTGATGATGACGCGCTTCGCGCCCTTGAGCAGTTCGGCGGCACCGTCGGCCATGATCTCGCGATGCTCGCCGTAGTCGCGGTCCTCCTGCGCCGGGCCGGCGCCCTCACCGAAGCCACCGAGGATGACCGAGATGAAGGAGCGGTTCATGCCCTTGCACATGATGTAGGACAGGATCGCACCGGACGAACCGACCAGCGCACCGGTGACGATGAGCAGGTTGTTGCCGAGCATGAAGCCGGCGGCGGCCGCGGCCCAGCCGGAGTAGGAGTTCAGCATCGACACGACGACCGGCATGTCGCCGCCGCCGATCGACGCCACCATGTGCCAGCCGAGGGCGAAGCCGATGAGGGCGACCACGATGAGCGGGATCACGTTGGGCGCGATCACGAACCACACGGTGAAGCCGATGGCCACCACGAACACGAGGATGTTCAGCAGGTTGCGCGCCGGCAGCATCATCGGCTTCGACTTCATCCGGCCCGACAGCTTGCCGAACGCCACGACGGAGCCGGTGAAGGTGTAGGCACCGATGAGTACGCCGAGGGCGACCTCCACGAGGTGGGCGGCGTTGTGCTGGCCGGCCGGAACCGAGAGGTAGGAGTTGAAGCCCACGAGCACGGCGGCGATACCGACGAACGAGTGCAGGATCGCGATGAGCTGGGGCATGCCGGTCATCTCGACCGTGCGGGCGCGCCAGACGCCGATCGCGGCACCGATCAGGACGGCGACGAGGAGCAGGAGAGCGGTCATGGGCTTCCCCATGCCGTACGCACAGTGGGCGACCTCGCCGGCGGCGGGTGCGCGGCAGGTCAGGGCCTCGGCGACGGTGGCGCCGACGGCGATGACCATGCCGATCATGCCGGCCAGGTTGCCGAGCTTCGCCGACTCATGCTTGGACAGGCCCGCGAGGGCCAGGATGAACAGGACCGCGGCAACGATATAGGCGGTCTGGACAAGCGACAGGAGCTCCACAGATCAGCCCTTCGTGAACATGCTGAGCATCCGTCGGGTCACCAGGAACCCGCCGAACACGTTGATGGACGCGACCAGGATCGCGATGAAGGCCATGACCGTGATGACCGGGTTGTCGGAGCCGACCTGCAACAACGCACCGACCATGATGATGCCGGAGATCGCATTCGTCTCGGCCATCAGCGGCGTGTGCAGCGAGTGGCTCACGTTGGAGATCACATAGAACCCGACGAAGATCGCCAGCAGGAACACGGTCCAGTTGCCCAGCAGTGCGGGCGGGGAGAAGCTGCCGATCAGGGCGAAGACCACCAGCACCAGGGCAGCCAGGAAGATCGTGCGGCGCGACTTGCGGGCGCGCTCGGCCTCCGGGTCGACCTTCACCACATCCGTGGGCGCGGTCGCGGACGCCGCGGCCGGGACCGGCGCGGCGGACACGTTGACCGGCGGCGGGGGCCAGGTGACCTCACCGTCGCGGACGACGGTCATGTTGCGCTGCACGACATCCTCGAAGTCGAGGACGGCCACTCCGTCCTTGGCCGGGGTGAGCAGCTTCATCAGGTTGACGACGTTGGTGCCGAACAGCTGGGACGACTGCGTGGGGAGGCGGCCCGCCAGATCGGTGTAACCAAGGATGATCACGCCGTTCTCACTGACGACCTTCTGGTCCTTGACCGTCAGCTCGCAATTGCCACCATTGGCGGCGGCCATGTCGACGATGACCGAGCCCGGCTTCATGTTGGCGACCATCTCGCGCGTGATCAGCGTCGGCGCGGGGCGCCCCGGGATCAGCGCGGTGGTGATGACGATGTCGGAGGCGGCGGACTCGCGGGCGTACAACTCCATTGCCCGCGCCTCCTGGTCGGAGGACATCTCCTTGGCGTACCCATCGGTCGAAACCTCGGCGGAGTCGTCGATGTGGACGAAGTCGCCACCCATCGACTGGACCTGCTCGGCGACCTCGGGGCGTACGTCGGTCGCGTGCACGATCGCGCCCAGCGACACGGCGGTGCCGATCGCGGCAAGGCCGGCGACACCCGCACCGATGACGAAGACGTTGGCCGGGGGAACCTTGCCGGCGGCGGTGACCTGGCCGTTGAGCAGCGAGCCATAGGCATGCGCGGCCTCGACGACGGCGCGATAGCCGGCGACGTTGGCCTGCGACGACAGCACGTCAAGAGCCTGGGCGCGCGAGATGCGGGGCACGGCGTCGAGCGCGAGACCCGTGGCACCACTCGCGGACAGCTTCCTGATCAGCTCTTCGTTCCGGGCGGGTGCCATGATCGAGGTGATGATCTGACCCGGGAAGACGTGGTGGAACTCCTCATCCGTCGGTTCGTAGACCTTGAGGATGATGTTGGACTTCCACACCTCCTCGGCCGCTTCGACAAAGGCCCCGGCCGCGGCATAGGCCGCATCGGGGAAGTGGGCTCGTTCACCGGCGCCGTGCTCGACTACGACCTCATATCCCAGGCCGATCAGCTGGGTGACCGTTTTTGGGGTCGCGGCGACCATGGTTTCACCCGGCCGGACCTCTCTGGGTACACCGATCCGCATAAGTTTCCTCCAAGCTGGAAGGGGTCTGGTCGGATGCCGACCAGACCTCGTCTCGGCAGCACACTATCCCCGATGACCCCGCGTGGACGCCGAAAACGTTCTGTCGAACAGGTTCCGCAGCTGCCGTGGTTGCTCCGTCCGCGCCGGGGGCCGCCACTAAGGTGGTGACACATCGCGGAGGACAGCAGGAGGGGTGCGGCCGTGGCGGAACGGGTGACCGTTGTTGGGGCAGGGCTGACCGGGTTGACGGTGGGCCTGCTGTGCGCGCGGGCGGGCCACGAGGTCCGGGTCGTGGATGCAGGCCTGCGCGTGGGTACGCCCCAGGGGCTGATGGCCGCGCCGGCGACGGTGCAGCAGGAGCTGGCGTACCACCATGTCTGGCGCTGGGCCGGCAATCAGGCGCTCTATGAATATGCCGAGCAGGTGCGCCTCGGTCAGGAGTTCGTGCTGGCGGCAGCGGGCGACATGGGTGTCGCCGTGCATCGCGCGGACATGGCCACGGTGACCGCCGACGGCATGGAGGCGTTCTGGCTGCGGCACGAGGTGAAGGCCATGCGCTCGGCGCGGTTCGACCCGGTGTTCACGGACACGACCGGCCTGCCCTTCAGCACCCGACCCCAGTTGATCAGTGCTGCCCAGCCGGTGGTCGATCCCGTGCTCTATCGCGACGGTCTGGTGGCGGCGCTCACCGAGGCGGGCGGTGAACTCGTGGCCGCCCCGCCCGCCGATGCCGACTCGGGCTGGGTGGTGTCGACGACCCCTGATCCGGTGTTCGACGGGGTCAGCATGCGGTCGCGACTGCGCCCCGCGACCTGGAACTGGGTCTCCTTCACCGCGCCGGAACTCCCGACCCGCCACATGTTCGATCTCGATGACGGCGGACGCGTGCTGGCCGTGATGGCCGATCGGGCGTACCTCGGCAGCCGCCGCGCCCCCAGCCTCGACTGGGTCACCCGTCACGTGGAGGAGGTCGAGATCCTCGACCAGTGGCAGGCGGTGACGGCGGCGACGTTCGACCAGCAGCCGTTCGTGGGGTACGCCGGCCCGCGGCGGCTGGTCGCGTGCGGCTTCGACGCCTGGGAGCTGACCCTCGGGTCGGCGGCTGCCATCCAGTTGGCGGCGGTGATCTCCGATGAGAACATGCGCCTGCCGTGGGCTCCGGTGCGTCTGCCGAAGCTGGCCAGTGTGGGGCGGGCGGCGTGGGGCGCGATGCGCTACGGCATGAAGATCTCGCCCGTCACGCCCTTCCCCAAGCGGGGGTAGGCGCAGACACGAAAATCCCCACCAGCGAGTTGCTGGTGGGGATTTCCGCGTTGATCAGGGCTTCACGTAGCCGATGTTCTCCCAGACCACCGAGGCCAGCCCCGGCGCGCCGTAGTTGGCGAGTCGCACGCTGGTGGCCACGGTCTGGGGCTGCTGATAGAGCGGCACGGTGGGCATCTGCTCCCACAGCTTGGTGTCGAGCTGATTGGCCAGGTCCAGGCGCTGCTGCGCATCGGCTTCGCGGCCGATCGAGTCGATCAGGTCGTCGATCTCGGGCGACTCGAGCCGGGCATAGTTCTGGTCGGCCCCGGAGCCGTAGCGCAGGTCGAGCGTTTCGAGGGGCTCCCGGCCGCCGTCGACGCCGATCACGATCATGTCGAAGTCGCCGCCGGACAGCACTGATCCATTGTCGAAGTTCTCGAGCGAGGTGTCGGTAATGGTGGCGCGGATGCCGACCTCCGCGAGCTGCTCGGCGATGGCGCGGGCCTCGTTCTCCGAGGTCGCCAGGCCCTGGATCTGCACGAGCTTGACCTCGAGGGGGCGTCCGTCCTTCATGCGCATGCCGTCCTCGTCCCGCCAGCCGGCATCGTTGAGGAGCTTCTTGGCCTCGCTCTGGTCGCGGGTCAGACCGAGGGTGTCGGCGTTGTCGGCGTACCCCTGCTGGCCCGGCACGAAGATCCGGTTGCCGAGGGGAGCGGCGGTGAAGTTGATGCCGGGCATGGCCGCGGTCCCGACACCGGAGCGGTCGAGAGCGACCGCGATGGCGCGGCGTACCTCCGGCTCGGCGACCGCACCGGTCGACGTGGTGTTGAACACGAGCTGACGGGTCAGCGACGAGCCGGCGCGACGGATCGCGTGCTCCGGGACGGCCCGCGCGGCATCGAAGAACTCCTGCGATCCGGCGAGGTCGACGGCGTCGATCTCGGCGTCGGTGAACGCCTTGACCTGGTTCTCGCGGGGAATCTCGAGGATGGTCAGTCGAGCGAGCAGGGGAGTTTCGTTGCCCCAGAACTTCTCGTTCGGCATGGCCACGATGGCCTTCACGGCAGGGTCGTGCGAAGGCACCGTGAAAGCACCGGCGGTCCACTCGGGCTTGATCGTGGTCCAGCCCTCGTTGAAGACCGCGGCATCGGCGACGCTCTCGGCGCGCAGCACGCTCACGCGATCGAAGATGCTGCGCCACTGCGGATAGGCGCCGGTGAACTCGAGCCGCACTTCGCTGTCGCTCGCCCCCGCGGTCGCGTTGGTGATCTGCTTGAACTCCAGGTCCTCCGCGCACTGGAAGCCGGCGGCCTTGCCGTTGCACGCGCGCCAGGTCGCGATGACGTCCTGGGCGGAGATCTTCTGGCCATCGGCCCACATCGCGTTCGGGTTCAACTTCAGCGTGACGCGCGTGGGGTTGGCGGAGGTCTCCTCGGCCGACGCGAGGAAGTTGGGGTTGGGCGTCGCCACGCCGGCCGCGTCATAGCGGAAGAACTGGGGGAGGAAGACCTGCTCCAGCTCGGCCAGCTCGGCGGTGTTGGTGGCGCCCATGGGGTTGAGCGAGCCGAACTCGTCGACCGCCAGACGCAGTTCGCCGCCGGTGGCGAGCTCGCCCCGGTCACGCGTACCCGTATCCGCGGCCGCCAGCTGGTCGGTGTTGGTCTCTCCGGTGTTGGCGGCGCCACTGCACCCGGTGGCCACGAGCATGGCCACCAGGGGCGCTGCCAGGACATGACGGAACCTCAACGCTTTGCTCCCTCGAGTTGATCGGCAGTCTCAGCAAACCAGTTCAGCCTAAGCCGCGCGAGGCGGCGTGCGCGACAGCTGCGCAACCGTGATCAGATCCAGGACTGGAACCACATGCGCGACAGCCACTGCGGATAGAGCAGGAGATCGTCGGTGAGGATCGGATAGATGTACGCGAAGTTGAGCGTGATCAGCGCCACGATCACGCCCGCGGCGATCGCGCCGATCCGACGGCGCATCGGTTGGTCGGCGGGCCCGATCAACTTCCCGAGACACAGCGCCACGGCGATGCAGGTGAACGGGATGATCATGATGGCGTAGAAGAAGAACAGCGGCCGCTCGGCGTTCGGGAACCAGGTGAGCCAGGTGCTGGCGACGCCGACGACGGGTACGCCGAACCGCCAGTCGCGGTTGCCGACCCACAGCACCAGTGCGGCGATCAGGGCGATGACGCCGATCCACCAGAGGGCCGGCGTACCCATTCCCGAGATCACCCGCAGGCACGTCTCCGTGTTGGGCGCGGGCGGGCAGCCGTCAACGCCGGGCTGGATGCCGTTGACCGCGTCGATGCCGATCGGGCGGGCCATGACGAGCCAGCCGGCGGGATGGGCCTCGTAGATATGGGTGGCCTCCTTGATGCCCTCACCGGTGTGGAAGCCATAGATCTCGCGGTGATAGTTCCAGAGAGATCCGAGCGCGTCGCCGAACACGCGGACGACCGGGTCATCGGGATTGTTCGTGCCGTAGTCCCGGGAGTAGCCGCCCGAGGTCGTCAGCCAGCCGATCCAGGTCAACACATAGACGGGAATCGCGACGACGACCTGATAGAAGAACGCGACCGGCGCATCGAACAGCAGGCTGACCGTCGAGTTCGTGCCGGCCCCGGCCAGTCGGCGGGCGCCGAGGTCCCAGGCGACGGACAGGATCGAGAAGGCGGCGAGGACATAGATCGAGTTCCACTTCGTCGCACACGCGAGGGCGAACAGCAGGCCCGCGGCCAGACGCCAGGGGCGCCAGAGGAAGACCGGGCCGAAGGAGCCGCCGAGGTCGGCGAGGCCCTTGGCTTCGAGATGTCTCGCGAGCCGTTCGCGGAACCAGTCGCGGTCGACCACGAGCGCCAGGACAGCAGCGACCGTGAAGAACGCCTGGAAGATGTCGAGCAACGCGATGCGTGACATCGAGAAGTGGAGGCCGTCCATCGTGAGGAGGAACGCGGCCACTACACCGATCATCGTCGAGCGCGACAGGCGACGGGCGAGGAAGAACACGACCAGCACGAGGGCGGAACCGGCAACCACCGAGGGGAATCGGAACCCGAAGGCGTTGAACCCGAACGCCTGGATCCCCAGCGCGATCAGCCACTTGCCGACCGGGGGATGCACGATGAACGACCCCGTGTCCTGCATGCCGCTGAAGTCGCCGTGGATGACCTGGCTGTCGGCCTCGCCGGTCCAGTTGTGTTCGAAGCCGGTGTGGAGGAGGGCGTACGCGTCCTTGGCGTAGTAGATCTCGTCGAACACGAGCCCCTCGGGTCGGCCGAGGTGGATCACCCGCAGGACGAACGCCAGCGTCATGATGCCGAGGCCCACGAGCCACGCGACGTTCCAGTCGTTCGGCATCGCATTGCGCAGACGCTCGACAGTGCTGCGGAGGGGCGTGATCTGGGGGTCGCCGGTCACCGGGTGGGGCTCGGCGTACCAATCCGTCGGCTCGGCCGTTGTTTGATTCGACTCCTCCGCCGCTCGCCTCGGCGGCGCGTCCGTGGGCGTGGGGGCACCAAGATCCGCGTTCGTCACGCGGGCCATGCTAACCGGGCGGTGGGGGCTCCTCCGGAATCGTCGTAGGTTGTCGGCATGGACAGTGCGGTGGGGCGGTTGGTGCTGGCGGGTACGCCGATCGGCGATGTCGAGGACGCCACCCCACGCCTGCGTCGGCTGCTGGCCGAGGCCGATGTGATCGCGGCCGAGGACACGCGGCGGTTTCTGGGGCTGACCCAGCGGCTGGGTGTGACGACGCGCGGGCGGATCGTGTCGTACTTCGAAGGCAACGAAGCTGCGCGTACGCCTGCGCTGGTCGAAGCGATCCGCGCGGGCGAGACCGTGTTGTTGATCACCGATGCGGGGATGCCGTCGGTGTCCGATCCGGGATATCGACTCGTGGTCGCGTGCGTGGAGGCGGGGTTGCCGGTGACGGCGGCGCCGGGGCCGTCGGCCGTGCTGACCGCGTTGGCGGTGTCGGGCCTGCCCGTGGATCGATTCTGTTTCGAGGGATTCCTGCCGCGCAAGGCAGGGGAGCGTGGGCGTCGCCTGGCCGAGCTGGCGGAGGAGCCCCGGACGATGGTCTTCTTCGAGGCGCCGCATCGGTTGGCGGATTTCCTGGGGGATGCGGCTCGGGCTCTCGGGGAGGATCGTCCCGCGGCCGTGTGCCGGGAGCTGACGAAGACCTATGAAGAGGTACGCCGCGGCGGCTTGGCCGAACTGGCCGAGTGGGCCCGGGAGGGGGCCCGCGGGGAGATCACGGTCGTCATCGCGGGGGCGGTGAAGGGTGCCGCTGATCCGGCTGATTTGGTTGACGAGGTCGAGGGTCTGGTTGCCGAGGGCGTGAAGTTGAAGGTCGCGTGCGGCGAGGTCGCCACGCGCGCCGGGGTTGCGCGGAATGCGCTGTATGAGGCCGTTCTCGCCGCCCGTCGCGAGGCCTGACGCTCACCCCTCGCGCGGTGCACCACTTATTCGATCGATGCCACATTTACAACTGTGGCATCGATTCAACAACTGTGGCATCGGCGGGAGGGGGCGGTCGGCAGATCGGCACGGGGGCCCGTGGGAGGATGGGGCCGATGCGCCTCACAGACCCGATCCCCGCGACTCCCGACAGCCTCTATGAACACTTCACCGGCTGGGCCGAGGAGCGGGGGCTGGAGCTCTACGACCACCAGGACGAGGCCGCGATCGAGCTGTTCTCGGGCAACAACCTGATTCTCGCCACCCCCACCGGTTCGGGGAAGTCCCTCGTCGCGATCGCCGGGCACTTCGCAGCACTGGCGGGGGACCGGGTGAGTTTCTATACGGCGCCGATCAAGGCGCTCGTGAGCGAGAAGTTCTTCTCCCTCTGCGAGATCTTCGGTGCCGACAACGTCGGGATGATCACCGGCGACGCCTCGGTGAACGCCGATGCCCCGATCATCTGCTGCACCGCCGAGATCCTCGCCAACATCGCGCTTCGCGAGGGCGGCACGGCCGATATCGGCCTCGTGATCATGGACGAGTTCCACTTCTATTCCGAGCCCGATCGCGGCTGGGCGTGGCAGGTGCCGCTGCTCGAACTGCCCCAGGCGCAGTTCCTGCTGATGTCGGCCACGCTCGGCGATGTCACGAAGTTCACCGAGGACCTGAGCCGGCGTACCCGTCGCGACACCAACGTGATCGCCGACGCGGAACGCCCCGTGCCGCTCGAGTTCAAATGGTCGATGACGCCGATCCAGGAGAAGGTGACCGAGCTCGTCGAGGCCGGCCGGGCGCCCGTCTACATCGTCCATTTCACCCAGGCGGACGCGCTCGAACGGGCGCAATCCCTGCTCAGCATCAAGCTCGTCGACAAGGACGTGACCGACCGGATCGCTGCGGAGATCGGGGCCTTCCAGTTCGGGCCGGGCTTCGGCCGGGTGCTTTCCAAGCTGGTACGCCGCGGCATCGGTGTCCATCACGCCGGCATGCTCCCCAAATATCGCCGTCTGGTCGAACAGCTCGCCCAGACCGGCCTGCTGAAGGTGATCTGCGGCACCGACACGCTCGGCGTGGGCATCAACGTGCCGATCCGCACGGTGCTGATGACGGGTTTGACGAAGTTCGACGGGAGTCGGGTACGCCGGCTGCGGTCGCGGGAGTTCCACCAGATCGCCGGACGCGCTGGTCGGGCCGGCTTCGACACTGTCGGCTATGTCGTCGTGCAGGCGCCCGAGCATGTCATCGAGAACGAGCGTGCCATCGCCAAGGCCGGCGACGACCCCAAGAAGAAGCGCAAGGTCCAGCGCAAGAAGCCGCCGGAGGGGTTCATCGGCTGGACCGAGGAGACATTCGAAAAGATCATCGAGGCCCAGCCCGAACAGCTGATCTCGCGCATGCGCGTCACTCACTCGATGCTCCTCAATGTCGTGCAGCGACCCGGTGATCCGTGGTCCGCGATGAAGAATCTCCTGCAGGACAACCACGAGGACTGGCGTACGCAGCGCCGGCTCTCCAGGAGGGCCATCGCGCTGACGCGGGGACTGCTGCAGTCGGGCGTACTCGTCAAGCTCGACGAACCCGACAAGACCGGCCGGACGTGCGCGCTGGCCGACACGGTCCAGGACGACTTCGCGCTCAACCAGCCGCTGGCTCCGTTCGCGGTCGCGGCGCTCGACCTCCTCGACAAGGAGTCCGACACCTATGCCCTCGATGTCGTGTCGGTGATCGAGTCGGTGCTCGACGACCCGTTCCAGATCCTTTTCGCGCAGCAGTTCAAGGCGCGCGGTGAGGCGGTGGCGGAGATGAAGGCGGAAGGGGTGGAATACGAGGAGCGCATGGAGGTGCTCGAGGACGTCACCTGGCCGAAGCCGCTGGAGGAGCTGCTCGAGCATGCGCTCGGCGTCTTCACCCAGTCGCACCCCTGGGTCGATCCGAGCGCGCTGTCACCGAAGTCGGTGGTCCGTGACCTGTGGGAGCGGGCGATGGACTTCACGCAGTTCGTGGGCTTCTATCAGCTGCAGCGCTCCGAGGGCCTGGTGCTGCGCTACCTGACCGATGCCTATCGGACGCTGCGCCAGACGGTGCCCGAGTCGTATCGCACCGAGGAACTCATGGTCCTCATCGAGTGGCTCGGCGAGCTCATCCGCCAGACCGACTCGTCGCTGCTCGACGAGTGGGAGGCGCTCACCGATCCCGACAAGGTGGCGGAGGCGGCGGCTGCTGCCGCGGCGGGTACGCCACCACCCCCGCCCCGCCCTGTCACCGGAAACGAGCGCGTGTTCACGGCCATGGTCCGTCAGGCGATGTTCCGGCGGGTCGAATTGGCCGCACGGGATCGCTGGGAAGAGCTGGGCGCGCTGGAGACCGCCGCGGCCCAGTTGGCCGAGCCGCCGCTGCCCGTGACCATGACCGCCGAGGCCTGGGACGACGCGCTGGCGGCGTACTGGGACGAACACGACGACCTGCTCACCGACGCCGAGGCGCGCGGGCCGGGCCTGTTCCGCGTCGAGAAGCACCGCACGCGCTGGGAGGTCACGCAGGTGCTCAACGATCCGGAGAAGAACCACGACTGGCGCATCCTCGCCGAGGTCGACCTGCCCGCGAGCGATCAGGCCGGCACCGCAGTCGTCCGGGCGGTCGCGTTCGAGCGGTTGTGACCAGACTCAGGACTGGCGGTCCATGACCGAGAACGTCGCGGCGGCATGGGCGATCCGGCGATCCTCATCGTCGAACACGTCCCCCTGGACCATCACCAGGTTCTTGCCCCGATGGAGCGTCTCGGCGTTCGCCGTCAGCGTCGACCCGATCCTCCCCGGGCGCAGATAGGTCACGGTCAGCGAGACGGTGGCCGTCGTCTGGCCCTCGTCGAGGTGGGAGGCCACCTCGCGCCCGCAAGCCATGTCGAGCATGGTGGCCAGTACGCCGCCCTGGACATTGCCGTTGCGGTTGGAGTGGATGTCGCTGACGGTCAGCTGGACCTTCTCGGCCTGACGATCGAGGCCGATGTGCTTGAGGAAATCGCTCACCCGTCCAGTGTCCCAGTGATGGCCTGTCCGTGGGCGGGCAGGCTGCGTACACTCCGGAACCAGCACCGCCGCCATGCGGCGCGGCCGGCGAGCGGAGGGTGGTCATGGCCGAGGATCCGGTGACGGTCACCATCGCGCGACGGGTCGCGCCCGGGCGTGAACCCGAGTTCGAGGAATGGGCTGATCGGCTGACAGAGATAGCGTCGGAGTTCCCCGGATTCCTGGGCTGCGGACGGCTCAAGCCGGGTGGCGACGAGGCCGTCACCCAGGACTGGCATGTCGTCTATCGGTTCGCCAGCCAGGACGCCTTGGCGGTCTGGGAGGAGAGTGCCGAGCGCAACGCGCTGCTCGACGAGGGCGCCGAACTGATGCAGACCGTCGGCATGCAGAAGGTCTCCGGTCTCGAGACCTGGTTCTCCCTGCCCGGCATGGTGACCAAGCCGCCGCCCAAGTGGAAGATGTTCCTGGTCTCCGGGGTGGTGATCTGGCTGCTGCAGACGCTGGAGTATGTCGTCTTCGGCCGGTTCGTGACCCATTGGCCGATCCCCGTGCGCGTGCTGTTCATGTCGTTCCCCGTCACCGCGATCATGACCTGGTTGGTCATGCCGCGGGCCAGTGTGTTGTTGCGCCGCTGGCTGTATGGCGCCGACTGACCCGCGGCACGCGCTTCGTGGTCCCGATCGGCTAGACGCCGGTCTTGGCGAGACCGCCGCGGTGATCGGCCTTGGGGGTCTTCGTCTTGGGGGGCTTCGTCGCGGTGGACGTGCCGCCCGTGATCTTGTGACCCCAATAGTGGGACTCGTTGGCGGGCAGGTCGCCGGCGGAGATCGAGATGTCATAGGTGCCCGTGGGCAGGCCCTTCATCTCGATGACCACGCTGTCGCCCTTGGCCTTCCCCCGGAACACATATTCCTTGTCGGTTTCCAGGTTCCAGGCCGAGATCGTCACGTTCCAACCGGGAGCCAGGTTGGACACGGTCGCGGTGCGGCCCTTGAACGTCGCCTGCGGCCAACCGCCCTGACGAGGGGTCTCGGCGGGTTCCGCGGATCGCCCGGCCTCCGGGGTCGGGGCGGGGGTGACGGGGGCACCGGCGGCGGGCGTACCCGCATCGGACGGGGTCGTGGGCTCGGCGAGCGCGGTCAGGGTGATGGGCGCCGACAGGGCGATGACGGCTGCGGTGGCGATGGCGGCGATTCGGATTTTCATGGCTCCTCCTTGGGGGTTCACCCTGAAGGAGTACGCCTCGGGTCCACCGGGTCCGCTTTCCCGATATTTGTTTTGATCGCCGCCAACGGAGGGCTAATGGCGGGTCAATTAGACTCGGGCGCGTGAAAAAGGAACTGCCGCCGAGCCCCGAGCCGCTCCCGCGGCCGGTGGTGGACTCCCATTGCCATCTCGACACGGCCGATCATGTGACCGGTCTCGGACCCGCCGATGCGATCGCGCGCGCCGCCGAGGTCAACATCACGCGCATCGTGCAGATCGGCTGCGACCTCGACGACTCGCGCTGGGCGATCGAGACCGCGCGGCAGCATCCGGAGGTCATCGCCACGGTCGCGCTCCACCCCAACGAAGCCGGGCGGATGAGTCGCGAGGACATCACGCGGGCGGTCATCGAACTCGATTCGCTCGCCGCGGATCCGGTCGTGCGCGGGGTGGGGGAGACAGGGCTGGATTACTACCGGACCCGCGACGATGACGCCCGCGTACGCCAGCACGAATCCTTCGCCGCCCACATCGAACTCGCCCTGTCGCATCACAAGACGCTCGTCATCCATGACCGCGATGCGCACGAGGACATCCTGAAGGTGCTCGACGCCGAGGGCATCCCGGAGCGGTTCATCATGCACTGCTTCTCCGGTGATGCGGCGTTCGCGCAGGAATGCCTCGACCGCGGGGGCTATCTGAGCTTCCCGGGGCCGGTGACCTACAAGGCCAACGAGGATCTGCGAGAGGCTCTGCGCGTGACTCCGCTGGATCGCGTACTCGTCGAAACCGACGCGCCCTACCTGGTGCCCATGCCGTGGCGCGGCTATCCCAACGCGTCCTATCTCATCCCGCACACGGTCCGGTTCATGGCCGAGGTGCGCGACGAGCCGCTCGAGGAGCTGTGTGATGCGTTGACCGCCAACGCGTTCGCCGCCTTCGGCGGGGCCTGGTGACGGAGGCGGATGCCGTCCGGGAGGTGATCCGGCGGCGGCGGATGATCCGGCGCTATGCGGACCGTCCGGTGCCGGACGAGGTTGTGGACGAACTGCTGGGCCTGGCCTTGCGCGCCCCCTCGGCCGGGTTCACGCAGGCGGTGTCGTGGGTGGTGCTGACGGGCGAGTCGGTACGCCGGTTCTGGGGGTTGACCAGCGACGGTGGGAACTCCTGGTTGGACGGGATGAGGACCGCTCCCGTGCTGCTGCTGGGGTACACCGACGAGAACGCCTATCGCCGCCGCTATGCCGAGCCCGACAAAGCCTGGACGGAGCTGGCCGAGCAGCCCTGGTCGGCGCCCTATTGGTGGGTCGATGCCGGGATGGCGGCGCAGAACATCCTGCTGGGGGCCGAGGCTCACGGGTTGGGGGCGTGCTTCTTCGGCGTGCCGTTGGACCGGCAGGATGCCGTCCGGGATGCTTTCGGCGTACCCGAGGGGCAACTCAGCGTCGGCGTGATCAGCCTCGGCTGGCCCGCTGCCGACGAACGGCCGATCGGCTCGCCGAGGCGGCGGCCGCGGCGTACGCATGACGAACTCATCCATCGGGAGGCCTGGTGAGCGGACTGCTCGATGCCCGCACGATCCGCGAGTTGGCTGCGGAGCTCGATCTGCGCCCGACCAAGCAGCGCGGACAGAACTTCGTGATCGACCCGAACACGGTCCGGCGGATTGTCGCGCTCGCCGAGGTCGAGCCCGATGACGTCGCGCTGGAAATCGGGCCGGGGCTGGGGTCGCTGACCCTGGGGCTCCTCGAAGTCGCGCAGCAGGTGACCGCGATCGAGATCGAGGACTCGTTGGCGGCGCGGCTGCCGCGCACGGCGGCCGAGCGGCTGCCCGGGTCTGCGGACGAACTGCACGTGATCAATGCCGATGCCCTTCGCGTGGATGAGCTGCCCGACCCCGCGCCGACGACGGTCGTGGCGAATCTGCCCTACAACGTGTCGGTGCCGGTGTTGCTGCACCTGCTCGCGACGTTCCCGTCGCTGCAGCGGGGGCTCGTGATGGTGCAGCTGGAAGTCGCCGACCGGCTGGTCGCGTCGCCGGGGTCGAAGATCTATGGCGTTCCTTCGGTGAAGATGGCGTGGTATTGCTCCGCCAAACGCGTCGGCACTGTGCCTCCGTCGGTGTTCTGGCCGGCGCCGAATGTGGATTCCGGTCTCGTGCGATTGGTACGCCGGGACCCCCCGGTCACGACCGCGCCGCGCGCACGCGTGTTCCGGGTGATCGATGCGGCCTTTGCGCAGCGCCGGAAGATGCTGCGCGCGGCACTGGCGGGGATCGCCGGCTCGTCCGCCGCCGCGAGCGCGGTCATCGAAGCTGCGGGCATCGACCCGACCGTCCGGGGCGAGGCGCTCGAGGTCGAGGATTTCGCCCGGATCGCCGAGCAGCTGGGTGATCGATAGTTTCAAACTTCTCTGGATCATCTCTTTGGATGGTGAGGGGATGGTGCTAGGATGATGAGCATCGACAAGGAGAACGGATTTCCCGATGGCCAAGGACACCCCTGCAGCCGGTCGCCCCGAGCCCGAGAAGACGGAGAAGATCACCGTCAACCTCGGGATCGTCGACCTGGGTGAGATCGACCTGCTGGTGCAGGAAGGCTTCTATGCCAACCGCACCGACTTCATCCGCTCGGCTATCCGTGCCCAGTTGGCGACCCGCGCGACGGCGGTGCAGCAGACCGTCGTACGCCGGACGCTCCAGCTGGGGAATCATCACCTCTCCCGGGCCGACCTGGAAGCCCTTCAGGCCGCCGGGGAGATGACCGAGGTACGCGTCCTCGGGCTCGCCTCCATTGCCGATGACGTCACGCCCGAACTGGCGCTGGCCACCATCGCCTCCATCGAGGTGCTGGGCGCCTTCCGGGCCTCAGCCGCAGTCAAAGCCGCGCTGCGCTCACGGATTCTCTGATCCGCTGATTGATCCCCGGGTCCGTCGATCCGGGTCGCTTCACCCTGCCGGATCTGTTGATCCGAGTCCCACGCCGAGCGTCTGTTCGGCGACCCTTGCCGCCGGTTCGTGCGGCAATCCCTTCCCTTCCTGAGGAGATTCACCATGCCTGTTTCTTTGCCGACCCCTGATACCCATGCCCTGGCCGAGGCGCTCGATCTCACCCGCTCCGGCAGGCTCGCCGAGGCGACCGCGGCCATCCAGCGCGCCCTGAACGGAAGCCCCGCCCCGGCCAGCGCTGTTCCCACGCCGCCCACGTGTCGAACCGGGAGGTTCCGTCCGCAGCGGCCCCGGCATGCCGCCCCGGCGCATGCGCCCCGGATCGAGATGCCCGACCTGAAATCCCTGCCGGGGCTGGGGTCTTCGCTGGACCTGACGTCCCTGCCGGATCTGAAGTCGCTCCCGGGGTTGGGATCACTGCCCGATCTGGGGTCCCTGCCCGGGCTCGGCGGAGGCAGCGCGGGCACTACGCGGCCCTATCGCCTGCACGTGCCGGAGCAACTCCCGGACGGACCGCGCCCGCTGGTCGTGCTCCTGCACGGCGGCACGCAGGACGGAGCGTCGTTCGCCGACGCGACCGGTTTCGATGCGCTGGCCGATGAGCACGGCTTCATCGCGCTCTATCCGGAGCAGGTCACCGGGGCCAACCCGATGCGCTACTGGAACTGGTTCAACCGCTCCGACCAGCAGCGTGGAGCGGGAGAGCCTGCGATCCTGGCGGGCCTCGTCGAGGAAATCGCGGCCCTGCACGACATCGACCGCTCGAAGGTGTTCGTGGCCGGCTTCTCCGCCGGCGCGGGAATGGCGAGCGTGCTCGGGGCGACCTATCCCGATGTCTTCGCCGGGATCGGGGTGCACTCCGGTCTGGCCCATGGCGCGGCCGGCGACATGGTGTCGGCCTTCGCCGCAATGCGGCAGGCGCCGGCGAGTGTCCCCGCGGTCGACACGCTGCCTGCGATCGTCATCCACGGTGACGCCGATCCCACGGTGAGCGTCTCCAATGCGACCAGCGTGTTCGATCAGTTCGCCCCGAAAGCCGCGGGCCGGCGTACCCTCCGGGAAACCGTCAACGGGCGTCAGGTCGAGCGCACGATCGCGGAGTCGGAAGGTCGCGTGGTCGCGGAGAGCATCGTGATCCACGGTGCGGGGCACACGTGGTCGGGTGGCCGGGCGGGAGGCTCGTACGCCGACCCGAGCGGCCCGGACGCAGCGGCCGAGATGGTGCGGTTCTTCGGGATCTGACCGGTGTGTGCTGGGTAAGTGCCCCGCAGGACGGGGCACTTACCCAGCGTCGTCAATTCACCTCGGCCATGGGATCGATTTCAGGCTCGTTCGTCCCGGTGCTCCTGCTGCTTGTCGGTCTCCACGGACTTCTCGGGAACCAGCGGCGCCTGGCCGGTGGGGTCCATGACGAGGTCGTGATCGCTGCTCTCGTCGCGATGCTTGTTCTTGCCGAAGGGCAGGAGATGCATGATCGCCACGACGATGCCGCCGATGATCAGGCCGAACAGGAACGAGAAGAAGGTGTTCACGAGCCAGCCCAGGAATCCGCCGAGCGGGCCCGTAGCCTCGCGGACCATCACCTCGAGGTGGTGCACGAAGTCATAGGGCGCGGTCCAGCCGAAGCCGAGCTCGTGGTGCAGGTCATAGAGACCCTTGAGCAGGATGTGGCCGCCCACCCACAGCATCGCGACGGTGCCGATGATCGACAGGGCGGCGAGCACCTTGGGCATCGCCTTGACGAGCCCGTTGCCGAACGCCTGGGAGCCCTTGCTCTCGCCCTTGGCGATGCGCAGGCCGATGTCGTCCATCTTCACGATGAGCGCGACCGCGCCATAGACACCGAGCGTGATCAGCACCGCGACCACGGCCAGGGTGCCGGCCTTCACGAAGATGCTGGCGTCCTGGGCGATGGTGCTGAGCGAGATGACCATGATCTCGGCGGAGAGGATGAAGTCGGTGCGGATCGCACCCTTCGTCATCTCCTTCTCCTGATCAGGGCCCTGCGTGACCACCGGCTTGGCGTGACCGCCGTGGCCGCTGACTTTCTCCCAGATCTTCTCGGCACCCTCATAGGACAGATACAGGCCGCCGAGCATCAGCAACGGCGTCAGGATCCACGGGATGAACTCGCTCAGAACCAGGGCCGCCACCAGGATGATCGCCTTGTTGACCAGTGAGCCCTTGGCGATGTTCTTGATCATCGGGAGCTCGCGGTCGGGGGTGAACCCGGTCACGAAGCGCGGAGTGACCGCGGCGTCGTCGACCACGACACCCGCTGCCTTCGCACTGGCCTTGCCGGCCGCCGCTCCGATGTCATCCACCGAGGCAGCCGCCAGCTTGGCCATGGCCGCCACATCGTCCAACAGTGCTGCCAAACCGCCACTCATGAGCCGGCCCTCCCGGTGTCGACAATCGTCACCCGGACAGCGTAGGGCTTCGAGTGGCGCTCCTCGGCATCAGCCACCTCACCAGCTGGCAGCCACGTACTTCGTCTCCAGGTATTCCAGCAGCCCCTCGTGTCCGCCCTCCCGGCCGAGGCCGGACTGCTTCCACCCGCCGAATGGTGCGGCGGGGTCGGAAACGACGCCACGGTTGATGCCGACCATGCCGGACTCGACGCGGTCCGCGAACTGCAGGCCGAGTTTCATGTCGGACGTCTGGATGAACGACACCAAGCCGAACTCGGTGTTGTTCGCCAGCTCCATGGCCTCGTCGAAGGTCTCGAACGTCGTCACCGGTGCCACCGGGCCGAAGATCTCCTCGGTCATGCAGCGCGCATCCGGCGGCACGTCGCGCAGGAGGGTCGGCTGCATGAACGCTCCCTCGCCGATGCGTTCGCCACCGCACACCACGGTCGCCCCGTTGTCCTGCGCATCGGCGATGAGCTCGAGGATTCCGTCGACCGCGTCGGGGGAGATGAGGGCGCCGAGCTCGATGCCGGGGTCGAGGGCGTACCCCACCTTGACCTGCCGCATCCGCCCGGCGAAGCCCTCGCAGAATTCGTCGACACGGCTCGCATGGACGATGAAGCGGTTGGCGGCGACGCATGATTGGCCGCCGTTGCGGAGTTTGGCGATCATCGCGGAGTCGAGTGCGACGTCCATGTCGGCATCCTCGGCCACGACGAATGGGGCGTTGCCGCCGAGTTCCATCGAGGTCTTCAGGATGTTGCCCGCAGCCTGCTTGAGCAACCCCCGACCAACCTCGGTCGATCCGGTGAACGACATTTTTCGCGTACGCCGATCGTCGAGCATCGCGCCAACGACCGCCTTGCTGTCGCTGGTGGTGACCACGTTGACGACACCGGCAGGCACTCCGGCTTCGGCGAAGATCGCGGCCATGGCGTACGACGTCAGCGGCGTCGCCGACGCCGGTTTCAGCACGGTCGTGCATCCCGCGGCCAGAGCCGGGCCGATCTTGCGGGTCGCCATCGCGAGTGGGAAGTTCCACGGTGTCACCAGCACCGAGATCCCCACCGGCTGCAGCTGCGTGATGATGTTGTACGCCCCAGAGGGCGCGTTCGCGAAGGATCCGCTGGCTCGGCAGGCCTCCTCGGAGAACCAGCGCAGGAACTCGGCACCGTAGTCGACCTCGCCGAGCGCTTCGGTCAGGGCCTTGCCCGACTCGCGGGCGATGAGCTTGCCGATGTCCTCGCGCTGGGCCGTCAAGAGCTCCCACGACTTCCGGAGGATCTCGCCACGCTCGCGCGGAGTTGTCGCAGCCCAATCTTCGGCCGCGCCCTCGGCGGCGTCGATTGCAGCGATGCCGTCGTCCACAGTGCCGTCAGCGACATCGGCGAGGTGCTCACCGTTGCCCGGGTCGTCGACGGACAGGTTCTCGCCGCCGCTCGCATCGCGCCACTCGCCACCGACCCAGAGCCGACCGGCAAGGGCGTCCTCATAGGCAGTCATGATGTCCCCTTTCCACTTCCAGTGGATCACGCCGCCTTCCCGTGGGTTGGAGGGGCTGGGTTCGACTGACCGTTGGATTTCATGGATCGTTCAACGTCGGCACCTGTTCGAGTTCAGATGACCGGCGCAAATGTGAGCGCATGAAACTCAAGCTCGGCGTACTCGCCGCCGCCACCACGCTGGCGCTCTCCGGCCTGGCCGCGCCCGCCCAGGCAGCCAATCCCAACAGTGACCTGACGTTCGCCGTGATCGGAGATGTTCCGTACGGCGCCGCCCAGTTCGTGCAGTTCCCGCACATGGTCGACGAGATCAACGCGCAGGACAAGCTCCGCTTCGTCGCGCATGTCGGCGACATCAAGGCGGGCTCGCAGCGCTGCGACGACTCCTATTTCCTGGCCATCCGGGAGCAGTTCGACCGGTTCGAGGACCCGTTCCTCTACACCCCCGGTGACAACGAATGGGTCGACTGCCATCGCGCCAACAACGGGGCGTACAACCCGCTGGAGCGTCTCGACAAGCTGCGCGAGGTGTTCTATCCGGTCCCCGGCAGGACTCTGGGCGGCACCATGCCCCTGAAGTCGCAGGCTGCCCTCGGCCTGCCCGAGAACGTGTCCTTCCGCGAGGCGCGCGTCGAGTTCGCTGTCCTGAACGTGCAGGGCTCCAACAATGACCTCGCGCCCTGGACGGGCATCGGCAAGACGTCGCCGACTCCGGAGCAGCTGGCCGAGTTCAACCACCGCCAGGACGCCAACCTCGCCCTGCTCAACGAGACCTTCGATCGGGCCGAGCAGCGCAACGCCCGCGGTGTCGTGATCATGCTGCAGGCCGACATGTTCGACCCGTGGCTCCTGGCGCAGGACCCCACCCAGAACGATGTGTCCGGCTTCGTGAAGCTGGTCGAGGCACTCTCCGAGCGATCGAGCGCCTTCGATGGCCCGGTCTATCTGATCAACGGTGACTCGCATCGCTACAACGCCGACAAGCCCCTGGCGGCCGACTCGGAATGGCTGCGCATCTATGGCGTTGAGGCAGCTCCGAATCTGCAGCGCATCACCGTCGAGGGTGACGCCAACAGCCATGAGTGGACCCGCTTCACCGTCAACAAGAAGGGCGACGAGGTCCTCACCTGGGAGCGCGTGCCCTACACCTTCTGATCGGCATCACCCACCGGCGACCCGGGCAATGATCTCTGCGGCCACAGGGTCGGGATCATTCTCGGGAAGCCAGTGGGTCGCATCCAGCTCTACGAATCGATAGTCCGCCTCGACGAAGTCCGCCGTTTTCCGGGCCGCCTCCGGTCCGAGGAATCCGTCACGTCGGCCCCACACATAGGTCGTGGGCACGCGCACCATCGGGTCACCCATACGCCCGGAGAACGGCATGCCGCGATACCAGTTCATCGGACCCGTCAGGCTGGCCGGATCGGCGAACCGCCGGGCGTACCTCTCGGCAATCTCCGCCTTCATCCCACTCGATCGCAGGGTGCGCGCCAGGTCGCGGGCGAGCAGGCGCTCGGGGAGCCAGGGGAGCTGGAACGTCCCCATGTACCAACTCCGCAGGCCCTGAGTGGTGTGCCGATAGGACCACATGAGAGCGGCCGGGTGTGGGCTGGCGAGCGAGACCAGGGAGGCGACCCGATCCGGATGCCAGAGCGCGGTCATCCAGGCCACGCCGCCGCCCCAGTCGTGCCCGACGACGTGGGCGCGCTCGATCCCGGTTGCGTCGAGCAGCCCGATGACGTCGCCGACGAGGGTACGGATCGCATAGTCGCGGCGCCGCTTCGGCACCGCGCCCGGTGAATAGCCTCGCTGGTCGGGCGCGAGCGTACGCAGGCCCGTCGCGTGCAGCAGCGGCACCACCGCGTCCCAACTGGCGGAGTCCTCGGGGAATCCGTGCAGCAGGACGACCGGCTCGCCGGTGCCCTCATCGCGATAGTCGAACGTGAGGCCGTCGTGGTGATAGGTCGGCATCGTGCTCCTCAGTGGGGCGTGGTGCTGCGCAGAATCCAGAGCATGGCCTGGTTGTAGGGAACCGGGATGCCATGCTTCTCGCCCAGCGCGACCATGCGGCCCGCGAAGGTCTCGACTTCAGTGGGCCGGCCGGCGAGCACGTCCTGCGCCATGGACGTCCAGCCCTCGGCCGGTTGGTTCGCGAGTACGCGATGCCAGCGCTCGACATCGGCCTCGGTCATGGGTACGCCCTCGGCCGCGGCGACCAGCACCACTTCGTCGATCAGCGCCGACATCAACGACCGGGGATCGCCATCGGGCTGGAGCGCGCCATAGGGCGCTCGCAGCACGGCGGAGGTCTGGTTCATCCCGACATTGACCATGAACTTCCACCACAGTTCGTGGCGCATGTCGGCCGGGGTCTCCCAGGCGAGCTGGGCGCGGGTGAGGGCGCGCTGCACCGCGGTGACCACCTCGTCCGGCTCGTCGTTGCGGGGATGACCGAAGACGAGCTTGCCCGCTTGGCGGAACCGGATGTCCCGGCCCTCGCGCTCGGCGTCCATGGCGAGGGCGATGCAGAGGAGTACGCGGCGGCGGTCGAGCGTGCAGGCGAGACCGTGGGCGATGCGTTCTTCGGAATCGAGGCCGTTCATCACGGAGAGGACGATCGTCTGCGAGCCGACGATGACCTCGGCCTCCCTGATCGCCTCGTTCAGGTGCTGGTCCTTGACGGCGAAGATCATCAGGTCGGCAGCGGTGGCGTCACCGGGTGATTCGGCATCGACGACGTCGGCCAGCAGAGGTGTGCCGTTGACGGTCAGGCCGTCGCGAAGGCGTGCCGCCCGCTCGCCACTCGCGACGAAGACCACCTCGAAACCAGCCTCCGCGAAATGCGCGGCATACATCCCGCCCATCGCGCCCGCGCCGACGATGGCAACGCGCTGAATCTCTTGCATGGTGTCGATTCTAGGGATCGGCTCCCAGGTTCGGAGTGGGGTGTCGGAATAATCTCGGACCGGCTATTGTTGACACGTCAAATACTGAATGACTCGAGAGCAGGCGCTATGTCCACCTATGGTCACGATCCGATCTTCGGCACTTTCGTCACGCCCACGGCGCGGGACCCGCAACAGGCGGTCGAGCTGGCGGTGCTGGCCGATTCCGAGGGGCTCGATCTGGTGACCTTCCAGGATCATCCCTATCAGCCGGCGTTCCTCGACACCTGGACGCTGATGGCTTTCGTCGCCGCCCGCACCGAGCGGATCCGGATCAGCGCGAACGTGAGCAACCTGCCCCTGCGACCGCCGGCGATGCTGGCGCGGGCGTCGGCGAGCCTGACCTCCTGAGCGACGGACGCTTCGAGCTCGGCATCGGGGCCGGCGGTTTCTGGGATGCGATCGAGGCCATGGGCGGACGTCGGCTGACGCCCGGGCAGTCGATCAAGGCTCTCCGCGAGGCGATCGCGATCATCCGTGAGTTGTGGAACACCGAAACCAAGGGTGGGACCCGCGTTGCGGGCGACTTCTATTCGGTCGCGGGCGCCAAGCGCGGTCCGAAGCCCGCGCACGATATCGGGGTGTGGATCGGTGCCTACGGCCCGAAGATGCTGGGCCTGACCGGAGAGCTCGGCGATGGCTGGCTCCCGTCGCTCGGCTATCTGAAGCAGGGGCCCGAGGCGCTTCGCGGAATGAACCGGCTGATCGACGAGGGCGCGGAGAAGGCCGGCCGGGAGCCTTCGGCCGTACGCCGGATGCTCAACATCCACGGCCGCTTCGGTGATCGGAACCAGGGCCTGCTCAACGGCCCGCCCGAACAGTGGACCGAAGAGTTGGCCGGACTCAACGCCGACTACGGCATCAGCGGCTTCATCCTGGCCGCCGACGACGCCGAGACCACCCGGACGTTCGCCCGCGAGGTCGCACCCGCTGCCCGGGAGTTGATCAGCGGACGGTGAACCGCGACTCGTGGGGCGTGTTGTCCGAGGCTGTCCCCACGTAGACGGTGAACTCGCCGGAAGGCACGACGAACGCGCGTTCGGCGTACGACCAGACCGACAGCGGATGGTTGGTCGCCGCCGGATCGACGGTGATCGTGATCTGCTCGCTGGCGCCGGGTTCGACCGCCACCTTGGCGAAGCCCACCAGCCGCTTCGGCGGCTGCTGGCATGCTTCCGGGAACCCGAGATAAACCTGCACGACCTCGGCGCCGGCCCGTTGGCCCGTGTTGGTGACCGTCGCGGTGACGGTGACCGGTGGCTGGCCGGGCGTACCCGCGTCGACCGAGACGTCCCCGACCTCGAACGTCGTGTAGGACAACCCGTGGCCGAAGGCGTACCTCGGGGCGATGCCCTGGGCCTGGTGCCAGCGATAGCCGACTTCGAGGCCCTCGGAGTAGCGGATGACGGGGTAGCCGTCGCCCTCGTCGGTGCCGGGGTAACGCTCGGGACGGCCGGCATAGAGCGTGTCGTCGGCGGTCATCGGATAGCTCGTAGGGAGCTTGCCGGACGGGTTCACGACGCCGAACAAGAGATCGGCGACGACGTGGCCGTCCTCCGCACCCTGGTTCCAGGCTTCGAGGATCGCCGGCACGTCGTCGGCCCACGGGAGCACGACCGGGTTGCTGTTCTTGAGCACGACGACGGTGTTCGGGTTGGCCGGCGCCAGCTCGGCGATCATGCGGTTCTGGTCGTGCGGCATGTTCATGTCGGGCAGGTCCGCGCCCTCCGTCGCGACCAGCCCGGCCATGATCACCACGACATCGGCCTGCTTCGCCGTCTCGACCGCGTCGGCCAGGTTCGCGAGGTCGTCGGCGACGATCACCGATTCGACCTGCACGCTCGCATCGAGTTCGCTCAACACGTCCGCGAGACCCTCCAGCGGCGGCACCGTATAGAGCGGGTCCACCTTCGAACTGCCCCCGCCGCCGGTGGTTGCCTTCTCGGCGAACGTCTTCTGGCCGACGACCAGAAGCCTGCCGAGATCCTTCGCAAGCGGCAGCAGGCCGCCGTCGTTCTTCAGCAACACCGCGATCTCGTTGCCGATGCGCCGGGAGATCGCGCCGTGACCATAGGCATCGATCTCGCCGGGGGCGTACGGGCGGGAGAACTGCTCGAACCGGAACATCTGCGTGTAACGCCGCACCAGTGCCCGATCCACGGTCTGGATCTCCAGTGACGTATCGCTGAGCGCGTTCTTGATGTTCTCTTCGTTGAGCCATTTCGCATCGGGCATCTCGTGATCCATGCCCGCATTCAGCGATCCGGCGGCCGAGCGGCACGACCAGAAGTCCGACTGCACATAGCCCTCGAAGCCCCACTCGGTGCGCAGGATGTCGGTGAGCGTGTAGCGATATTCGGTGGCATAGACGCCGCGGATCCGGTTGTACGCCGACATCATCGCGGCGATCTCGCCGTCCTTGACGAGCATTTCGAAGGGCAGCAGATAGAGCTCGCGGAGTACGTGTTCGTCGACCTCGACATTGGTGCGGAAACGCTCGTACTCCTGATCGTTCACCACATAGTGCTTGCCCATCGCGATGACATCGTGGGCCTGGATCGCCTTCGTCACCGCGACGCCCATGACGCCGGAGAGATAGGGGTCCTCGGAGAAATACTCGAAGTTGCGGCCCGCGATCGGGGTCCGGTGCAGGCAGACGCCCGGACCCTCGAGCACATGCTGGCCGAGGGTGGCGGTTTCACTGCCGATGATGTCGCCGTACGCCGTCGCCAGTTCCGGGTCGAACCCCGCCGCGAGACCGATGGTCATCGGCAGGCTCGTGGCCGGCGGGCTCGGCGTACCGTCGCCCATCCCCACTCCCACCGGACCGTTCGTGATCCGGAACCGCGGGATCCCCAGCTCGTCGATCGCCGCGACATGCCGCTCGACGCGGATCTGGGCTGCGAGCTGCTCCATCTCCTCCGCGGTCGTGGCCTTGCTGGCGATGCCATAGATGTCGATGGTCTCCATCGCGCCGTGGAGCTGGGCGATCTTCTGTTCCAGCGTCATCGCGGCCACGAGCGCTTCGGCGCGCTGCTTGGGGGTGAGGGCGGTGTCTTCCCAGGTGCGTTGGGTCATGCCGTCCATCTTGGGGGTACGCCCCAGCGGCTCGCCGGAAGTTGCCCGAAGTTCCCGACGCCGTTCCCTGAGGAGGCCGCCCGCGGCCGTCTCGAAAGGGGCTTCCGAAAGAATTGCGCGAGACTGCCGGTGACGCATCACCGGGAGCCGGGAACTACTGGGCATGAGAGAGATCCGTGATCGGGACTGGCTGACCGCCCTCTTCGATCGCCACCACCGCCAGGTCCTGGCGTACGCCGTCCGCCGGGTCGGGCGCGATCACGCCGAGGATGTGTTGGCCGAGGTCTTCGTGGTGGCGTGGAAACGACGGTCGGACGTGCCGGAGCCGCCGCTGCCGTGGCTGCTCCGCGCCGCCCGCAACCATGTCCTGCATCACCAGCGCGCGCTGGCCCGACGAGCCCGTTTGCACGATGCCGCCGCCGATGTCGCACCGCGGTCGACTCCGTCCGCCGAGGACGCCTCCCATGCACTCGTCGACAGCGTGCTCAGCTCCCTGGACGAGATCGATGCCGAGATCCTGCGGCTGGCGGTGTGGGAGGAACTGACCCCCGCCGAGATCTCCGAGGTGCTCGGCATCGCGCCGTCCACCGCGCGTACGCGCCTCATGCGCGCCCGGCGTCGCGCCCAATCGGCGTACGCCCCAGACCCTTCCGCGGCCGATGCCGCGGATCCCCTCCCCGCCGAGAGATTCGGAGCCTGAGATGAACGACTTTGATGAACTGATGCGACGGCACGACCCCGCTCGCGACCTGCCCGACGTGTCTCCAGCAACCCGGACCGCGATCCTCGATCGGGCGCTGGGGGCCTCGCCGGCTGAGGAGCGAGGGACGAGCGTCTCGAAGCCACGCGTCACCCGCCGGCGTCTGCTGTCCGGCGGCTGGAAGGCGGCGGTGGCGGTGGCAGCGGGCAGCCTCGTCGTCGCCGGTGTCACCCAGCTCGGGCCGACGGGCTCGGCGAGCGCGGAGGCGAGCCAAGTGCTGTTCCTCGCCGCGGGTGCCGCGACCGACCCGCCCGCCCGGGCCGACCAGTGGTGGGAGATCACGTCCCGCAGCACGGTGTCGCAGACCTACTACCGCAACAACGACAAGGAGAACGCCCAGCCGGGCGACGGGTCGACCTACCTGATCGCGACTGCACGGGTGACCTATGAAGCTGTGGATGGTGCCCGCCCGAGCTGGTATGACGACAAACCCCATCAGATCCTCCGTCTCCTCGACGGTCCCGAGATCCATCCGGAGCCCGCGCCGCCCTATCCCTGGACGACCAACCTGAGCCCCAACGACATCGAGGGCAGTTGGCAGTTGCCCAACCAGGCGTGGCTGGCTGCGTTGCCACGGGACACGCAGGCACTGCGCGCCCGGTTGTACGCCGACAGTGCCGGCCGGGGCTCCGGGAAGCACGACTCGGCGTACACCTATGCCGCAGACGCCCTCCGGACGGGCATGGTGCCCGCCGACCTGCGGGCCGCGCTGTTCCGGGTGATCCAGACGATCCCGGGGACGACGATCACGGATCCGAAGGCCGTCGTCGACGGCCGGACCGGGGTGGCGATCGGCCGCGCCGATGTCTTCGGTGTCAGCGATGAGCTGGTCTTCGACGAGCACACGGGCGAGCTGATCGGCGAGCGCACTCGCGCCGAGCGGGTTCGCGGGGGCGAGAAGGTGCAGTTCGAATCGAGCTACTCCCGCGCGGTCGTCGATGAGATTCCCGCCCAGATCCAGCGCGATGCCCACCGCCAGAAGTGCACGGTCGAAGAGGGTGGTGCAGTCGGGTGCGTAGAGGAGGAGGGTGGCTAGCCTGGGTGAATGACCCAGCTGCTGGTGATCCACCATTCGCCGTCCCGGTCGGTGCGGGCGTTGACCGACGCCGTGCTGGCCGGGACGCGGTTCGCGCGAGAGGACCCGACGGAGGTCGCGGAGCTGCTGGACAACCTGGAGGTCCGCGAGCTCCCCGCCCTGGCGTTCGCCCGGGACGAGGCGAACCACGAGGACCTGCTCGCCGCCGAAGGCTATGTGCTGATCACGCCGGCCAACTTCGGCGCCATGAGCGGGGCGCTCAAGCACATGTTCGACTCGACGTTCCTGCAGATCGGTGGGGCACTCGGGGCAGACGGGTCCGCAGATTCCAGCGCGGGCGCGACCAAGGGGCGGCCGTTCGGTCTGCTGGTCCACGGTCGCTATGACACGACCGGAGCCGTACGCCAGGTCCTCGGCATCACGAGCGCGCTCGGGTGGCAGCAGGCGTACGCGGTCCAGGAACTCCTCGGCGATGTGGACGATGCAGCGCTCGACTCGGCGTACGAACTCGGCGGGACGCTCGCCGCCCTCCTCGCCGGCTGACGGGGTGACCGAATCGTGACCGTGCCCCCACAAGACACGGCCCGGAAATCCTCAGGTTTCTCTGGAAGTTAGGTGATCCTCACTTCTAGGATCCCGATCAGCCCAAGAGAAACACCGCCCTGTGGAGGGTGATCATGACCCACACGAATGCCGAACTGATGGCTCACGCCCAGGAGCTCGCCGACCAGATGCGTGAGCTTCTGCCCGAGCCAGTCGAGATCGCCGAGCCGGGGCTGGCCCCGGAACCGGCCGTGATTGCCGAGCCCGGCACCGACGATCGTTCGCCGCTGGCCCTCTGAGCCACCACCGGATCGGCGACACCCGCGTCACCTAGGGTGACCGGGTGCAGTGGACCTGGCGACGATCCCGCTCCGGCTGGGAGGTCATTGCCGCGGTGCTGATCCTCGTCCTCGGGGTCACCTGGCTGCTGGGTGGATTCCAGCGCTCAGCGGCCTATATCGGCCGTGAGCGCGCGATCGGCGAAACAATCCGCACGCGCTACTGGGAGTTCAGCGTCGAACGCGCCGGCGTCGTCGGCGCGGGCAGGCCGTCGTTCTTCGTCGTGATCCTCCGGGCCACCAATCTGACCAAGGAGAACCAGCCGGTCGTGTTTCCGGGGGCGGTCGCCGTACGCCTGCCCGACGGGGGAATCCTCGCGGGACCGCGATGCAAGCCGAACTCCACCAACGAGGGCGGTCTCGATCCGCTGGTCACCACCGAGACCGCCTGCACGTTCAACCTGTCCGTCGCCGATACCCCCGTGCCCCGCGCCGGCGACCAGGTCGTCGAGGTCATCATCTTCGACCAGCGCCCGATCGATCCGAACTCCGTCGCCGAGGAGCCCGACGCGTTGTTGCCCCCGGCCGCGCACGTCCGGGTGAATGCCCGTTGGTTGGTGCAATGAGGACGCGGGCGAAGGGCGCGCTGTCCCTCCTCGCGGCGCTGCTGGTGGTGGGGTTGTTGACGATGGGTACGCCGACCCGGCCGCCTGATCGGGTCGCGGCCCGGCCGGATCGTGTTGGGATCGCGCGCACCGAGCGGCTGGTGGCGAGCGTCGAGTCCACGGGCATCACGGGTGCCGTGGCAACACCGTCCGGGACCGTCTATGCCACGCCGTACCGCTTCGTCGTCGTGCGCTGGCGGGCCGCCGCCGTGGGCGATGTCGTGGCGCCGATTCCGGGCCTGACGACCCGGGACGGCTATGAATACCGCGCCTATCAGCGGCTCGGCCTGAGCGGTTGGGCCGAAGTCCGTGTCGGCCAGGCGCTCGTGCACACCACGGTTTTCGAGGTGCCGCAGGACAAGGTGGCCGGTGCCGTCTTCACCCTCGTGCCGGAACTGCGCACCGATGTTCGCACCCTCACCGCGGTAGCGACCTTCCCGTTGGCCGAGCTGCCGGAGTTGCCGGAGCCGTTCACCGTTCCCGCGGATGTGACGGAGCCCGCACTGTGAGCCCGGCGACGGCGTACGCCCGGCGCCGCCGGGTCCGGCGCGGTTGGATGCCCTTCTTTTCGCTGCTCGTCCTTGCGGTGGTGGTGGCGCTGGTCCTCGGGGCGCGGGCCTCGGCGCGGCTGCATGACGTGCGTTACGGCGTACTCGTCGGAACCGTCCCGCAGGGGGAGTGGGCGGCGCTGGATGAAGCGCGCTACGGCTATCGCCTGCGGCTCGATGCGGTCGACAGGATCAGCGAGGGTGGGCTGCCCGGGCTGCAGGTGCTGGCCGTGCGGATGACGGTGTTGCCGACGCAGACGCCCACCGGGCAGGAGGCGTTGGGGTGTGACATCACGCTGCGGACGGCGTCCGGGGAGCGGATCCTGCAGAGCGGACCGGTGGTGGCGCCGGAGGCGGCCACCGATTGTTATGGCTCCGCGGAGTCGTTCACCGGGTTCACCGCCCGGGCCGGGGAGCCGTATGAAACGGTCGCCGTGTTCCAGGTGCGCCCGAGGGATGTGGAGGGCGTCACGGTCGAGGTATCACCCTCGGACCTCCACTCCGTCGCCGCCACTCTGTGGGAGAACTGGCACTTCGTTCCCGCTCGCTAGTTCGGGTTCGCGTTCGCGTTCGCGTACGCCGCCGAGCGCTGCGCGCAGGCCCCGATCGACGGTTGCGGCCCACAGTGCGACGACGAGGGTCTGCGCGAGCAGTGAGCCGGGGAGCGTCAGCAGGGACTGGACGAGGAGGCGCGTCACGTTGTCCATGGGCCCTGCTGCCAGCACGACCGCCACGTCGAGCCAGCGGGCGATGAACTGAATCAGGGCATACAGAATCAGGTAGGCACCCAGCAGCACCGGACCGGAGCGCAGGGTCAGCCGGAGCGCCTGGATCACCGGAAGGTATTTGTCGCGGACGTCCATCGTGGCGAGTGAGGTGACTGTCCGCAGAGCTCGACCCCAGGACGTGGCCTCGAGCCGTCCGCTGAGTCGTGCGGCGCGGGATCGGCTCAGGGCGTCGGCCATCGAGAAACCGCGCCAGCCATAGACCGTTGCCACGAGTGCGAGCCAGGCCAGGGGGAGGCCGACGCCTTGCCAGACGGCGGGGAGCAAGTCCTGCGCCAGCCAACCGGACAGCAGGCGTACGGCATCGGGCAGGGCCACATCGAACGGCAACCGGATCGCCGGGAGCGTGTCGATGAACCACGCCCAGGCGGCCGCCAGTCCCGTGAACACCCGGGTGCGATAGAACCAGTGCCACAACAGGGTGAGCAGCCCGATCGTGATGAAGAACAGGCAGAACGCCCACAGCCCTTCGAGGAACACCGCCGAGGCCCGCCACCAGGAGGATCGGTGCCGGTCCCGCACCAGGCCCAAGGCGCGCAGCGCGATCCAGGCGACGACTCCGATGACCAGATAGAGCCCGAACTCGGACGGGTCGGTGGTCACCGACCAGGATTGCTCGCCGATCCCGGACGGGTTGACGGCCTGATTCCAGATCGTGAGGTCCGCCACCCAGCCGTCGATCAGGCTCCACACCGCGTACACCGCCAGGAACGGACCGATCGACAACAGCAGGGTCTTCGACAGCGACGCTCGTCGGAACACTGAGTCGGGGATGGCGTGGAGCTCGTCGGCTCGGTGGTTGAGCCTGGCGAAATTGCGCGGACTGCGAAGGTCGCGCCAGAGCGCGTGGACCATGGCGATCGTGGCAACCACCTGGATCATGACGCCGCCGACGAACGCCAGCGTGGCCAGGGTCCGGTGGTTGCCGCCCAGCCAGACGGATAGGTGGGTGCCGGTCGTCAGGCCGATCCAGCCGATCAGGAACCAACTGCCCAGGACCGGGAGCCGGCGCCACCACAGGCGTACCGTCTCCCGCCCCAGTGCCCACAGCTCGCCGACCAGTTTCACGCGGTCATGCTATTCAGCGAGGGTTCAGCGTCTTCGACTTCTCCACCCGCTCGGTGCCGACCGCTTCGACGATGTCAGTGGGCAACTGCCCTGCGGTGTCGCGCGTGAAGTCCAGCCGATAGTCACCGACCTCCTGGCCGAGGAGACCCGCAGTCCGCGCATCGAAGGTCAGCGTCAGCTTCACGTCCGGACGGGAATCGTCGACGAACCGCGCCACGATCACCGGCTGGCCGGTCCGGTCCTCTTGCTCGACCAGCACGCGCGGAGTGGTCTCGCCCGGGTCCTTCGGCCGGGGTCGCGTGACGGCGGGCTCGTTCGCCATCTGATCGAGTACGCGGATCGCGGCGGCGCGGACCGCCGACGACGCGGACTCGTTCATCGCGACCTCGCCGATCTCCTTGAACAGGGCCTGTTCGGGCGACTCGGTTCCGGTCGCTCGCTGTTCCAAGGCAGCGCGCAGGGCGACCGGGTCGCGGGGCAGGTCGAGTGTCTGCGGGGCGATGACCGCATAGAACTGGCCGCCGCCCGGCATCGTGTCGTGGCGCCAGGTCCAGCCATCGGCCGCGACATAGGTGTCGATGGTCTGGTCACTGCTGGTGATCCGGACGTGGCGGAATGCGCCCTCGGCCAGCGGGGTCGGGTTCTCTGCGCGCAGGGCCAGCTCGGGCAGGGTCGCGGCGGCCGCGGGTGGCGCGAGCATCGTCGACACGGGACCGGGGGCCTGCTCGCCGATCGGCGCGAGTTGGATCGCGACTCCGGCCCCGGCGAGGACGAGTACGCCGGCTGCGACCAGGCTCCGCCGGCGGAGTGCACTCCGGGGGATGGAGTGGGGACGCTTGGACTGTGCTGCGTGGGGTGCAGCACTGTCCAAGCGTTCGGCGCCGGATGCGGTGGGCGTACCGGCGAGGCGGGCGTCGAGGATTTCGGTCAGGACCTCCTCGCGTCGCTCGTGGGAGAACTCGTTTGCGAGGGTTTCGTCGGTGGGGCGCAGGGAACGCAGGACATCAAGGTCGTTCATCGGAGGCTCCTCAGGGCGGTCGGCGCGATGGTGGAGTGGGTGGGGTCGGCGTCGGCAAGTGCAATCGACAGCCGTTTGCGGGCGCGGGAGACGCGCGCAGCGAAGGTGTTGGCGGCGATTCCCAAAACATCGGCGGCCTGCTCGTGGGTCAGGCCGTCCCAGGCGATCAGCAACAGGGCTTCGCGGTCATCGGGGGAGAGCCCCCGCAGCGCCGTGAGCATCTCCTCGCGGGCGAGGACTTCGTGCTCGGGGCCGGCGGTGTCGATCCGGGCATGAAGGCCAACGGCATCGACGAGTGCCCGCTGCCGTCGCTGGCCGCGCCAGAGCGTGCCGAGACAGTTCCGTGCGGTACGCAGGAGCCACGGCAAGGGCGGATCAGGGAGGTCATCCCACCGGCGCCAGGCGGCCAGGAACGTGTCCGACACGATCTGTTCTGCCGTGTCCGGGTCGGAGTGTCTTCGGGCGTACGCATAGACGCGTCCCGCCCATTGCTCATAGAGGCTGCGGAAACCTGCTTCGGCTTCTGCCTCTGGGTTCATGTCGCTCACACTCTGGTTGTTGCCGGCTGGCCAATCCCTATGACAGGCGACTGGGTTGCTCACCGACGGACACTCGTCGTTGGTGACATTGGAAGCGTCATGGAAGGCTATTGATCTTAGGCGTTTGGCAAGTTAACTTGGATGCGTGGAGCCCTCGGGGAAGTTATTGAGGTGAGATCAGATGCCACGAAGTGTTGAGGAAATCCTGGCGCACGCCGAAGAGCTGGCGATGCGTTTCGAGGATTACGAGCCGAATCCGGCAGACGAGCTTGATGCAGAAGCGGTTCAGCAGTTGCGGTCGGCAGTCGCCGAACAATCACAGGCCGAGCGCCATTTGCTGGAGGCAGTCCGGACCGCGCGGGAATCAGGCATGTCCTGGGCGTTGATCGGTTCCTTCGTCGGCACGTCCGGTGAGGCTGCACGGCAGCGCTACGGCGCGAGGGTCGCCTGAGGTGGTCGATCAGAACCGATCGTGGAGATAGGACCCCACGACGGCGGCGCCGAGGTCGTCCAGGTCGGGCGCGAAGACCCTCCCGTCGACCCGCCTGGCGAGTGCATCCAGGAAGCGCTCGAGCCCGGGATCATCACCCAGCCGGAAGAACGTCGTCTGGGCTCCCAGCCGCCGGGCGGTTTCGAGCTCCTCGACGGTCACGGCCAACGTGTATTGCGACGGGGGATAGTCGAAGTACGCCTCCCCGTCGGGCTCCAGGTGTGCGGTCGGCTCACCGTCGGTGACGACGAGCAACACGGGCTGGGCCGAGGGGTGCTTGCGGAAGAACCGGTTGGCCAGCAGCAGTCCGTGATGCAGGTTCGTGCCCTGGATCCCATAGTTGGTCTGCAAGGCGGTCAGCTCGGTGATGTCGAGCGTCCCGGCCGTGCGGCCGAACCCGACGACCGTCATCGCGTCGCCTCGGAACCGGGTCGAGATCAGGTGGTGCAGCGCCAGCGCGGTGCGCTTCATCGGCACCCAGCGCCCCTCGATCGCCATCGAGAACGACGTGTCGACCAGCAGCGCGACCGCAGCCTGCGTACGCGCCTCGGTTTCGGTCACCTCGATGTCGCCGATGCCGAGGCGTACGCCGCGTGTGGCATCCCTGCCCTCGGCGACGGCGCGCTGGACGGCATTGGCGACGGTACGCGTGACATCCCACGGCTCGGTGTCCCCGAACTCCCAGGGCCGCGACGCGCCGGTCCGCTCGCCGGCGGCGCCTGCCTTGCGGGTGTCGCGGTTGCCGCCACGACCGGACAGCCGCTCGGCCACATCCTTGAGCAGGGCCTTGCCGAGCTGGCGCATCGCCTTCGGTGACAGGCGTAGCTTGTTGTCGGATCCTCGCTGCAGATAGCCCGAGTCGCGCAGCGCCTTCTCGAGCTCGGTCAGCGTCCGCGCGTCGACGGCCGCCTCCGCGCCCAGGTGTCGACCCAGCATCTCGAGGTCGACATCATCGAGCGCCGCTCCGGCGTACTGCTGCGACAGCTGCGCTCCCAAATCATCCAGCTCCGCGAGCTCCTGCATCATCCCGGCCGCCTCGCCGAGCCCCATGCCCTCCTGGCCGGAGAACTCCTCCGACCCGTCCCAGTCCTCACCCGGCCGCAGGCCGCGCAGGTTGGCATCGAGCCGCTGCAACTGGTCCATGAGATCCGGCGAACCGAACGCCTGCGACGCCAACTGATCCAGCTCGGCGCGCTGTTCGGGCGAGAGGGAATTGCGCATGCGTTGAGCCGCCGCCGCCCGCTGGGCGAGGGCGTCGAGCAGTTCGTCGATGTTCTGGGGATTCTCGGGGAAGAAGTCACCGTGCTTGGCCATGAACTCACGGAACTGCTGCTCGGTGTCCTCGCCGCGCGCGTGTGACTCGAGGAGCTGGTTGAGGTCCTGCAGCATCTCGTTGACTGCGGCGCGATCCTCGTCGGTTGCGTTCTCCAGCGCCTGCTTCATCCCGGCGAACCGCTGGTCGAGCTGCTCGCGGCCCAAGAGGTCGGCAATCTTCTGGTACGCCTCCTTGGCCTCGTGCGACCGCCACTTGTAGTCCCGCAGCTCGTTGACCGCAGCTGCCGTCGAGGGTGGCAGGTTCTCCATCTGCATCTCGGCGAACCGGGCATCGTCGTCGAGGTCGCGCGCGAGCTGCTTGCGCTCGGCCAGGACGGCCTGGTCGAGAAGCTCCTTCACCTCCTCGAGCGTGCCGTCGAGACGGTGCTTCTGGAGCAACTGCTGGCGCTTGCGGGCGACCTGGCGCGCGAGATCGTCGAGGCCGGTGCGGCCCTTGTCGCCCCGGCGCAGGAACTCTCGCATGGCGCGCTCGGGCGACGTTCCGTCCATGACCTCACGGCCGATGTGGTCGAGCGCCTCGGCGAGGTCGACCGGGGGCGCGAGCGGATCCGGCCCGCCTACATAGCGGCCGTAGCGTGAGGTGTGGCGCGGCGGGCGGGCCATCAGGCGTACACCGTTTCGCTTCCGCCGGTCTCCTTGCTGATCCGGCGGGCCAGATAGAGCCCTTCCAGCGCGAGTTCGAGCGCACTGGCGCGTTGGCCGGGCGTACATGCGGCGAGTCGGTCGGCGACCTCGTCGTAGGTGCTGGCCGGACCGGCGGGGAGCGCCTCGAGCAACTCGGCAGCGGTGACGCGTTCGCCGGTCGTGACCAGCGTCGAGCCGTCCATGGCCTGGACGAGCGCGGCGAAGTCGATCCCGCGCAGGTGCTCGCGCACGGCCGCGGCGGTCGAAGTGCGGAGCAGGTGGCCCATGATCTCGGCCTCCCGGCCGTCCTCGCCGACCTCGAACTCGATCTTGCCGGTCAGCACGTCGACCGCGGCCTCGAGATCGACCAGCCGGGCGACCGCCTCGTCCTCGCCGCGGATGGTCGCGCGGTGCAGCGCGGCCGCGGCCACGGTCTCCGCGCCCGCGATCGCAAAGCGGGCCGAGACGCCCGAGCGCTGATCGATCGCGGACGACTCCCGCAGCTCACGCGTGAACCGGGCCAGGATCTCGATGAGGACATCGGGCACCTCGGCGACGAGATGGGCCTCCTGGCGGATCACCGCGACTTCGTCGGCGACCTCGATCGGATAGTGAGTCCGGATCTCGGCTCCGAAGCGGTCCTTCAGGGGCGTGATGATGCGGCCGCGGTTGGTGTAGTCCTCCGGGTTGGCGCTCGCCACGAGCAACACATCGAGGGGGAGCCGCAGCACATAGCCGCGGATCTGGATGTCGCGTTCCTCCATCACGTTGAGCAGCGCCACCTGGATGCGCTCGGCGAGGTCGGGGAGTTCGTTGATCGCGACGATGCCGCGATGGCTGCGGGGCACGAGGCCGAAGTGAATGGTCTCCGGGTCACCCAGGCTGCGGCCCTCGGCCACCTTGATCGGGTCGACATCGCCGATGAGGTCACCCACCGAGGTGTCGGGCGTCGCCAGCTTCTCGGAATAGCGCTCATCGCGATGCCGCCACGCGATCGGCAGGTCGTCGCCGAGCTCGCCGGCCCGGCGCTGGGAGGCCAGCGTGATCGGGTGATAGGGGTGTTCGCCCAACTCGCTGCCGTCGATGATCGGGGTCCACTCATCGAGCAGTCCGACGAGCGTGCGCAGCAGACGGGTCTTGCCCTGGCCGCGCTCACCGAGCAGCACGACATCATGGCCGGCCAGCAGTGCGCGCTCGAGCTGGGGGATCACGGTCGATTCGAACCCGTGCAGTCCCGGCCACGGATCCTCGCCCGCGGCCAGCTTGGCCAGCAGGTTGTCCCTGATCTCTTCTCGCAGGGCCTTGGCCACATGGCCCGAGGCCCGCAGCTCGCCGACAGTGCCGATTCCTGGTCGCTCAGTCACGTGCCCCACTGTATGTGTGACCTCCGACACGCAACCGTCCGCAATCAACTGGCGGCCCGGATCGGCGATTCCTAGGCTGAGGATGTGACGCGAGTGAACGAGTACGCCCAACCCATCGGCGACCCCGTGACCGACTGGACGCCGCCGGAGGGCCCGGAGCGCGTGACGCTCGTCGGCCGGTCTGCCCAGCTGGAACCCCTCCGTCGTGACCATGCGCAGTCTTTTCTGCCGTCGGTCGCGTCCCATCCGGAGCTGTGGACCTATCTCAGGGTCGAACCACCACGGACGCCGGAGGAGGCGTACGCCGTGATCGACCGGATCCTCGCGGGGGCCGACGTGCCCTTCGCACTGATCCGCCGGGACACGGGTGAGCCGCGCGGCATGCTCACGCTGATGCGCATCGATCGGGTCAACGGTGTGATCGAGGTCGGCAACATTCTTTATGCACCCGAACTGCAGCGCACGCGCGTCACGACTGAGGCGTTCCACGTGCTCGCCGCGCATGTGTTCGAGGACCTGGGCTATCGCCGGTTCGAGTGGAAGTGCGACAGCCTCAACGAGCCCTCGCGGCGGGCGGCGTTGCGGCTCGGGTTCACCGAGGAAGGCACCTTTCGGAGCCATGTCGTCTACAAGGGCCGCAACCGCGACACGACCTGGTTCGCGATGACGGTCGACGAGTGGCCGCGCATCCGTGAGGCGCATCGCCGCTGGCTCGCGGAGTCGAATTTCGGAGCAGATGGTCGACAGGTGCAGAAAATGTCCGAGGTGTTTGCGAGTCTGGATGCATGACTGATCGACTCAGGATCTCCGATGTGATCGCCGCCGATCTCCCGGACTGGCGGATGGTCCAGAACAAGTTGCATTCCTCGTTCGACACCGGATCGTTCGTCGCCGGGCTGACGTTCGTCGAACACATCGCGGAGGCGGCCGAGGCCGCCAACCACCACCCGGACATCACACTGACCTATCCCACCGTGGCCGTGACGCTGTGGAGTCACGATGCCGACGGCGTGACCCACCGTGACATCGACCTGGCCATCGTCATCAGCGGTCTCGCCCGCGCAGCCGGTCACGAGGCGACCCCCGGCCGAGTGCTGGTCGACATGGGGCTGGATACGCACGACGGTGCCGCCGTCGCTCCCTTCTGGGCCGCCATCCTCGACGGCAAGGTGGAGGGTGACGAGGTCCTCACCGCTGCCGGAACGCCGGATATGTGGTTCCAGCAGTCCGAGGAATTGCCGGAGCCCCCGCCCCAGCGGTGGCATCCCGACGTCTGGGTCGCGCATGACCAGGCCGAGGCCCGCGTGCAGGCTGCCATCGAGGCGGGCGGCACTTTGGTGAGCGACGACCGGGCGCCCTCCTTCTGGGTCCTGGCGGACAAGCAGGGCAACAAGGTGTGCATCTGCACCAATCTCGAGCGGTGACCCAGGGGCGATAATGAAGGCCCCCTCGTGCCGGGGTTGTGCCGACCGTTAGCGTGGGGCCGTGTCCTCACTGTCCGAGATTCCGACGCCCACCATCCGCGTGCGCGTGCCGGCCAAGATCAATCTGGCCCTGTGTGTCGGTGCGCTCGGCGAGGACGGCTATCACCCTCTGACGACCGTGTTCCAGGCGGTGTCGCTGCACGATGAGCTGATCGCCCAGGTCGACGAACCCGGCACGATCACCGTCGCGATGTCGGGTGAGGGCACTGACGAGGTGGCCGCCGACGATTCCAATCTGGCGGTGCGCGCCGCGCGGTTGCTGGCCGAACAGCATGGCGACGAGTTCGGGGTGCGCCTGAGCATCAAGAAGTCCATCCCCGTCGCCGGCGGCATGGCTGGTGGATCCGCTGATGCGGCCGCGGCCCTGCTGGCGTGCTCGGTGCTGTGGGATCTCGATGTCGACCCCGAGGAGCTGCGCGAATATGGCGCGGAACTGGGCTCGGACGTGCCGTTCGCACTGTTGGGCGGCACCGCCATCGGCACCGGCCGGGGCGACAAGCTCGTGCCCGTGCTGAGTCGTGGCGCCCATCACTGGGTGCTGGCGTTCGCCGACGGTGGGTTGTCGACCCCGGCCGTCTATCGCCGGTTCGATGAGCTGTCGCCCAGGGGCGGTTCGCTGGAGATGCCCACCGAGCTGCTCAATGCCCTCGCCCAGGGCGACTCGGTCGAGCTCGGCAAGCACCTGCGCAACGACCTCGCCGAAGCCGCTATCGATCTGCGTCCTTCGCTGCAGACAACGATCGACGTGGGCCTCGACTGCGGCGCTCTGGGAGCGATGGTCTCCGGGTCGGGGCCGACGGTGGCGTTCCTGTGCCGCAACGAGGAAGCTGCGGTCGCGCTGAGCACGACGCTGGGCGTGGAAGGCGTTGCCCGAGCCGTACGCAGGGTCGCCGGCCCGGTCGCCGGTGCGCGACTGATCACGTCCTGCGCCTGAGAGTCACCACCTCCGAGAAGGAGCCAACGTGAACCAACGGAATAACGAACGGGCCGCCCGGGTGGGCGTACAACTGCAGCCGCAGCATGCCGACTATGCCGCCATCCGCCGCGCGGCGGCGGAAGCCGAAGCGCTCGGCGTCGATGTCATCTTCAACTGGGACCACTTCTTCCCCCTCTATGGCGAGCCCGAGGGCAAGCACTTCGAGTGCTGGACCATGCTCGGCGCGTGGGCCGAGGCAACCGAACGGGTTGAGATCGGCGCGCTCGTGACCTGCAACTCCTATCGAAACCCGCAACTCCTGGCCGACATGGCCTGCACCGTCGACCACATCAGCGCCCGCGGTGGCGAGGGTCGGCTCATCCTCGGCATCGGATCGGGTTGGTTCGCGAAGGACTACGCGGAATACGGCTACGAATTCGGTACGCCGGGCAGCCGGCTCAACAACCTCGATCGCGACCTGCCGCTGATCCGGGAGCGGCTCACCAGGCTCAACCCGGCCCCGACGCGCGAGATCCCGATCCTGGTCGGAGGTGGAGGAGAGAAGAAGACGCTGCGCATCGTCGCCCAGCACGCCCACGTCTGGCATGCCTTCGGCGACGCCGACACCCTCCGCCACAAGAACGCGGTGCTCGACGAGTGGTGTGCCAAGGTGGGCCGCGACCCGGGTGAGATCGAGCGATCCACCGGCGTCGATGCGAAGGCGCTCGAGGCGACGGCCGATGCGGCCCATGCCGTCGGCACCCGACTATTCACCCTCGGCATCGGAGGCCCTGACTACGACCTCGGTCCGCTCCGCGACCTGGTGGCCTGGCGCGACGCGAAAAACGGCTGAATTCACCAAGATTCTCGACATCAAGACAACCGCGTAGGATGCGGTCATGTCCGATGCTGTCGATCGCCTGATCGCCGACTGGCGACGGGAACGGCCCGACGTGGACCTGTCGCCGCTGGAGGTCCTCAGCCGGGTGAGCAGGCTGAGTCTCCTGCTCGAACGTGCGCGCAGCGAGGCGTTCGCGGCCCACGACATCGTGGCGTGGGAATTCGATGTGCTGGCGGCGCTGCGCCGGGCCGGTGAGCCCTATGAGTTGTCGCCGGGCCGGCTCCTCAAGGAGACACTCGTGACGTCCGGCACCATGACGAACCGCGTGGACCGGCTCGTCGCCCGTGACCTGGTCAGCCGATCACCCGATCCGGGGGACCGCCGAGGCGTACTCGTGCGGCTCACCGAGGCCGGACGCCAAGTCGTCGACGGGGCCATGGAATCGCTGCTCGCCCGCGAGCGCGATCTCCTGGGCGGGCTCGACGAGGCCCAGCGCGCGCAACTCTCCGACCTGCTGCGCAGTCTCATGCTGCGGTTCTCGTGAGCGGCTGCTTCGGGTCACACACCCGAACTTGATCGGGGCCGATATTTTCGAGGGCATGCGACGCATAGCCCTGGCCTCCGGACTGATCCTCGCTCTCGGGCTTTCCGCCTGCGCCGGCGCAGGCAGCCCGAGCACTCCACAGACGACTGCCCCCACGACGTCCGGGACGACTACGTCCGGTGCGACCGCGGCCGAGACTCCGACGGGTACGCCGGGGGAGACCACTCCCACCCCGGGCCCGACCGCGTCCGGAGATCCGCAGCGCCACGCGAGCGGCGCCTTCGCGACGCGCGAAGCAGCCACGCTGAAGGATCCGTGGGCCATGGAGTTCGTGCCGGGCACCGACCAGCTGCTCATCACCCAGAAGTCGGGCGAACTCCTCCTCCGTGACCAGCGATCGGGTGAGACCATCACGGTGTCGGGCACCCCCGAGGTCGTTGACGCCGGCCAGGGCGGCTTCGGCGACGTCGTGGTCGCGCCATCGTTCGAACAGGACCAGACGATCTATCTCAGCTGGGCCGAGCGAGGCGACGGCGGCAACACCGGTGCGGTGATCGGCCGGGCGAAGCTGGTGACCGACGGATCCACCGCCAGCCTCGACGGCCTGACCGTGATCTGGCGCCAGGATCCGAAGGTGTCGGGCAATGGCCACTTCGCTCACCGGATCGCGTTCAGCCCGGACGGCCAACACATGTTCGTCACCTCGGGCGATCGTCAGAAGATGACCCCGGCCCAGGATCTGAACAGTGGCCTTGGGAAGGTCCTGCGGCTCAACCCCGACGGCACCCCGGCTGAGGGCAACCCGTTCGCCGACCGTGGCGGTGTCTCGGCCCAGATCTGGTCCTATGGTCATCGCAACCCGCTCGGCATTGCCTTCGACGCCGACGGCAACCTCTGGTCCTCCGAGATGGGTCCCCAGGGCGGCGACGAGATCAACCTGATCCTCGAGGGCAAGAATTACGGCTGGCCGAATGCCTCCAACGGGTCGCATTACGGCGGCGGAGAGATCCCCGATCATGCGCCGGGCGACGGTTTCGAGGCCCCCAAGGTCTGGTGGAATTCTTCGATCTCCCCGAGCAGCCTCATGATCTATTCCGGCGACGTCTTCCCCCAGTGGCAGGGAGACGCCTTCGTCGGCGCCCTCTCCGGGCAGGCCCTCCTCCGGGTCGGCCTCAACGGCACCGACGCCACCAAGGGCGACGAGTGGGACATGGGGCAGCGCATCCGCGATGTCGCGCAGGCTCCCGACGGCACGATCTGGCTGATCGAGGACGGCAGCAACGGTCGACTGCTCCAGATCGTGCCGGCCTGAGCCGGACCGGGCATACTGGCGCAGACCACGCGTACCCCATCAGGAGAAACATGCCCCAGGATCACGATCACGACCACGAGGACCTCGACGACGCCATCGCCAAGGAACTCGACGTGCTGGTGCAGGAAGGCACCGAACTGCTCGAGGCCGGCAAGGACGAGGCCGCGCGGGAGAAGTTCGAGGCCGGCATCGCCCTGCTGCCCGAGCCCAAGCATCACTGGGTCGCGAGCACGTGGCTCTATGCCTCCGTGGGCAACATTCACTTCGATGCCCAGCGCTGGGAGGACGCCCGCGAGAACTTCGCAGCGGCCATGAAGTCTCCGAGCGGCACCGGCAACCCCTTCATCCAGCTCCGCATGGGCCAGTCGGAGTTCGAACTCGGCAACATGGGCGAGGCGTTCCATCGCCTGTTGTTCGCGCGCATGCGCGGACCGCAGGGGCTGCTCGACGAGGTCGACGCGAAGTACGGCGAATTCGTCGACGCCGAGGCAACCCGCCGCGAGCAGGGGGCCTCGGCCTTCCGCAAGAGCTGACCTAGGACCCGAGCAACGACTCGATCGTGTCCGCGCCGGCGGTGGCCCCGCCGGCGTTGGCGTACCCCTCAGCGCAGCGGCGTGCTCCACCCGCCATCCGGGCCGCCCGGCGTACCGAATCCCGAAGAGCGTCCGGCGTGAGTTTCTTCGCGTCCAGGCGCGTCCCGGCGTTTGCGTGCACGACGCGAGCGGCGGTCTCGAACTGATCGCGGCCGAAAGGCATGGCACAGACGGGTACGCCGGCGGCGAGGGCCTTCTGCGTCGCCCCCATCCCGCCATGGGTCACGGCGACGGTGGCCCTCTTCAACAGGTGGCCGTGCGGCACGAACCGCTCCACGCGGATATTGGGCGGGAGGGGCCCGAGATCATCGGGTACGCCCGCCGCCATCGTGATGACCACCGAACCGGGCTCGTCAGCGAGACCCGCGATCGCCGCGCGGGCCAGCTCCTCGTCGCCCTGGTATTCCGATGAGGTGGTGACCAGCACCAGCGGGTCGGCCAACTCGGCGAGCCATTCCGGCTCCGGCCGCTCGGGTTCCCAGGGCGTGGCGCCGATCGAGTGGATCTTCGCCGGCCAGTCAGGATGGGGATAGTCGAATGGCTCCGATGAGGTCATGAGGATTGCGTGCGCGCGCGTGAAGAAGTTGTCGACCGAGCGGCAGGGCGACAGGCCTTCCGCGGCGCGCACCCGGTTGAGCGTCGGCAGGAACTGGGCCTCGACCGCCCCGAGCACGAGCCGGTTGACGACTGCATCCCGGATCCGGCCCTTGACCGAGAGATCGCGGGTGAGGCCCGGCCCGAAGGGCGGCGTCCCCTTCGAACGCACGCTCAGGATGTAGGGGCAGAAGCTTGTCCAAGGCAGCCCGGACGCCTCGGCCACTCCGACCGCACCCCACGCGTTGATGTCCACGACCAGCAGGTCGGGCTGGACTTCGTCGATGGCCTTCCTCAGGTCGGGCGCATCGAGCTGGGCACGGGTGGAGAAGAGCCGGGCCACCATCTCCAGTTGGGCCTTCGCACCCTTGGCCGCGTGCGTGGGGAACTGCTCCAGGACCGGTTCGACGGCGGGGTGGATCGGCTCGGCCTTCAGACCGGCTGCGAGGACATCGGGGACCGCGCGATCAAGCGTCCGGACGTGGACGTGGTGCCCGCGGTTCTTGAGCTCCAGCAGCACGGGCATCATCGGATAGAGGTGGCCGATGGCCGGGGATGTGTAGGCGAGGATCGTGGTCATGTCCGTCTCCCTTGAGAGGGCGTGCCTTCGGTGAGTGGGGCGAGCATTTCGAGAAGTGCGGTGCGGGTCTGGGCGAGGCTCAGGCCGGCTTGGAGACGCAGCAGTTTCCAGGTCCAGACATCGCAGATCGCGATGAACTGGGCGAGCCGGCGGCGGCGGACCGTTGGGCTCAGGTCGGTGAGAAAGGGCGCGAACACGCGGCGGCACCATTCCCGGTGGTACGCCCGCCCCGCCTCGGTGTAGGTGGCGATGGCCGGGCTGAGGTGTTCGTCGGCGAGGAGGCGCAGCGCCGAGGCGGCGTACTCCTCATAGTGGGTCAGCAGGTTGTCGACCAGCGCCGGCACATCGCCGGCCACCACATCATCGCGCTGACTTCGGATGTTTTCGGTCGCGATCCGGCCGGCAGCGGTGAGCAGGCCTTCCTTGTCGCCGAACCGCCGGATGACGGTTTGCACGGTCACATCGGCGGCCTCGGCGACGTCGGCGAGGGTGAGGCCGGCGTACCCCTTGGAGTCGAACAGCCGGATCGCTGCACGCAGGATCCGCTCGCCCGTTTCCTCCGCCTGTTGGGCCCGGGCGGTCTGCCGATAGGGCCTTTTCATGTTAATAACAGTGACATCAAAATAAGCCCGCGGCAAGGGGTCGGAGCCTGCGGTCTTCTAGCGTGGAGTCGTGACCACATGGATCCTCGAAGACCAGGTCTTCGCCGACCGGCACCGGGCGTTGGCCGAGGCCGTGGAGAGAGCCGGCGGCGCGGTGATCAGCTGGAACGACGACTGGTGGGCGACCGGGGCGTGGCCCGCGACCGCCGGACCGGTCGTCTTCCATGGATCGCTCGGCAATGCTGATCGCATCGCCTCTTAGCTCAGCTGGCGCCCGGGCGCATACTGTGCGACGGCCCGGTTCGCGTGCAGTGCGTGGTGGGATCGCGTGCGCGACGATCTCGTCGCTGATGACTTCAGGTTCACGACGGTCGCCGAGGTCGTCGCCCACGGACCGCCGGCTGCATTCGGTGACCGCGTCTTCGTGCGTCCGGACAGCCCGCTCAAGCCGTTCAGCGGCCGGGTTCTAGAGCGAGGATGCATTACGTTCTCCGCGCTGGATCACGGCTTCTACTACGACGACGAGAACCTGGCGATTGTCGTGACCCCCGTGGTCGACGTCGGTCGCGAATGGCGATTCGTCGTGGCCTCGGGCCGAGTCGTCGCCGGCTCCGAGTACGCCGCAGTGGGCCGGGTCGCGGTCACGCCCGTGGGGCCGAGGTCGCCCGCGTGGGCGTACGCGCAGCGGCTGGCGCCCGCGCTCGAACCCGAGCCGGTGTTCGTTCTCGATGTGGTGAAACCCCTGCGGGACTGCGGCTTCTCGAGATCAACCCGTTCAGCGGCGCCGATCTCTATGCCTGTGACCGGCAGGCCATCGTTGAGGCGGTCGAAACCGTGGTGACGGCCGGTTAGGGCCTTGGAGGCAGTCAGCGGGCGGTGTTGGTGCGCCCGGGCATCCCGAGCGACAACGCAGCGAGCACCAGGCACATGGCGCCGGGCACGAGCATGGCGTGCTGGATCCCGACGGCCCCGATGAGGGCCCCGATGACGGCCGGACCCGCGAGGAAGGTGGCGTACCCGAACGTCACAACCACCGCCAGCACCCGGCCGCCGCCGATGTGGCCGGCGATGGCGTACACCTGCGGTGCGATCATCCCGACCCCGAATCCGACGAGTGCCCACCCGAGCAGCAGCAGCGGCAGGGGTTGGGTCAACCCGGTGGTCACGAAGCCGAGAGCAGCGCAGAGCCCGCCGAACCGCACGATCGCGCGGCGGCCGAACCGCTCGACGAGACGGTCGCCGACGAGGCGGATCAGCACCATGAACGCTGCGGTCACCGTCAGACCGATCGCGCCGATCTCCGGGGAGACCCCGGCGACGTCGGTGACATGGAGGGACGACCAGTCGTACGCGGTGCCCTCCGCCAGCCCGAACCCGATCGCCATCACGCCGAGCAGCCAGGCGATCGGCGGGATCCGGCCGCGGCGCTTGGCGTCGGTCGTCGTCTCGACCGGGGGTGTTGCGGGCAGGTGGCGCGCGAGTCGGGCCGTGGTGAAGAGGGTGATGCAGGCGACGAGACCGAGTACGCCGGCCAGCAGGGTTTCGGGACCGTTGCCGCCATGGGTGAGAGCTCTTAGTCCGAGGCCTGCCAGCAGGACCAGAGCCGCGCCGGCGAGGTTGCCGAGCGACCAGAGTGCGTGGAGCAGGCTCATGATGGGGCGCTCGCGCGCCTGCTCGACGCGTACGCCGAACGCGTTCATGGCGATGTCCACCGTCCCGTTGCCGAGGCCGAGGAGTGCGCCGCCGACGAGGGCGAGGGGAAAGCTGGGGGTGAGCCCGAGGATCAGGGCAGCGACGGCCAACGCGGGGAAACCCACGAGGACCACAGGTCGTGCGCCGACCCGGTCAACAAGGCGTCCGGCGATCTGCATGGCCGCGATGGCGAAGACACCGACGCAGAGCAGGAGGACCGGGAGTTGCACCTCACTGAGCCCGAGGCGCGCACGCAACAGGGGGAGGGACGCGGCGTACGCACCGATGACCAAGCCGTTGGTCGCGAACATCGCGCCCGCACAGCGGGCTCCGGCAGGAGAGGCGAGCGCCGTCACCGGTCGCGCAGCCTTGGCCTCGGTTCCAGGTTCTTCATGCCGTTCCAGGCGAGATTCACGAGGTGGGCGGCGACGACCTGCTTGGAATGCTTGCGGTTGTCGAGCCACCACTGGCCGGTGAGCCCCACCATGCCGGTCAGCATCTGGGCATAGATGGGGGCCGCCCGGTGGTCGAGCTTCCGGCTCTTGAACGCAGAGACGAGGATGTCCTCCACCTGGGACGCGACGTCCGAGAGGATGCTCGCGAACGAGCCGGAGCTCGTGCCGATATTGCTGTCGCGGACCAGGATGCGGAAACCTTCGGTGTGGGTGTCGACATAGTCGAGCAGGGCGAGCGTGGCGAGTTCGATCATGTCCTTCGGACCTTCGGCCTCGGTCAGGGAATCGCGGATGATGTCGAGCAGCCGGCGTACTTCGCGGTCGACCACGACCGCGTACACGCCCTCCTTGCCGCCGAAGTGTTCATAGACCACCGGCTTCGACACCTGGGCCTTTGCGGCGATCTCCTCGACCGACGTGCCGTCGAACCCCTTGTCGGCGAACAGTCCCCGCGACACCTCGATCAACTGCTCGCGGCGCTCCTGACCCGTCATCCGGACCCGGCGCCGGTTTTCGCGGGCCTCGCTCATGTCTTCGACCCTAGATGATCAACTCCCGGGCGGGATATCTCTGGGATGGGCCCCGAGGAGCGTCTGGCGTGCTGGTCAGGGGGTCGGGGCCCAGGTGTCGGGAAGTGGGCGATCGAGCAGCCATGGCGGCTCCGAACGGGCGTTCTTGCCCCGTTCGGGGTAACCTGTCTGGGCATCCCTCACGGGTGCGATCCCCGGTTGGTCTTTCGGCAGGGCCCGCCTGACTTTGAATCAGGATTAGCGAAGTAGGTTCGACTCCTACCCGGGGAGCTCTTCGATCAGGCCTGCGCCTTCGGGCGGCGGGCCGCACGGATCTGCGCAGCGATGGACATGACGACGACGATGCCCAGGCCGATCCACAGGGCGTACGAATCGATGGTTTGGATGATCGCCACTCCGGCCTCGCCGGCCTGATAGCCCGCGAACACCACCACGCCGGTCAGGATGGCCGCTGAAATGACGTCGAGGATCAGGAACGTCCGCAGACGCATCCCGCTCATGCCGGCGAGGATCCAGATGATCGCGGCGGGTACGCCCGGGAGGCACGTCGCGATCATCAACAGCCCGATCGCCCAGCTGGGCATCCCCCGGAGGCGCGCCACCCACTTCTGCTGGCCGGGCGTGGAGGCGAACGTACGCAGCACGCGCTCGCCCCAGCGGCGCCCCGCGAGCCAGAACATCCAGTCGAACTTGGCCATGCCGACGATGCCGGCGACCACGACGAGCCAGAGCGGGAGCTGCCCCACGCCGGCGTACGCCGCAGCCGCCCCGATCGCCGCCTTCGACCCGACGACGAACTCGAGCAGGATCGGCGCCTTGGCGATCAGGAACGGACGGAAGGGCATGGTGGCGAGATAGAAGGCGGGTACGCCGAAGATCAGTCCGATCAGGGCCTTGTCCCCGCGCGACGGCTTGCCGTCCCAGGGCAGCAGGTCCTTGACCGACGTGGGCTTCGCGGGGGTGTGCGTGAGCTGTGCTGTCTTCATGTTCCAAGCCTCTCGGCGATCAACCCGATCTGCCCGTGTCACGTCTCATGGGTTCGCGTGCGGTTGTAACGGTCGGGCCATGACAGATGTCATAGCCTCCGGAGCGTACGCGGGGAGTGATCGGAAACATGCTGGACCTGAGCGGCAGGCGCGGCGATCGGGGTGCAGATTGGTGTGGACGGAGTAGGGGAGCCATGAACGACAACGGATCGATCCCACACTGGGATGGCAGTGGACCGGAGCGCTGGAATCCGCAGGGGTCCCACCAGCCCCGGACGGGTTCGGTTGATCGGACCGTCCTCGGCCCGGGGCCGGGGCAACCGTTCGGGCCTCCTGCGACCTCGGGCGTGCGAGTCCCCTCCCTGCTCCCGACGGTCCTGATCACGTTGTTCTTCGGGGTGTTCGGCCTGATTCCCGCGGTGTCGGCGAGCAGTCGGCTGCGGGAGTTGGGGCGCCCGGCCGGCCAGGTCTGGGGAGCTTTCGCGGCCGCCCTCGTGGTGGCCGCTGTGGTGCCGATCACCCTGCTCCTGCTGGCCAGGTCTTTCCTGCCCTTCGGGCTGGCCTCGACCTCGGTGACGTCCGAGGCCCCCGCTGTCGCCTCTTCGACCGGGGCTCCGACCGGGGCTGATCCCCAGCAGGCGGTTCCCACCGCCGAACCGCCCACCTCCGAACCGCCCGCCACGACCCGACCTCCCGCGGCCTTTCCGGCCGGCGCGCAGGTGTGTTCGGGGTCGGCGGGTCCCATCGGAGGATTCTCCCAGTCGGCGGCAGGGACAGATGTGACCTCCTGCCCCTTCGCCGAATCCGTCCGCGCGGCCTATGGGATGCAATCGGTTCGCGACAGCGTGGTGACGGTCCAGGCGTGGTCTCCGGTGACCGGCAAGAACTACACGATGACCTGCTCCGGCAGTGGGCTGGTGACCTGCACCGGCGGCACGAACGCGGTGGTGTACCTGATCTGATCCGGTTGCTGGTTTCGATCGGCACAGCCCTTGGATCGGCCGATTCGACCGGCCTTCCCTCATGGGCGGCGACTACGCTCGCAGGCATGAGCATGCAGAAACCCCATCGACCGGTGGTCCGCGACCCGGGCGTACTCGAATCGCTCGGCGAGGGCTCCGACCCGGTCGCGGAACTGCACGCAGCGCACGAATCAGCCGCGGTCCTGCTCCACGCGGGCCGGGCGACGGAGGATCCCGAAGCGGTGGAGCGACTGGTGGCGATCGTGTCCGAGGTGGGCCTTTCGACTTTGGCGGATCTGTGGTCGCGCCGGCCGGCGCGTTCGCTGCCGGGTGCGCTCTGGCGGTTGTACGCCCTGCGCGAGTGGGTTGCCGAGAACCCGGAGGAGGCGGCGCGGGACTACGCCGCCGGCATCCGGTTCACCGAGCCCAATCACGTGGTGGCGGGCGTCGAGCCGACGGGCCCGGAGGAGATCCGCCGGGTCGCTGACCAGATCCTGCGCGGCGCGTTCACGGGCGACTTTGCGGTCGCACTCGAACGCGCGGCGGCCTTTGCGCATGTCACCGCGGTCGGACGAGCTGACCTGGCTCCTGGCGTACCCGAACTGAAGCGGGCCGAACGCCTCCAGCAGGCCGCCCGCGACCTCGACGCGTGCGCCAGGCTCTGGCGTGCGGACGATCTGCACTGACTCCGAGGCCCAATCCGCAACTCTTTCGGCACAACGTTTGATGCTCGGGGGGTTCGGCGATTAATGTGGGGCATGCGTCGGGCCGCGGTAGCCCCGGGCTCCACTTATAGCCGCTACGAGCGGCCTCGCGCCGAGAGGCGCTCCCGGCACGACGCTTAAGCAATACCGCGCGTGGCCGGATCCTTCAGGGGTCCGGCCACGCGGGGCTTCTGGCCCAATTCCTCTGACCGATCGGTAATAAGTCGATATGTCTCTTGTCCTCTCCTATAGACTGGGGGTGACTTTGGGGGAAGGTCGGTAGAGGGATGCCGCGCACGTATCGACGGGTTTCATCCGGACTGGTTCTTGGCGTGATCGCCGCCGCGCTCATGTTGATCATGAGCGGGTGTGGCGTGCGGACCAGTGCCACCGAAGCAGTCCCTGAGCGTTGGGTCGACCCGCCGTCGATCAGCGCCAGGGCCAAGGAGATGTTCACTGCTGAACAGATCCGGCAGGCCTACAAGGACATCACGGAGTTTGCTCTGGCGCATGGCTACGACCCGGCTTTCATGGATCCGCAGCGTCATGAATACACCGCCGAACAGCTGAGCGCCGGCGTGACACCGCGGATGACTCCCGCGCTCCGGCAGCGCTGGGACGAGCGCGTCGCTTCGGCGTTGGCCGGACATCAGAGCGATCAGGATGGCCTTCGGGTTCTTCAGTTCTATGACTGGGAGCAGCCGGCGTGGCACCTGCCCGCGGATGGCAAGGCCGTGCGCAGCCAGTGGATCCGAAATGCCGAGATCGGTGGGGCCGACCCCACCGAGACGACTCCCGCGCGACTCAAGGTCACGCTCATCCACCAGGCCACGGTCCGCTATTCCGAAGAGGGGACCGAGTTCGAACTCGATGTCGCCAAGCGCGTCTCCTATTGGCTCCTGCCCAACGCTGCAGGGAACCCGGCCTGGCTCCTCGACGCCTATGAGGGCGTCTTCGCCGTCGATGAGGATCTTCCGGTGGAGAAGGAGAACCAGGAGCCGATCCCGGAGGCGACGACCACACCTGGCGTACCCGAACCGGACGGCCCCGAGCAGGGGCCTGCGGAGTACGCCGCCGGTGAGCTGATCGCTCCCAGCAGCGCCGATGGGGCCCCCGGCACGTCACCGGTCGGAGCGGGCATCCGTTCCGACGAGCCGTCGCAGGGTGGACCTGGCGGTCCCGGCCCGGGCCCGGTCGCAGGTGGGCAGGCGCCCGCTGGCCCGGGACCCGGTGGTCCGGCACCTGGCGGACCCGCACCCGGTGGTCCCGCACCCGGCGGTCCCGGCGGGGGTGCCGCACCCGGCGGTCCGGCGCCCGGCGCTCCCGCCGGCGGCGGTCAGGCTCCCGCACCGGCACCCCAACCGGGGTCTGGCGGTGGCCAGGCGCCACCGCCCGTGACAACCCGTCCCCCGGCCAACCCGGCGCCACCAGTGGTCACTCGTCCCCCGGCCGCCACGCGGCCTCCGGCGGCTACCACGCGCCCGCCGCAGCAGACCCGGCCCCCCGGTCAGAACCAACCGCCTGGCCAGAACCGGCCGCCCGCCACGACCCAGCCGGCCAACCCGCCGGCGACGACGCAGGCACCGCGGGCGACCCGGACCCACGTCCCGCCGGGCCAGACCAAGATCCCGCCGGGCCAGGCGAAAAAGACCTCAACGCCGGGCGGCTGACCCCGGAGCGGACTCGGTCAGTCGAGGGCTCCGGACTCCCGCAGCCTGTCGACGGCCCCCGGAAGGTCAGCGAAAGCCCGTTCGACGTCGGCAGGCGTCGCGATGCGGTGGGCGTTCGTGGTGAGGTACGCCCGCAGTGCGGCATCGAACTGATCTCTGCCGGCCGCCTGACGCGCCTCGATGAGCATGTCGGCCCCAGCGAGATAGACACCGTTCACATAGGCGCTGTCGGAGCGCCGGAACGCGGTCCAGGATTCCATCGAGCCACCCACGCTGTGGGCGACGCGATCGGGATAGTCGTGCCGCGGTTGTGGGTCCCGCCTTGGGTCGTCGACGACGCGTTGCACGAACGAGGCGAACGATTCGTCCAACCAGGGATGCCGGGCCTGGTTGTTGCCCACCAGGCCGTGGAACCAGAGGTGCGCGACCTCATGGGTCACCAGCCAGCGATCCTGCTCGCCGCGGAGCTGCCCGAACTGGATCGCCCCGGGAAACTCGATCCCCTCGCTCTGGTCCGGGATCACACTCACCCAGACATGCTCGTAGGGAACGGGGCCGAGGTAGTCGCTCGTGGCCGTCAGCGCCTGGGCCAGCATGTCCGACCACCGCTCCAGCGGCATGGCCAGCTGTGCTTCCGGGCCGCCGATGTGGACAGTCGTGTGGCCCACCCGCCGTTCCACGACCCGCATATCGCCGACGGTGACGGTCACGTCCCGGACGGCCGCGGCGCTGAAGCGATGGATGGTGAGCCCGGTATTCGGGTCGGCCCGGGGCGATTCGGGCGTGCCGACGCCCAGGACGGCGTACTGGCTCGGCGCGCTCACCGTGAGTGACGTCAGGTCGAATGTCTCGCTGGTGGCCATCTCGCCGGTCACCGCCACGGCGTCGTCGCGGGCCCAGCCGCGGCCGTTCTCCCAGGCGAGCAGGGGGAAGGCCGTGCCGAACCAGGCGAGGTTGCCGCTCCCGGATCTGCCGACGCGCTCGTCGGTGCCCACGCCCAGCCGGAGCGAGAAGTCGAGTTTGGCGGTGAGCGGGGTTCCGGCGGGTACGCACGAGGGGAGCGGGAGCTCGATCAGGCTCCCGGGTGCGCCGCGCGGGGCCCCGGCCGCACTCACGCGTGGGGAGACCGGCTGCTGCTCCACCTCGGCAGAGGTGATCATGAGGGAGTTGCCGGCCCGGGCGGTGTGGGGCTTGTTGGGCCACGCCCGGAAGACGAGTTCGCACACAGGCAGGTCGGGGGTGAACGTCACCGTCTCCGACCCCTCCACCGACGCCAGGTCGGGGGCCACCGTGAAGTCCAGGGATACCTGGGGCCGATCGGGCGGGGGAGCGGGCCAGGCGTCGGCTGTGGCCGCCGGGGATGCCGGCGTACACGCCGCCAACGCCACGCAGGCGGCAACCGTCGCAACAATGAGCCTTGATGGGGGCGGCATGGTTCGAACCTAACTCGCGAATCGGGGGAGGTGGTGACCTTGGGCCCACGCGTCCAGCACCGCGTCACCGTCGTGCTCGGTGACCACCGCGTCGCCCTCCAGCACCGCGACGCTCGCGACATAGCCCGGCCGGGCCGCCAGGTCGACGATGCGAGCATCGCTCGGTGTGGGTCCCAGCAGCTCGGGCCACCCGTCAACGAGGGGATTCCCCGACGGATCGAGCACAATCCGGTCGGGCGGAAGGGCGAGGCCCCAGCCGGTGGCCTTCAGCAGGGCCTCCTTGCGGACCCAGGTCCGCAGCAGCAGTTGCCTGTGCTCCTGAAGGGGGAGGCGGTCCAAGCGAGCACGTTCGTCCGGAGTCAGGACGATCGACGAGAGAGCCGCCAGCGAGCCGACCGCCGACTGCGGGTCTGCTTCGGGCCCGTCCGCCGGGGCTGTCGGCTCGACGTCCAGCCCGATCGGATGGCAGTGGAGGGCGACGCCCACCACATCCCCCGCGTGCGCGATGGACAGGTGCAGATCGGGTGTCGACGCGAGCATGGGCCGCCCGTGCGCTGAACTCCCGCAGACCCGGCACTCGAGCGAGAGCGGGATGTCGACGGGATCCAGCCCGAGCCGTTCCCCAACCACCAGCCGCAACAGGGCCCGGCCCGTCACGAACCAGGCCCGGTTCCCGGCATGGCCGACCCCCCGGGCACGCTCGCGCTCAGCTGGGCTCAGCAGGCCGGACAAGCCGGACGAGCCCGACAAACCCGACTCCCGGGGCGTGGCCCACCAGATCCGCGGGTGGGTGAAGGACTGCGTGGTCGAGCCGACACTCATCCGCGCATCACCCGATCGATGAGGTCCAGCCCGAGATCGAGACCGAGGGGTTCCGGCACCGGCAGTCCGGCGTCGGTGAACCAATCGGGGGTGGCCTCGGGGTGCGGCCCCACCAAGCCGACTCTGCCGGCACCGCAATCCGCGACGACCGCGGCCGGCAGATCATTGTGATAGCGCGCCAGGACGGTCGCCGCTCCCCGGTCCCCGTCGAGGTCGAACCACGGACCGTCCTGGAAATAGAGGCGGCGCGGCCGACCCGCCCAGGTCACCTCGACGGTCGTTTCCTCCTCGGTGCGGACATCCGCACCCCGCGAGGTGGCGTACTGGTCCGTGTCCCCGGGGAACAGCCCGAAACCGGGTGTCTCGCCCGCCAGATAGGCACCGAGGCAGAACCCCAGATAGCGGCCGCCGCCCTGCACGAAATCGGTGATGGCGGCCGCGCTGCGCCGCATCTTTCGGTACGCCCGAAGCAACTCACCGCCGCCGGGCTGGGCGTACACAACCGCGGAGGCGAGCGACTGCGGACCCAACGCCGTGGATTCCTTCGGCCCCACGAACCGCACGTCGAAACCCCAGGGCGACGCGCGCAACAGGCTCGCGACCGCCTCGGGGCAACCGGGCAGGCTGGCGGGACCGCGATAGACCAGTGCGAGGATTCCGGTCATCGGATCCGGCGGCGCGGCGCGATACGGTCCTCGACCGCGTGAGCGGACCACCACAGCACCTGCTCCAGCGGGCCGCGGGGGAAGAAGTGCCGCCACACGAGCGCGAACACCGCCAGGACCACGACATGGAGCCCGAACGCCGGCCAGCCAGTCTCGGGCAGCCAGGGCGCGGCGAGCAGCAACAGGTGCAGCGCATAGAGGGTCAACGGCAGCGAACCGAATATCGCCACCGGGCGCAGGAAGCGCGGCGCCACCAGGGCCAGGGTCAGCGTCACTCCGAGCACCGCCAGGGCGATGCCCAGCGTGAACACCAGATCGAACGGAGTCGTCGTGTGGGGGGCGAGCACCGCGAGCCACCAGGGTGAGTTGGTCGGCAGCGTGCCTTCGGCTCCCCAGACGAGCGTGTCGGTGAAGTCCTCCCGCGACATCACTTCGGTGGCGGCCCCGGTCAGAGCAGCGAGACCACCGCGGCGTTCGAGGAGATACCACGATCCGGCGCTGGCCAGCACGGCTGCCACCGCGCCGATCACCGCAAGGCGCACAGCGGTGCCGCGGCGCGACAGGACCGATCGCCCGACGGCGAGCCCCGCACACAGGTAGGCCAGCCAGGAGAGCGCCGGGAAGGCCCCCGTCAGAACACCTCGAGCATCGTCCCGGCGGGATCGCGGGCCAGGGTGACGAAGGACGGGTTGGCCAGCGTCGCCAGGGGCAGATCACGGCGCAGCGAGTGGCTGAGGATCGGCATCCCGATCGCCAGCGCGGTGGCCAGGATCGCGAGCGCCCAGGGCGGCAGCCGGAGGAGCGGCAGGGCCAGCAGGAACATGGCGGCGTACGCCACCAGGATCACGTCAGCCCGCTCGCTCGACACTACGAGGCCCAGGGCCAGACCCACGAGTGCGATCAGGACTGCACGGACGGTCACGGCCGCCAGGGAGCCCAGCCAGCGGCGACCGCGGGGCCGATGCTCGCGTCCGGTCGACAGCGCGATCCCCACGCCGGCCAGCACGGCGAACAGGGCTGCCGACTTGCCGGACGAGATGATGAAGGCCGGCGACATGCCGTCGCCGGAGGCGTCCGGAACCAGGTGCACGGCCACCATGCCCAGCACTGCGAGGGCTCGCGCGACGTCGATCCCCAGCAGCCGGGCCCGGTCGGCCGGGCTCGGCCCCGTGGCGAGCGTCTCCGGCTCGCACGCGTGCGGGATCTCGGCGGCATTCGGCGAAACCGGGGACAGCGTCGGCGCGGCGACAGGAGTGCTGTCGGGTGGGTTGGGAGCGGCGTAGGCCATGATCACTCCTGGGAGCTGGCGACGGGAACGCGCGGGAGCGTGGGCAGGGCGCGCCGGGCGATGCGCGAGGGTACGCCCGCCCAGCGCGTCCGGGCGGGAAGGCTCTCGCCTTTCATGACGAGCGACAACGGGGCCAGGGCAGCACCCTCACCGACGGTCGTCGAATAGAGCACGACCGCCCGGCTGCCGATGGATGCGTCGGACTCCAGCTCGATGGTGCCCATCTTCATGACCCGGTCCTCGAACAGGTGGGTCTGCAAAGAGGCCTCGGAGCCGACGGTCACGTCGTTGCCGATGTGGACCAGGTCGAACTCGGTGAGATAGGTCGTGCCGAGCAGGACGCGGCGGCCCACGCGTACGCCGAAGAGCCGCAGCACGGGGCCGAGCATCGGTGTGCCCTCGAGGGCGTTCAGCAGGACCGGAACGGCGGCGCCTTCATAGACGCCGGTCACGAATTCGGTCCGGCGCACGAAGCCGCTCCACAGCGGTTCGACGCGGGGCCGATAGCGACCGACGACGGTCCACTTGATGATCGCCACCACGAGGACAACAACCAGGCTGAAACCCAGCGCGATCGCCGGTGCCGCGAGCGCCATCGCCCACAGCGGCAGCAGCCGGGCCAGGACTGACAGCACCCACAGCGTGCCGAAGGTCGACAGGGCGAGGAGAGTCGGTGGCAGAACCGCGCGAACGGCCTCGATCACATAGCGAGAGGTCACCTTGGCTGCGGGTGGTCGGAAGGTGGTGTCCTCGGTGTATTCCTCGTAGAGCTCGCGGGCGGGCAGGAAGATCGACGGCGATCCGAGCCAGGAAGTCCCCGGACCGACACCGCTGGTGGGGGGCACCGACTGCACGCCGATGAGCGAGCCGTCGCCGAGGTGGGTGCCGCTGGGGATGAACGAGGCGTTGCCGACGAAGGCGCGACGGCCCACCTCGGTCCGCCGGAACGCCACATGGCCGTTGGCATAACTGGCCGGGCCCACACTCGCCATGTCGGCGACGAACGAGCCATCCTGCAGAGTCAGCAGGTCGGGGTCGATGTTGGCGATGGTCGCGATTTCCGCATGGCGACCGACCCGGGCGCCCAGCAGCCGGAGCCAGCCGGGCGTGTAGAGCGAGCCATAGAGCGGATTCGTGAGCTCGAGGCTGAGCTCGAGAAGTTTGTCGCCGAACCACTTGTCGGTGCCCAGTTGGGAGCGCAGGTGGTGTACGCCGACCGGGGTCTCCAGCAGCGCCCAGCGCCGGAAGAACAGGATCAGGGCGCAGACACTGACGACGAAGACGGGCCCGCTCAGCGCCGTGACGATGAGCGCCGGCAGCTGCCCCAGCTGGAGCAGGGCCCACCAGACGCCGATAAGCACGGGCAGCATGGCCATGAGGGGCAGGAGTTCGAAGCAGAGCACGCCGAGGGCGAACCTCGGCAATACCTCCCGGGGCCAGGTCGTGGGGGCCTGGTCACATGAGGTCATCAGGTCGACCACGGGATCCCCGTGCCCGGCGCGGGGCGTGGCCACCGATCCGGACCAGGTCTCCCCGGCTGGGACGGACTGGCCCGCGTCGAGCAGCGACTGCCCGGCCAGGACCGTGTTCGCGCCCATGCTGCAGGGGCCCTGCAGGACGCAGTTCGCGCCGACCACCGCGCCGTCGGCGACCTCCACCAGGCCCAGGTGCAACCGGCCGCCGGTGATCTCGTAGCCGCGCAGGTGGGCGGCGTACCCAATCGTCGCATTGTCGCCCAGCCGGACCAGGCCCGGCAGCGGGATCTGGGCGGTGCCGATATGGCAGGCGTGGCCCACGCGAGCGCCGGCGAGGCGCAGATAATGCTCGGCCCAGGGGGACCCGGCGAGTCGGCCGAGCGGCGACAACGTCATGGCCCGGTGCACCAGCCAGACCCGCAGGTGGGTCAGCCCATAGAGCCGGTAGACCCCCGGGCGAAGCCCGCGACCCAGCCCGGTCGAGATCAGCAGTGGCAGGAGCCAGCGGGCGGCGATGTAGGTGACCGGCAGGGTCAGGGCGAGCTGTTGGGCCATCACCCAGTTGGGTTCCCCGTCGTGCACGTCATAGAGCACACCGAGCGGGAGCAGGGCGAGCAGGACCACGGCATAGATGCCGAGCAGCTGGGCGAAACCGAACCCAGCGACCTGGCCGAAGACGGGGCGGCGCCGGACTTCGGGCTCGGTGGGTTCGGCGACCACATCCTGGTTCTCGCCCGCAGCGGCATCCAGATGAGCGGCCAGGGACCGGACGGTCGGATGGGCGTACAGGTCCAGGATCGAGAGCTCGCCGGTTCCGGTCAGCGCGCTGCGACGCAACTGCGACACCAGCGTGGCGGCGACGAGGGAGTGCCCGCCGAGATCGTCGAACAGGTTCGCCTCGACCGAGAGACTGTCCACGGGCAGGCGCAGCGTCTGGGCGTACGCCTCGCAGAGGTTGCGTTCGGTCTCGGTGGTGGGCGGTGCGTACGCCCCATCGCCACCGATCAGGCGGCCGCTCGTGGGCTCGGGCAACGCCTTGCGGTCCGCCTTGCCGCTGGGCAGCATCGGGATGGTCGGCACGACCTCGAGATAGTCCGGGACCATGTAGGGCGGGAGTCGTCGGCGCAGCGACGTGTGGAGGCGGGACCGCAACGGCTCGATCGCGGCGTTCCGGTCGGCCAGCAGGAGATACGCGGCGAGCTCGTCACCGATCTCAGGATCCTTGCGCAGCGTCACGACGGCGTTTCCGACCTGCTCGTCGGCCAGGAGTACGCCCTCGATCTCCTGGAGGTCGACCCGGTGGCCGCGCACCTTCACCTCGCTGTCGGCCCGCCCGCGATATTCGATCTCGCCATGCGCGGTGTAGCGCCCCAGGTCGCCGGTGCGATAGATCCGCCCGTCGGTCATGCCCGTCGGGTCCGGGACGAAGCGTTCGGCGGTCAGGTCGGGACGGTTCACATAGCCGCGCGCGACTCCGGGCCCGCCGACACAGATCTCACCGATCTCGCCATGGGGCACGGGCTGGAGGGACTCGTCGAGCAGGACGGCGGTATAGGTCGGCAGCGGGCGGCCGATGGTCACCGGCTTGCCCGGATAGAGCTCGGCCCAGATGCAGGTGACAGTCGCCTCGGTCGGGCCATAGGTGTTGAGGATGCGTCGGCCGGGTCCCCAGCGCTCCACAAGTTCCTGGGGGCAGGCCTCGCCGCCCACGTTCACGGTCCGGATCGAGGGGATCAGGCGGTCGAGCGTCGAGAGGACGGTCGGGACGCAATAGATCATCGTGATGGCCGAGTCCTCGAGGAAGTCGGCCAGCCCGGATCCGATCCGGCGCCCGTCGGTCGGCCCGGCGACCAGCGTCGCGCCCACGGCCCACGTCGGCCAGATCTCCTCGATCGAGAAGTCGAACGAGATCGTCATGCCCTGATAGACCCGCTCCGACGGCGTCACCCCATAGATCTCGGGCACGACGTCGATGAAGTTGGCGATGCTCGACTGAGCGATCTCGACGCCCTTGGGGCGTCCGGTCGAACCGGACGTATAGATGATGTAGCACAGCGGGTCGCCCTCGAGCGGGAGCTCCGGGCGCCAGGTCGGGCAGTTCGCGAGTTCGGACGCTTCCGCATCGGTGAGCATCACGGCTGTCTCTGCCTCGGCGCAGGCCTCGGCGAGCGAGGTCGTCGTGACGATGAGGGAGAGGTCCGAGTCGGACGCGATGAAAGCGACCCGGTCGACGGGAGCGGACGGATCGATCGGGACGAAGGTGGCCCCGGCCTTCTGGATACCGAGCAGCACCGCATACATCGGCACCGAGCGCTCGATCATGATCCCCACGCGATCACCGGGACGGATGCCGTATTCGGCTGCCAGATAGTGGGCGACCTGATTGGCTCGCTCGTCGAGCTGTCGATAGGTCAACGCGTGGCGGTCACATTCCAGGGCAATGGCGTCCGGTGTCTTCGCGGCCGAGAACTCGAAGTAATGGTGCAGGCGCAACTCGGTCATCGCCTGGGCCTGTCCCCAACAGGCGCGGAAATCATGAAACGCACGTGCATCCGGCCCTCCCCCAGCTCCGACATGACGCACCTTCGACCGTAACACGCGGCCAAAGAATCAGTGATTTATCGATACTTCTGTTGGGTTTCTGGGAGCATTCTCACCTTCGCGTGCACAGCACGCCGGCCGGGATAGTGCGCAGCCCGGGCTGTTCGGACCCGAGGTCGAGGCGCCGGCGGGAGCGGGCCCGACCGACCAACTCATGGCCTTCCTCGGGCGGGAACGACCGGCCTGACAGCCCGACCCGAGACGCAGGCCCGACAGTTCTGGATAAGGTGAGTGCGGCTGCTCGCGACCCCGGTCGGTGGGCGCCGACGAAGCACAACAGTGCACAACGATGCACGCGAACGCCTGCGAGGGGGACCTCCGTTGTCCGACACGCCCACTTCTGTTGATCAGCGCACCGTTGGTGCCGTGATCGTCCTGGCTGCCGGCGGCGGCACCCGGATGAAATCCAGCCGTTCGAAACTGCTCCACGAAGTGGCGGGGCATTCGATGCTGTCCTATGCGGTGAACGCCGCGACGGCGCTGGAGCCCGAACACCTCGTCGTGGTCGTCGGTCACCTGCGGGAGCAGGTCATGGGTCACCTCCATGACATCGCCCCGCATTGCCGGACCGAGGTCCAGGAGGAGCAGAAGGGCACCGGCCACGCGGTCCAGTGCGGCATGGCCAACCTGGGCGAGCTCCACGGTGAGGTCGTCGTGACCTACGGCGATGTCCCGATGCTGTCCGGCGACACGCTCGCGCAGCTGGTGAACGCCCATCGCGCCAACTCCGACGCGATCACCGTGCTGACCGCCCAGGTTCCCGATCCGACCGGTTATGGCCGGATCGTCCGCGACGACCGGGGCCTGGTGTCGCGCATCGTCGAACACCGCGATGCCGACGACGCGACCCGCGCGATCACCGAGATCAACTCGGGCATCTATGTGTTCGACACCGATGTCCTGATCGACGGGCTGTCCCGGATCAAGGCCGAGAACGACCAGGCCGAGCTGTATCTCACCGACGTGCTGGGCATCGCCAGCAGCGACGGCCGGCGCGTGGGGGCCTACGAGATCGACGATCTCTGGCAGACCGAGGGCGTCAACGACCGCGTGCAGCTCTCGCGGATGAACAAGGAGATGAACCGCCGGATCTGCGAGCAGTGGATGCGGGCCGGCGTGACCATTCTCGATCCCGAGCACACCTGGATCCATTCGAGCGTCGACCTCGGCACCGACGTGACGATCCTGCCCGGCACCTCGCTCGAGGGCGCGACGTCCGTCGGCGACGGCGCGACGATCGGCCCGGACACCACGCTCGTCGATGTCGAGGTCGGTGCCGATGCGACGATCATGCGTACGCAGGCCAGCCTCGCCGTGATCGGCGAGGGCGCCACCGTTGGGCCGTTCGCCTATGTGCGCCCCGGCACCGTGCTCGGGGCCAAGGGCAAGATCGGCACCTTCGTCGAGACCAAGAACACCAAGATCGGTGAGGGCGCCAAGGTGCCCCACCTGGCGTACGCCGGCGACGCCATCATCGATGCCGGTGCCAACATCGGCGCCGGCACGATCTTCGCCAACTACGACGGTGACAACAAGTGGCACACCCACGTCGGCCGCAATGCCTTCGTGGGGTCCAACTCGGTCCTCGTCGCACCCGTCGACATCGGTGACGGCGGCTATGTCGCGGCCGGTTCGACCGTCACCCAGGACGTCGCCCCGGGCACGCTCGCCGTCGCTCGCGGGCGCCAGAAGAACTCCGATGGCTGGGTCGCCAAGCGCAAGCCCGGATCCAAGGCCGACCGCGCCGCCAGCGAGGCCGGCGATTATCACCCCAATGACGAGGTCGCTGCCGATCAGGCCAAGCAGGCCGGCAGCAACCAGGAGGCGCAGCAGTGACCGGTCTGACCAAACCCCGCGAGAACCACCTGATGCTGTTCACGGGGCGAGCCCATCCGGCGCTGGCCCAGGAGATCGCCGCGCTGCTGAACGTCGAGCTGACTCCCACCCGCTCGGTCACCTATGCCAACTCCGAGATCTATGTGCGGTTCGAGGAATCGGTGCGCGGCTCCCATGCCTTCGTCATCCAGTCGCACCCCGCGCCGGTCAACGAATGGCTCATGGAGCAGCTGATCATGATCGATGCTCTCAAGCGGGCCTCCGCCGACCGCATCACCGTGGTAGCGCCGTTCTATCCCTATGCCCGCCAGGACAAGAAGCACCTCGGCCGCGAGCCCATCTCGGCCCGGCTGATCGCCGACCTGTTCGCGACCGCGGGTGCCCATCGGCTCATGTCGGTCGACCTCCATGCCGCCCAGATCCAGGGTTTCTTCGACGGCCCGGTCGATCACCTGTGGGCGCTGCCGGTGCTCGCGGACTATGTGACGGAGAAGTACGCCGAGGACGAGCTCGTCGTCGTGTCGCCCGATGCGGGCCGCGTACGCCTGGCCGACCAGTGGACCGACCGGCTCGACTCGTCGCTCGCGATCGTCCACAAGCGCCGGGATCCCAACATGGCAAATACGGTGGCGGTGCAGGAAGTCGTCGGTGACGTCGAGGGCAAGGTCTGCCTCCTGGTCGACGACATGATCGACACCGCCGGCACGATCTGCCAGGCCGCCGACGCATTGAAGGCGCGGGGCGCCAAGACGGTGGTGGCCGCGGCGACTCATGCCATCCTGTCGGGCCCGGCCGCGCAGCGGTTGAACGATTCGGCGTTCGAGGAGGTCATCGTCACGAACACGCTGCCCATCCCCGACGACCTCGGCATCGAGAAGCTGACGGTCCTCTCCATCGCGCCGCTCATCGCCGCCGCCATCAGGGAGATCTTCGAGGACGGTTCCGTCACCTCGCTGTTCAACGGGCACAGCTAGGTCCGGTTGGGTCTGCTGGTGCTGGTTCGGCTCCCTACGTAATTGCGTCCCCTGCGGAAGCACTGGAGACCGGACGAATTGGCGCGACTTCCCGACTTCGCGCGAGTTCGCGACTTCGCGCGGGTTCGCGACTTCGCGCGGGTTCGCGACTTCGCGCGGGTTCGCGACTTCGCGCGGGTTTCGCCGAAGGCGCGCGAGTTGCGGCTTCTTCGCGCGAGATATATCCCTCGCGAAGCCGGGCTAACTCGCGCACCTGCGCGGAACCCGCGCGAAGAGGTATCCCACGCTGACCTGCTTCCGGAATGGAAGCAACTACATACGGCAGCCCACGGATCCCCACGAGAGCATCCGGCTCCCGAACAGGCCTGGCGTTCACCAAGCCAAGGGCGAGTGCGGATTGGCCGATTCTGCCCGGACGGCGGCTAGGGGTGGGTTAGGGTCGGGCCCATGACGGTCGTCCAGGCCGCCCGACGGTCCACCCGATCCCCCCAGCCGTCCACGTTTGCGCTCAAACTGGTCATGGCCGCCACAGGCGTGATCTTCGTCGCGTTCGTGTTCATCCACATGATCGGCAACCTCAAGGTCTACGGCGGTGCCGAGTCCCTTGATTCGTACGCCCAGTGGCTGCGTGAGGTCGGTTATCCGCTCATCCCGCATCACGGTGTCCTGTGGGCCCTGCGCGTCGTGCTGCTTGCCTCGCTGATCGCCCACGTGGTGTCGGCGATCATGCTCACCGGCCGCGGGCGACGCCGCCGCGGTCCCCACCGCCGCCGCAACCTGACCGGATTCACCGCCTTCGCCGCCCGCACGATGCTTGTGGGCGGCTTCGTCATTCTGGCCTTCGTGATCGTGCATCTGCTCGACCTCACGATCGGCATCGGTGCGGCTCCGGCCGACTATCGCCCGCCCGATCCGGACGGCACGATCCATGCGTACGCCAACCTGGTCGCCAGCTTCTCCCGGCCGGTCATGGGCATTTTCTATGCCGTGTCGATGCTCGTCATCGCCGTGCACATCGTCCACGGCTGGCGCACGCTGCTGCAGGACATCGGAGTGATGGGGCATCGGTTCCGCGCCGTGTGGATCACCCTCGGCGCACTGATCGCCCTCGGCGTGCTCCTCGGTAACGCCCTCATCCCGATCCTCGTGCTGGCGGGGGTGATCGCATGACCACCGAGGCCTACCGGGACGAGGCGGACGACGCGACCACCCCCGTTGCCGACCCGCGCCCCACAGCGGCACCGCACTGGAGCGTGGCTGATGGCGTACTCGATGGCAACGCGCCCACCGGCGACCCGCACACGGCGTGGGACCGCCGCCGCACCGACTACCGCCTCGTCAATCCCGCCAACCGGCCGAAGCTCACGGTCATCGTCGTCGGCACCGGCCTCGCGGGGGCTGGCGCGGCGGCGGCGCTGGGGGAGTTGGGCTACAACGTCGAGTGCTTCACCTTCCACGACGCGCCCCGGCGGGCCCACAGCGTCGCGGCCCAGGGCGGCATCAACGCGGCGCGCGGACGCAAGGTCGACGGTGACTCGCTGAGCCGCTTCGTCATCGACACCCTCAAGGGTGGCGACTTCCGGGCGCGGGAGGCCGACGTGCTGCGCCTCGCCGAGGAATCCGTCCGGGTCATCGATCACCTGCAGGCGATCGGGGCGCCGTTCGCGCGGGAATACGGCGGGCAGCTCGCGACCCGCTCGTTCGGCGGCGTACAGGTATCGCGCACCTACTACACCCGCGGCCAGACGGGGCAGCAGCTCCAGGTCGCGGCCTCCCAGGCGCTCCTCCGACAGGTCGCGCGCGGGACCGTGAACCTCCACACCCGCACCGAGATGCTCGACCTCATCGTCGCCGACGGCCGGGCGCAGGGGATCATCACCCGCGATCTCGTCACGGGACACGTGCAGGCCTGGGGCGCCCACGCGGTCGTGCTCGCGACCGGTGGCTACGGCAGCGTGTTCTTCCACTCCACGCTCGCGGTCAACTCCAACGCGACCGCAACCTGGCGGGCGCACCGTCGAGGGGCGCTGTTCGCGAGCCCGTCCTTCGTCCAGTTCCACCCCACGGCGCTGCCGGTGTCGTCGCGGTGGCAGTCGAAGACCGTCCTGATGAGCGAGTCGCTGCGCAATGACGGGTGGATCTGGGTGCCGATGACACCCGGCGATGAGCGCCATCCCAACGACATCCCCGAGCCCGAGCGCGACTACTACCTCGAACGCCGCTACCCGGCGTACGGGAATCTCACCCCGCGCGACATCGCCTCCCGCGCCGCGCGCGCCGAGATCGTGGCCGGTCGTGGCGTGGGCCCGCTGAAGAACTCCGTCTATCTCGACTTCCGCGACGCGCTCAACCGGCTGGGGCGGACGGTGATCGCAGCGCGCTACGGGAACCTCTTCGACATGTATCGCGACGTCACCGGCGAGGACCCCTATCGCCAGCCCATGCGCATCGCCCCCGGCGCGCACTTCACGATGGGCGGCCTGTGGTCGGACTATGACCAGATGACGTCGATCCCAGGGCTGTTCGTCGGCGGGGAAGCGGGCAACAACTATCACGGGGCCAATCGGCTGGGGGCCAACTCGCTGCTCAGTGCGTGTGTCGACGGCTGGTTCACGTTGCCCTATTCGGTGCCGAACTGGCTCGCCGTGCTGGTGGGCACGCCGCCGTTGAGCCCCGATGCGCCCGAGGCCACGGTGGCGCTCGAGCAGGTGCGGCGACGCTCGGAGCAATTGATCGGCAACCCGGGGTCGCAGCGGCCGACGCAGTTCCACCGGCGGCTGGGCGAGATTCTGTACGCCGGCTGTGGCGTCTCCCGATCCGAGGCCAGCCTGCGACGGGCGGTGGAGCAGGTCTGGGATCTGCGGGTGGAGTTCTGGGCGGACGTGCGGGTCGGTGGCTCCGGCGCCCAGCTCAACCAGGAACTCGAGCGGGCCTGGCGCGTGGCGGACTTCCTGGAACTGGCCGAGCTCATGGTCATCGATGCGCTGGATCGCACGGAGTCGTGCGGGGCGCATTTCCGTGAGGAGTACGCTTGGCCCGACGGCGAGGCCCGCCGCAATGACGACGACTGGTTGTCGGTGTCGGCCTGGGAGTCGACCGCCGACGGCTTCGTCCGGCACTCCGAACCACTCGACTTCGGGCTCGTGCCCCTGCAGGTGAGGGACTATCGATGAGGATCGAGCTGGAGATCTGGCGGCAGGACGGACCGGGTGACCAGGGTCGTTTCGAGCGCCATGTGGTCGACGATGCGACGCCGGAAATGAGCCTCCTGGAGTTGCTCGACCGTCTCAACGACCAGATCGCCGAGGTGGGCGGTGCACCCGTGCAGTTCGAGTCGGATTGTCGCGAAGGCGCATGCGGGGCGTGTGGCGTCACTGTGGACGGAGTGCCGCACGGACCGGTGGCCAACACCCCGTCGTGTCGGCAGCATCTGCGGGCGTTCGGGGCGGTGACCACGTTGCGGATCGAGCCCCTGCGCAGCGCTGCTTTTCCGGTGATTCGCGATCTCGTCGTGGATCGGCGGTCGCTCGATCGGGTCATCGAAGCCGGCGGTCACGTCGATATCGCGACCGGGACCGCCCCCGATGCGGACTCACTCCTGGTGACGACGGACGACGCGGAGCTCGCACTGGATTTTGCTGCCTGCATCGGCTGTGGGGCCTGTGTCGCGGCCTGTCCCAACGGCGCGGCCCACCTGTTCGCCGGGGCCAAACTCGCCCACCTGGCCCTCATCCCGCACGGCAAGCTCGAGCGGGATCGCCGGGCCCGGGCCGTGGGGGAGCGGCTCGAAGAAGAGTTCGGGCCGTGCAGCAGCTATGGCGCCTGCGTCGAGGTATGCCCGGCGGGGATTCCTCTCAGTGCCGTTGCCGCGGTCCATCGGGAGCGGCTCCTGGGCGTACTCAAGCCGAAACGGCGCTGACCCCGGCCGGGGAATTTCACCACAAGCCCGCTGGCGGGTAGCATTGCCGACTGTCTTGGCGAGGGACCGCTGGTCCGTGATCGACTGGAAACCTCCTCGTCCCTGTCCTGTTGAAATCCGAGGAGGATGAATGTCTGATCAGAACACTCTGAAGGCCGAGCTGCGCAACGAGTTCGGCAAGGGCGCGTCGCGCCGTCTCCGCCGTGAACACAAGGTTCCCGCGGTGATGTATGGCCATGGTGCCGATCCCGTTCACCTGGCCCTGCCGGGTCACGAGACCCTGCTGGCGCTCCGCGTCGCCAACGCCCTGCTCTCGATCGACATCGACGGCAAGGCCCAGCTCGCCCTGGCCAAGCAGGTCCAGCGCGACCCGATCAAGGGCCACCTCAAGCACGTCGACCTGATCATCGTCCGCCGCGGCGAGAAGGTCACCGTGGACGTCCCGGTCACCGTCATCGGTGAAGCCGCTCCGGAGACCGTCGTCATGGTCGACGCCATGACCGTCGCGCTCGAGGTCGAGGCCACTCACATCCCCGAGCAGATCGAGGTTTCCGTCGAGGGCCTGGAGGCCGGCTCCCAGATCCTCGCCAAGGACCTTCAGCTGCCCGAGGGTGCCGCTGTGCACGGCGACGAGGAGCTCCTCATCGTCAACGTCACCCACCAGGTGTCGGAGGAGCAGCTCGAGGCCGAGCTGTCCGAGGCCGAGGCCGAGGCCGGCATCGAGCGCGATGAGCCCGAGACCGAGGGCGACGAAGCCGCCGATTCCGACGAGGAATGATCCGATAGATGCCTGACGGCACCTGGCTTGTGGTCGGGCTCGGTAATCCGGGCCCGACCTATGCCTTTCACCGCCACAACATCGGCCACATGGTGGTCGATGAGCTCGCGCGTCGCGCGCGTACGCCCCTGAGCCCGGCCAAGGGGATGCGGGCCGAAACCTGCCAGACCCGCGTGGCCGCCGGTGGCATCGGGGCGGTGGGCGCCGACGCAGTGCGCCTCGTGGTGGTGAAGCCCCGGACCTATATGAACGAATCGGGTCAGCCGGTCGCCAAACTGATGGCGTACCACAAGGTGGATCCAGCCCACCTGGTCGTCATCCACGACGAACTCGACCTCGACCTGGGCCAGCTGCGCCTCAAGCTCGGCGGCGGCGACAACGGGCACAACGGCCTGCGCTCGATCCGGTCCTCCATCGGCACCGGCGATTATCACCGCATCCGGATGGGCATCGGCCGCCCACCGGGGCGCCAGGAACCGGCCGACTATGTCCTCAGCAACTTCCCGTCGTCGCAGCGCACCGATCTCGAGATCGAGATCGGACGGGCGGCGGATGCGATCGAGGTGCTGGTCCGGGAGGGCCTGGGCGCCGCGCAGAACCGCTTCAACACCTAGGTCCTGAATAAACCGTGCGGCCGCCGCCTCCGGGGAACTTGACAAGATCTTGATGAAACCGGGCGGTGAGCGTTGAGCCGCGCATGGGGGAATGGTGACGGCGCATCCGCCTAGCCGTCCCTCGAAGGAGCTGTTCCTGATGAAATCCCCCGTAGTCATCCTGGCTGCCGTTCTCGCGATCGGTCTCGGTGGATGTGCCACTGACAACGCTGCGGCTCCCGCCCCGGCTCCGAGCCAGTCGCAGGCGGCCTCGGGAGAGGTCGAGGCGTTCCTGGCCAAGAATGATCTTGCCGGGATGAGCGCGCCGGAGATCATCGAGAAGCTCGAGGCGACCAATGCGGATCGGGAGACCGGCCCCATCGGCTCCGTCCGGCCCAACGAGCTCATCCTGAGCGGCGCCGACAAGTCCCAGGTGTCGATGCCGATCACCGACAAGTTCTATCTGTCGTTCGCGCCCTATGCGACGCGTACGCATGATTGCTTCAACCACAACCTCGCCAGCTGCCAGGGTGAACTGCCGCAGACTCCGTTCGAGGTCACCGTGGTGGATTCTTCCGGGGCCACCCTCGTCAACGAGACGCTCACCTCGCACGACAACGGATTCGTGGGCGTTTGGCTGCCCAAGGACATCACCGGCACCATCACCGTGCGAGGCCAGGGCAAGGAGGTCACGTCGGATATCTCGACCTCGGCCGATGATCCCACCTGCCTGACGACGCTCAAACTCACCTGAGCAGACTGGCTGCATGTCCGAACAACGTGTGCTGGTCGTCGACGATGAGGAAGCCCTGGCCGACATGGTCGGCGCCTATCTGACCAGAGCCGGTTTCGAGGTCGCGCTTGCCCACACGGGGCCGGCCGGCCTCGAACAGGCCCGGTCGTGGGAGCCGGACGTCATCGTGCTCGACCTGGGCCTGCCCGGACTGGACGGCGTCGAGGTCTGCCGTCAGGTGCGCACCTTCAGCTCCGCCTATGTGGTCATGCTGACTGCGCGTGACGACGAGGTCGACAAGATCGTGGGTCTGTCGGTGGGCGCCGACGACTATGTGACCAAACCGTTCAGCCCGCGCGAGCTCGTCGCACGCGTCCAGGCCATGCTGCGGCGGCCCCGCGAGGCAGATCCAGTCGCCCACGTGCGCCGGTTCGGCGGCCTCCGGGTGGACGTCACCGGACACGAAGTATCCATCGATGACACCCCGGTCGAGCTCACCCCCACCGAATTCGACCTGCTCCTGGTGCTGTCCGAGAGCCCACATCGCGCCTTCACCCGCGCTCAGCTGACCGAGGCGGTGTGGGGAGGCACCTGGCACGGCGACGGCCATCTCGTCGACGTCCACATCGCCAACCTCCGCAAGAAACTGGGCGATGACCCGGAGCGGGGACGCTATGTCTCGACCGTGCGCGGAGTCGGTTATCGCATGGGGCGGGGCTGATGCGGATCCCGGCGAGGGGCAGTCTCGCTCGGCGTACGCTGACCGGCCACCTCCTGGTCGCCGGGATCACGGTGCTCGCCGCCGCACTCGTGTCGGCCCTCGTCGGCCCGACCATCTTCCACGATCACCTTGTCCAGGCCGGCCTGTCGGGTACGCCCGATGAGGTCCTCCACATCGAACAGGCCTATCGGGACGCCAACCTTTGGTCGCTCCTGGCCGGGCTCGCGGTGGCCACTGTGTGCGCGCTCGCGGTGACGTGGTGGCAGACCATCCGCGTGCGGCGCGCGCTGGAGGAGGTCGGACAGGCCGCCCACATGATCGCCGATGGGCGCAGCGGTGCCCGGGTCCCCCGCACGGGTGACGGCATCGAACTCGACGACCTGGCCGACAGTTTCAACACCATGGCCGAACGCCTCGACCACATCGAGGAGACCCGTCGCCGGCTGCTCGCCGATGTGGGCCACGAACTGCGCACCCCGGTCGCGACGCTGACGGCCTATCTGGAAGGCCTCACCGATGGGGTGGCCGAATGGAACAACCAGACGCGTGACCTGATGCACAAGCAGGTCGAACGGTTGTCCGTGCTCGTACGAGACCTGTCGGCGGTGTCGCGGGCGGAAGAGGGCATGCTGGGGCTGGAACTCCGGGCCACGCGGGCGAGCGAGGTGCTGGCCCGGGCCGCGGCAGCGGCAGAGCCGGCGTACCGGGAAAAGGACGTCGAAGTCACGCTCGCGGACGGCCGGGATCCGCTCGTCATGGTCGATACGAACCGCATCAGCCAGGTGCTGGCGAATCTGTTGGGCAATGCCCTGAGACATACGCCGTCAGGGGGTGCCGTGACGATGAGCGTCGCGACCACCGGCCGCGAGGTGACGTTGGAGGTGGGCGACACCGGTGAGGGGATCGGTCCCGACCATCTGCCGCACATCTTCGAGCGGTTCTATCGGGCGGATACGGGTCGCAGCCGCGATCGTGCCGGGTCGGGGATCGGGCTCACGATCAGCCGCGCGATCGTCGAGGCCCACGGCGGACGGTTGACAGCCGATAGCGCCGGTCCCGGCCGGGGCGCAACCTTTCGGATCACGTTGCCCGCGGACCGGGACGCGGTCGACTAGCCGTCAGCGAGTCAAGGAGTCAACGAGTCAGCGCGCAGTGCGCGCCAGCTCGCGGGCCGCATCGACGAGATCGAGCGTGCCCGAATCCTCGAGATAACGCCGGGTGCCACGCACCGCGAACCGCGCGCCCTCGGGGCTCAGCCGGCGATAGGTCCACACGCCGACGACGAAGAACACGGACATATAGACCAGCGCGGTCCACCAGTGGATCGCGAAGAGCGCTTCGAGGATCAGGCACGGCACCGAGGCGGCGATCAGGCCGGCTCCCACCGAGACGCCGAGAGCGACTGCGGGGTTGTAGGCGCGCTGGCGCAACGAGCGGGCAATCACGAGCAGGTCGGCTCGGATCGATCCGGGTGGCAGCGGCGCCGCAGGGACCGGCTCGGGAGTGGCCGCGGGGGAGTCATTGGCCGAAGGGTCGACAGCAATGGCAGTGGGGAAGTTCTGCATGTAGCGACTCAACCGCATCCGATCCCGAACATGACCGATCGACCCACTCGTGTCGTTGCAATCGTTGTCAATCGTTGACCTGCGCGTGCGCAGACATTTGGGGCCCCGACACGCCGGCGCGACTCCGCGCGGCGTGCCATCAGGCACGAGTTCGGAGGGGGCGCGCGGTGTGGGGTCGGAGGTCGTGCCAGATGGCATGGCCTGGGGTTGGCCCCGGCGTGTCGCGAGGGCACGCTGGGGGACCGCCGTGCGTGGGACCGGAGGTGACGGTCCGGGGACTGTGGTCCGACCGTGACCCCGGAACGACCCCGGACAAGGGTTCCCTTAGCCCGCCGCCCGAATAGTGTGGCCGCCATGAGCGCCGATCCGTTCAATTTCGGTACGCCGAGTCAGCCGCCACCCGGCCCCGGAGGGCAGCCACCTGCGGGCGGGCCCGCCGGCAACCCGTTCGGTGGGCCGGTGCAGGGCAATCCGCTGACCGCGCCGAGCGCCAACCCCGCGCCGACACCATCCACTTATGGGTCGGCGCCCCAGTCGCAGAGCTCCGCACCCAAGGGACCCTTCGGTCAGGCCCCGATCCACCCCGGCCAGCAGACCCAGCCGGGCCAGCAGACCCAGCCGGGCCAGCAGACCCAACCGGGATCGGTGTTCGGCGCCCCCACCGCCCCGCCGGTCAACCTGACCGCAGCCAAGCCGCCCACGTGGTTGCTGTTCCTGGCCGGTGGACTCGCGCTGGCGGCCGGCATTGTGGCGATCCTGTTGAACATTCCCTGGGTCGCCATCGTCTGCTGGTTCGTGGCGGGACCGATCGCGATCGGCCTGCTCGCCCTGTTCGTGGTCAAGGACACGTTCGCCCGGTCGTCCGGCCTGTATGCCGCGCCTAGCTGGGTCAAGCCACTCCACTACATCGCGATCGGGCTGTGCCTGCTGTGCATCCTCGCGCCGGCGCTGCGCATCGCGGACTGGGTGGGTCACCTGTGATCGGGGAGTCAGTGAGCCTGTTGCACAAGACCGTACGCCTGGTCCTCGCGGCCGTTCTCCTCGCCGGAGGCGTGGTTCTCCTCGGCCTCACGCGCTCGACGCCGGCGTACGCGGCCGACACGGCCGCCGACCGCTATGTGGCCTGTCTCAACGGGTCCAAGCGCGGTGACCTGCTGGTGTTGATCGATACCTCGGCGTCGCTGCAGAGCTCCGATGCGGAAGCGGCGCGCATCGCCGCGGGTGAGTATCTGCTGCGACGCCTGGCCAAGTCGGCGGACGAGGGCGCGCTCAGCCTCAATATCTCCCTCGCGGGCTTCGCCAACCGCTACGAGCCCGGCACGCAGTGGAACGAGCTCAATCCCGGCAGCGTGGATCGCGTGATCACCGACATCCGCGACTACCGCAACCGCAACTCGGGCTTCGGCACCGACTACTGGCTCGGCCTCGACGGTGCGCGTCAGGCGCTCAACGAGCGCAAGCAGGCCGCCCCCGATTCGTGCCAGGCGATCGTGTTCTTCTCCGATGGTGCGCTGGACATCGACCGCGCGCCCGACGAGGACGCGAACCCGATCGACCGGCCCTATGACCCGGAGAACCCGCTGCGCAGCCCGGCCGATCGTGATCGGGCCAAGGCAGCCGCGACCGAGTCGCTGTGCCGCCCCGGCGGTCTGGCCGACCAGACCCGAGTCGTGCCCATCACGATGTTCGGCGTCGGGCTCACCGCGGGCGGTTCCCAGGCCTCCGACTTCGACCTGATGCGACGCGTCGTCGAGGGCACCGGCAACTGTGGCGCACAGCCCGGCAACGGCCAGTTCGCGCTGGCCGCCGACATTGACACCCTCCTCCAGGCGTTCGACCGGATCACCGGTGCCGCGACCACGCAGGAAGGCTCCTATTGCCAGGGCGAGCAGGCGCAGCTCTGTGAAGAAGGTGCCCACAGCTTCGTCCTGGACGCCTCGATCAACTCGGTCTCGATCCTGGGCTCGGGCGATATCGACGAGCCCCGCATCGTGCTCGTCAGCCCCGGCGACAAGCAGATCGAACTGAAGCGCTCCGCCGCGGGCGATCCCCAGACCCTCGAGAGCGACGGGGTGAAGGTCGCCTACACGTGGATGTCGAAGAAGACCTTCTCGGCCACCCTCGACTCCGAAGGTTCCAACCCGGCCTGGACGGGTCGCTGGCGCCTGATCTTCTTCGACCCGACCGGTGCCAACCCGCAGGCGAAGTCGCGTACGTCGATCCATATCTCCGGCAATGTGTTCCCGGCCTGGCCGGGAGCGCAGGACGCCGAGATCCGCGCAGGTGACACCGCCCAGGTCACCTTCGGCCTCGAGAATGCGGACAAGCAGACGATCGACCCGAGCCGACTGCTGGGCCAGGTGTCGATGGACGCGACGCTGATCGATGCCGACGGCAACCAGACCCCGATCGCCAATGGGCTGGGTCGTGACGACATCGCCAAGCCCCAGCAGCTCGATGCGAGCAACCTCCAGCCCGGCCCCGCTTCTGTCCGGCTCTCGCTGAACGTGACGACGGCCGGCTGGCAGGACCCGCGGACGGGTGAGAACGTGCCGGGCACCCCGCTGCGGCCCCAGCTCGCCGATATCCCGTTCACGGTGATCGCACCCGCCGGGTTCGGCCGGGTGGATCAGCACGTCAACTTCGGTTCGGTCGAAGGGCCGGTCAATCTGTCCGGCGTCCTGACCGCCCACGGGCCCGGCTGTGTCTGGCTCGATTCGACCACGCCGCCGGCGATCACCACCGGTCCTGCGGAGATCACTTCGGTCAGCCTGACGTCGCCGGCGAGCAGCACCGACACCTGCGTCCGGATCGAGGCCGGCTCCAGCCAGGATCTGCCGCTCACGCTGACGAGCCCCCAGACCGGGTCCGGCGGACTGACCGGCACCTTCGTCGCCAAGATGGCGTCGCTCGATTCACCCGACAAGGTGCAGGACTTCACGGTGGACTATTCCGCCGAGGTACGCCGTCCTCTCAACACCACCAACTTCGTCCTCACCCTGATCGCCGCCCTCGTGCTGGGCCCGGGCATCCCGCTGGCGCTGCTCTATCTGACCAAGTGGGCCACGGCCAAGATCCCGGCGCGTCCGCTGCTGACCCAGCAGGTGCCCCTCCAGGTGAGCGGTTCCACCCTGCTGCGCGACGGTTCGCCGCTGATGCTGCAGGGCGGGGACCTGCGTGACATGGCGCGGATCCCGTCCGGGGGTGCCCGGTCGCTCGATGTCGGTGGGGTCACCCTGCAGACAAGGGCGGGGAAGTCGCCGTTCGGCGCGGGCGAGGTGATCGTCGAGTCCGGTCAGCAGGTCGGGCTGTCCTCGGCCCATCCCGTCCCCGCGGGCAAGAACAACGCGGCCCGGCTGCCGCTCGCGGTGCACAACAACTGGGTGCTGCTGCACGATCCGACCGGACCGGCCGATCGTGCCACCGCCGTGCTCCTCGTGGCCGGCGACGCAACCCCCCAGCAGCGGCAGGAGCTCGTCGACGATCTCAATCGTCGTGGCCCCCAGCTCTTCAGCACCCTGAGTGGGCTCAACACCGGGGGCGCCTCCGGTCAGGGCGGCCCCGGCCAGGGTGGTGGCAATCCCTTCGGCGGCGGCGGCCAACCCGGCCAACCCGGCCAACCCGGCCCGGCCGCCAATCCGTTCGGCGGGGGAGCACAGCCCGGACCGGGCGGGCAGCCGCAGTATCCCCAGGCGCCGCAACCAGGTCCCGGTCCACAGCAGCACCAGCCGCAACCCCCGGCCCCGGGGCCACAACAGGGACACCCGCAGAACCCGTTCGGCCGGAATCCGTTCGGCTGAATGGGGAGACGACCTGGCCATGAAAGGGCCTAGGCTGCTTAAGCGCGTGCCGGGGCCTGCCCCGGCCACAACGACGATGGGAGTTCACGGCACATGAGGCGATTCTTGGTGGTGGGCTGCGGTGGATCCGGCGGCTCCACGCTGGCCTACATGATGGATCAGCTGCGCTCCGACCTCGCTGCCGAGGGCGTCGACCAGTTGCCGCGCGGCTGGCAGTTCGTGCACCTCGATGTGCCGAGCGCGGAGGAGGGTGGTCCCGACGGGCTCGGCAACGTCGAGCACCAGGGCGGCCGCTACTTCGGCCTGGGCCCCAAGGCGGGGTCGTACGCCGACCTCGACTTCGCGGTCTCGCGCAAGCTCGCCTCCACCAAGGCACTCGGCTCGATCGCGACCTGGGCGCCACGGAATCCCGGTGCGGTCGCGACGCCCATCTCCGTCGGCGCCGGCCAGTATCGTGCGGTCGGCCGCATGATCACGCTGTCGAAGGCCGATGTCGTCCGCTCCGGTCTCGTGGCGGCCTGGGAGGACCTCCATCGCGTCGAGACCCACGCCGACATGAAGGCGGCGGCGGCCCGGCTGCGCATGGGGGCGTACTCGGAGAACGAAGTCCCCATCGTCCTCGTCGTTTCCTCCATGGCCGGCGGCGCCGGTGCGTCGATGGCGCTCGATGTGTGCCGCCTCCTCACCACGATCAGCGGCCTCGATCCCAAGCTGATGGCCGTCTTCATGGTGTCGTCCGACATCTTCGACTCGCTGCCGGAGAGCGCGCGCTCGGGCGTACGCTCCAACGCCCTCGCCATGCTGGGTGAGATCGTCGCGTCCCAGACCGGGTCCGCGCAGGAGCACGACGTCGACACGCTGAACGCGCTCGGCCAGCAGTACGGCACCGGAGCGGCCATCCCGTTCGCCCGCGTCTTCCCGGTCGGCCGCTTCGTCGGCTCGCAGCGCACCATGTTCGGCGACGGCTCGCCCAAGGCCGTCTATCGCGGCCTCGCCCGCGGCCTGTCGGGAATGATGATGTCGGAGTCGGCGACCGATCAGTTCGTCTCCTACGACCTCGGCAACACCGGCTCCGTGCCGCCCGATTCGTCCTATCTCGGCTGGGGCGCCCAGGGCGACCCGCTGCCGTGGGGCTCGTTCGGGTTCGCGTCGCTGTCGATGGGCCGCGATCGGTACGCCGAGTATGCGGCCCAGCGGATCGCCCGCTCGGCGGTCGACCGGCTGCTGGACGGCCACCTGCAGGAGGGCAATACGGCCTCCGGCACCGAGCAGGTGCGGGCACTGCTCAACTCGCAGTGGGGGGCGCTGCTCTCCCGCCTGCGCATGTTCAACACGGCCTCCGCGCGCGACTCCCAGGGCCTGGCGCAGTGGCTGATGGGTGACGCGATGCCGCAGGAGGCCGTGACCACTGCGGCGTACCAGATCGTGACCACGCAGGTCATGAACCAGCTTCCGCCGCCGGACGGTCACGAGGCCAACCAGTGGACGCCCATCCTGTCCAACGTCCTCAACTCGCGGCGCGCGATGCTGTCGGAGGGCGCGACGCGCGAGGCCTATCTGTGGGCATTCGCCTGGCATCAGGACCTGCTCAACCGACTGATCGACACGGTCAGCGCCGCGATCTCGGACCACGGTCTGCCCTATGCGTCCGCCTTCGTGGAGCGGCTGCGGGCCCACCTGAAGGAAGCGGTCATCCCGGCGGCGACCGAGCTGCGCCGGTGGGACAGCAACGACATCGCCGAGGTGCCCCAGCAGGTCGCCATCGCGCTCAACGGCATCCGCGGCAAGATCGCCGGCGGCCAGCAGATCATGACGGCCCTCTCCAACGGGGTGGCCGACCGGGTACGCCAGCATGTCTATGCCAAGGCCTCCGGCATGCTCGCCGAGGTTCTGACCCACTTCATCGGCGACGTCCTCAACCCGCTCGGCGAGGCGATCTCCGAGCAGCAGCGCCTGCTCGAACAGGCCCGCGGGTCGGCGGCGCGCCATGACGGTCTCGCCCGCCTGGCCACCAACGAATACTCCGCATGGCCCTCCGATTCGGACCTGAAGGCGCCCGAGCGTTTCGACGAGGCCAACAACGAGGTGCTGCTGACGAGCTCGACGCAGTTCCTGCCGCAATACATGGCCGACCTGCAGGCCGCCGTCGCGACCGAGGACAACCCCGCCAGCCGGATAGGCTTCGGCCAGGCCCGGGGTGGGGTGGCCCGCCGCGTGATCTCCGGGCTGTGGGAGACAACCGGAGGCGTACGCCCGCCCGGTGGCCTGATCGAACTGACGTCGGCCTGGGCCTGCCGGGCGTTCCAGACCAATCCCCACACGGGGGAGTCGATCGTGCCGTCGCGCGCCCGGTTCGACGTGCATGCCCGGCCGTTCGAGTTGCTCAATCGCGCCCGGATGTTCGTGGCGCGGCCCGAGCAGTCGTTCCACCGGTTCTGTTCCATGTCGCTGCGCGACTATGTCCGCGGCGTCGGGGCTGCCGAGTCGGAGCGCCAGGCGCGGGTCGACGACATGGCCGGCAAGTTCAACCAGGCGCTGACCCTGGCCCTGCCGCTGATCTCGGCCAACGATGCCGCGGTCGCCCTGCTGCACGGCGGGCGCGGGGTCGAATATCGCTTCAAGTTCTCGGCCGTGCCGTTCGCCGACCTGCCGGTCGCGGGCGATCTCGAGCGCGTGATCATCAACAACAACCAGATCGACGGCTCGACCCGCGACAACTATCTGAAGTCGATCAACGACTCCGATCACGTGCGCCGCCTCGACATCTTCGGGTCCTATCCGCTGTATGCACCGATCTGCTTCGACTCCGTGCTGCGGCCCGTCGCCGAGCAGTGGTCGACCACCTCGCCCGCCGGCCGGGAGGCGTTCTGGGCCAACCGACGGTCGCGGCCGCTGCACGCCGCCCTGCCGATGGCCGAGGTCGAGCGCCGGGCCATGGTCGCGGGCTGGTTCCTCGGCCAGGTGGTCGGTGCGATCCGCATCCCGGAGGCACCGTTCAACCGGCCCGTCGAGGTCTTCGACCGCCAGAACCGCACGTGGGTCGAGTTCCCGCATCCTCTGCTCACCCCGCCGGAGCGGTTCAAGGCCTCCTATGACTGGCTGCCCGCGGTGCTCGAGTCGATCCTGCTCGCGATGGCCCGCTCCCACCAGAACCCGGTGATGGGCTCGCTCGCCCCCTATCGGATCCTGCGCGGGGTCTTCGACGGCAACGCCCTCGGCCCGTCGGCCGGCATCGTCGAGCGGTCCGGCAAGGACCTCCTCGTCGACTGGCTGCGCGACGGCGACATCGGCTCGGGCGCGCAGTCCCGGGTGCCGGGGGCCGACACGGCCGCCGACATCGCCTCGCGCGCGGAGGCCGCCCGCTCCTTCCTCGCGGCGGTCCGCGACCTGGCCGGCACCCACTTCATGGCGCCCGGCGATGACGGCGCTCCCGGTGGCGGCACGTTCTCGGTCATCGACGATCGGGCCGTGGCGGCCCAGTCTCCGATCTTCCGCGATCTGGCGCCCGATGTGTGGTGGGCCTGTGCCGAACTCGCGACCATGATCGACGATGCCGAGCGGCAGGCCGCCAACCCGGTGGCCGGCTCGCGTCAGGCCCCGATCTCGTTGGCGGAGAAGAAAATAGAAATGCCTGGCATCGGAGGTGCCTTCTGATGGCGTCACTCGTCGTGCTCGCCTGCCCGCCCGGTCCGCTGACCGCCGTGGGCGACGCGCTCGCCGACTGGTCGGCGACCGAGCTGCTGCACCCGTTCCTGTGGGTGGAGACCTCCGCCTGGTCCGCCGGGACCCCGGCCCGCGGCCAGACCCCGGCCCTGCGCGTGCAGGGCGGACGCTCGGTCGGCACGACGGTCGAACAGGTCCTGACCTCGCAGCGGTTCGAATCGGTCCGTCTCGTGGTGCTGGTTCCCGCCTTCGCCGGGGCGCCCGGCATCCCGGGCGAGGTCGAGCACCGGTTGCACGAGGCGATCCTCAACACCTCGGCCGTCGGCCGCGTCGACCTCATCCGCATGGTCGTGACCCGACCCGATTCGGGTCCGGTGGCGGCCGACCTGGCCCGCGAGGGCTGGCACAACCTGCTCATCGCGCCCGAGGAGTCCCGCGGGCCCGGCCTCGGCCATTCGGTCTTGCGCGCCAGCACCGACCCCGTCGAGATCGCCCCGAATGCCGCCGCCTGCGTGGCCGGGGTGGCGGGCCTGTGGTCCGACCTCGACGCGGGGCCGCTCGACGGAGTGCCGGCGCCGTTCGGCACGACGCTGCGGCTCGTGCGGTCGTTCTATCGCAACCTCGATGCGACCGCGATTTCGGACCACGTGCGAGCAGGACTGTTGTCGCTCGACGATGGCGTACCCCTGCCGCGTCAGCACGGTTCCCAGGCCGTCTATATCGACGACGCGCCCATGGCGGCCAACGACATGGCCGCTGCGGTGCTGTCCCGGCACGCCGGCCTGTTCCGTGGGGAGCGGATCGCCCCGGCCGCCGTGCAGGCCGAGGACGTGGGCATCGGGCAGGCGCTGAAGATGCTGTTCGGCTTCATCGGGGCGTCGGTGACGATGGCGCCGATGAAGTGGTATTCGCTGATCGTCGGCGATGCCGGATCGGCCGCGGCCGGGCGGGTGCAGCAGGCGGTGTTCGGCTCGGACCCGTCGTCGTACGCCGTCGTGGCCCAGGGCCAGCTCGCGGATGGTGCGGCCGATTGGCGCCAGGTCGGGCGGGCCTCGGCCAACCTCGACCAGCTCATGGAGAGCTCGGGTCCGCGGACGCATGAGATCGCCGGCGACTTCTCCGCCGTGTGGTCGGACTATGTCGAGTCGGGTCTCACGCTCATGGACGCGGGGGAGCGCTCGCGCACCACGCCGATCCAGGTCGGCACCGAGCGCGGCGTCCTGCGCCGAATGTCCGACTGCGTACCCAGCCCGCAGGAGGCCTTCCCGATCCCGCCGCGCATCGCCGCGGCCATCGGCATTAACGACGTCCGGGCCGCCGATCCGTTGGGGCAGCACACGTTCGCCGCCCGAGTACGCCAGCTCGGCAACCAGCCCTCGCTCGCGCGCGACGCTGATGCGACGCTGCGCGAATTCGAGACCTGGACCCAGAGCACGCGGCATTCGTACGCCGCCCGCACCGGGGCCATGATCGCCGACCAGCTCATGCAGACCTCCCAGGAGGTCCAGCACCTGATGGGCCTGGTGTCGCCCAACAATCAGGTGGACCTTGCCAATGCGCGCACGCAGGCGCGACAGAAGACGATCGCGGCCTGGATGCGCGGCATCCTATTCAGCTTCGTGGGCCTGATCGTGGTCCTCGCCGTCCTGACGGGCATCGGGATCATCACGTGGTGGGGCCTGCTGGCCGGCATCGCGGGTGGCCTGCTCGTCTGGCTCGGCGGCTCGTTCCTGCTCTTCGTGCAGGGCCAGCGCCAGCTGTTCCAGGACCTCAACCGCCGGCGGTCGGCGCTGTCGCAGGCGGAAGCCGATCAGGCCAACCTGCGCACGGCGGTGCGCGACCTGCATCGCCAGACCGAGGCGTACGGCCAGTTCCTCGACTGGACCCGCGTGCTCGGTGTCGTCCTGCACGCGCCGTTCGGGGACATTGCTCGCAGCACGCCCGATACTGGGACGATCGCTGACGGCCTGCCGCCGAATGCCCGGGTGGGCCGGGCCGAGATCGACACCGAGGCCACCCCCGAGGTCGTCTCGCTCATGCGGCGCGACATGTTCGTCACCGGCTGGCTCGACGGGCCGTGGCACGCGACGCTCAACGACGCGGGGGCCCGCCTCGGCACCGGGGCCCATGACCTCACCACCGACCCGCGGCGCATGTTCGCCCAGCGGGCAGGAGTCAGCGAGTCCTATCTGACCGCGTGGGCCGATGAGCTCGAGCGCGGTGGGGTGGGCAGTGCGGCCGGCGAGCAGCTGTGGTTCTTCGCGCTCCAGCGGTTGGGCCAGCCGGACTACCGGTCGCGGCTGGTGTCGCGGGTGGTCGTGCCGAGCGCGGAGGGTACGCCCGGTGCGGCCCTGTCGGAGGACGAATTCATGGCGGGCGTCGGCGTACCCAGGCCGGATCAGGGCAAGTTCGATGCCGGCGTACTCGCCCGGGAAGCCCGGCTCGACGGGCGCGACGGCGTCGTCCAGGTCTGGCCGCTCGAGCGGATCGAGGGGCTCGATCGGCAGGCGGTGCAGGTGGAGCTCGGGGACGGGCTGCCGGACTATACGTTCGATCTGGGCGAGCGGGTGCAGGTCGCGACGCCGGAGGAGTCCGGGCCGTCGATCATCCCGGCGTTCCCCGGTGACGACTCGACCCGACGCAACGCGCCCGACGGGCCCGTGAGCGGCCCGGCGCAGGTGTCGGCACCGGATGCCGGGTGGACTTTCTGAGGGGGACCGCATGATGGACCAGGCCGGCCGGCGACGGCAGGTGTTGCTGGCGTGGGCGTTCCTGCAGCGCAACCGTGGCGAGGCCGTGCCCACGAACGATGAGCTCGGCCAGATCGCCATGGCTCGTGCGGTGCCGCCCGTGTTGCGTACGCCTCTGGTCAACCGCTGGGCCCACGTGCTCCATCACCTCATGTGGCTCTCCGACCAGGGTCATCCCGACCCCGTGAAGGATGCCCTCGGCATGGCACCCGCCGGCCCGCCGCTCGGGCCCATGGGTGGTCCGCCTCCGCAGCAGCCGCCGCCCCAGCAATTTCAGCAGCAGCCCCCGCCGCAGATGCCGCCCCAACAACAGATGCCGCCGCAGCAATTCCCGCAGCAGCCGCCCCAGCAGTTCCGACAGCCGCCGCCGTCGCAGCAGCAACAACCTGTGCAGCAGCCCGTGCCGCCACCCCCGGGACCGCCCGAGCCCGCCGCTCCGACCCCCGGTCTCGGCGGGATGCTGCGCCAGAAGATGGACGCGCTGAACGACGAGATCAACAAGGCGGCTGCGGCCGCCGAGGCCGCGATCGCGCGGGGCCGCGAGGACGAGGCGCGGCCCTGGCTGCTGCGCCGGAGCGTGCTCAAGCAGCAGCTGTCGAAGATCGTGCGCAGTGAGAGCGACGAGACGTCCCAGTTCTTCGGGCAGTCGCAGTCCTCCGCGGTCGGGCAGCCGTCCGCCATGGGCCCCGGGTCGGCAGCGGGTCCGCAGTCGGCGGCCGGTCCGCAATCGGCTGCTGGCCCGCAGTCGGCAGTCGAACGGTCGATCATCCAGCCTCCCCTCGGGCAGCCCAGCGCCGCGGGACCCGAACCCACGGGAGCGGCCGCGTCAGCCGTGCCTCCGCCGCCCGTCCCGCCGTTCCCCTCGACCCTCGCACCCGGGCAGTCGTCAGCGGCGCACCAGCAGTCCGCAGCGCACCAGCCCTCCGCGGCACACCAACCGTCCGCGTCCCATCAGCCGTCGGCGGCCGGCCCCCCGGCCGAGGACATCGACCCGCTCCAGAAGCTGATGATGTGGCGTGACCGCAACGGCCACGACGAACTCAAGGACCGGCACCTCCGCCAGATCGTCAACTCCGGGGCGCGCAATGTCGCCGAGGTGGGCGCAGGCCTGCCCGCCTCGCTGAAACCACTGGCGGACGGCATCGCCCAGGAACTGGGTCTGGGTGGGGGAGAACCCGCGCGGGCACTGCCTCCGGAGGTGGGTGGGCCGATGGGCCCGCCGCCGCAGGGGGGCGTACCCGGCCCGGGACCGCACCACCCACCGGCACCGACGGCTGCGCAGAGGCCGAGCCGCGCGGCCGACCAGCCCGAACTGCTCAACCCGCAGGCGATCAGCTGGCAGCAACCGCTGGAGCTGTCGGACGAGCTGACCCGCTTCGCGGAGATGGACTTCACCCAGGGGGCCGGCGACCCGGTGGCGATCAAGGCGGCGCCTCGCCCGGACGGTACGCTCACGCTCCGCTGGCCGGCGCCGGTCGATGCAGCACCCGTGACGATCTATCGGATCGTGTCCGATGACGAGCACGTGCCGTTCTCGCCGGACATGTCGGAGGTCGTCGGCATCACCGGTGCGACCAGCTTCGTCGATGCCCGGCCCTTTCCCGCGGCAGTGCGGCACTACCAGGTCTGGGTCAACTCCGGCACGACCGCAGAGGAGGCCTTCCTCGAGCAGCCGCGACTGCACGCTGCCGTGCCCGTCGTCGCCAAACCGGCCGACGTCGACATCCGCGAGGACGAGGGCCGCGTGATCGGGCAGTGGACCGTGCTGGGCGATGTCCGCCGGGTGCAGATCTTCCGCGTACCCGCCGAGCGGGCCGGCGCCGGGTCGGGCAACCCGATGTATCGCATCTGCGACGACGCCCCCAACCTCGGCGGCTTCGTCGACGACGGGGCCGAGCCCGGGCGGCGCTATGTCTATCAGCTGTTGGTCGAGGCGGAGGTCGAGGGTACGCCCCGCCTGTCGCTCCCGACCATCGTCCAGCTCACCACCTCGGCGGTCCTGCAGCCGGTCGGGGATCTGGAATGCGTGCTCGGCGACGATCCCGGCCAGCCGCGCTTCGACCTCGAATGGACCCAGCCCCAGAGCGGGCGGGTCGTCATCTATCGCACGCCCGCGGGCCCGCTGGCCGGAGCCGAGGCGGACACGGTCGATGAGTCGGCACTGCCGCAGATGCGGCTGCGCCCGGAGGACCGTCTCGCGCACCCGATCGTCATGGACGGCTCGCGCGGCAGCATGCGTGATGTGCCGTGGCCGCGCGGGTGGTCGCGTACCTATTTCACGCCCGTCACCCTCATCGACGGCAAGGCGCGAGTCGGGAAGACCACTTCCCAGGTCCGCACCGGCACGGTCGAGGACGCCCGCATCGTCGAGCGCGTGATGCAGCAGGTCCTGACCATGGACTGGCCCGAGGGCGCGGCGGCGATCAAGGTGTTCGCCTCCCCACCGGGACAGCCCGCCGCCGACGCCATCGACGGTGCCGAACCGATCGCCGAGATCTCCCAGGAGACCTACATCCGGCTGGGCGGCCTGCACTTCACCCGCCCACTCGACACCGGCGGCTGCGACCTGCACCTCTTGCCGATCTCGTTCGCGGGTGGTCGCGCGGTCCTCGGTCAGCCGGCGACGGTGCGCTATCGGGGGCTGCTCAAGCTCTGGTACGCCCTGGAGGTGCGGCGCGGCATGATGGGCCGCGGCCCGGTCCTGATGAACGTGCGGATCCGGTCGGACCGGCCCAACCCGACCTCGCCGCCGTTCGCCCTGATCCACAACGAGCACCGGCTGCCGCTCGATGTCAACGACGGCGATTCGATCATGGTGCGCCCGGCGGACGACCAGCCCCATCCGTGGTCGCCGAGATTCCGGCCGATGGCGCTCACGCCCCAGTGGGCCCAGCCCGGCTGGGTGGCCGATGTGACCAACCGCACCGGTTGGGTGCGCGTCTTCGTCGACCTGCCGCCCGATCCCAACCGCGGCACTGTCGCCCTGCTCGACCCGCCCGTGGCGCAGCTCTATCTCGGCGGCGGGCGATGATGACGGCCCGGCCCGTGGCAGGTGGGGAGGCGCCTCCCGGCATCGACGACCCGGTCAGCCGCCCCCGCTGGGCGCAGCTGACCTATTCGTCGTTCGATCGCCACGATGGACGCGGCGGGGGCTGGCAGGTCAAGGACACCACCGGCGACCCCACGGAGACCGAGGTCGAGTTCCTCCGTGCCCGGGTCCAGACCCAGTTCGACGCCGGCATCGACCTCCCGCGTTTTCCCACGCCGGCCGAGATCGCCGAGCTGCCGCGAAGGTTGATCCAGGCGCCGGCCGCTGTCCACGGCGGAGAGACCGCGCTCTGGCATCACGTGCCGGCGGGCAACGATGCGTCGGGGCGCCCCGGCAATGTGTTCGCCCATGTCGTCCTTGATCGGCTGCCGGGAGCGGCGGACCCGCTGCGTCCCATTGAGCGCTGGCGGAGCGAGGGCTGGCTGACCCCGTTCGGCCCGGAGCAGGTGCTCGCCGCTGATCTCCGGGCCGTCGATCCGCCCGGGCCCGGTCCGCTCAACCGCCAGACCATCAGTTCGTGGTTGTTCGCGCCCCGCCAGTGGCGCCTGCAGATCCTGGCCGTGCTGGTGGATGCCGTGCGGTCCGCGATGGCCGGCGGGCCAGCGGTGGTGCTCGGCGTCGATGATGTCGATGAGGCCGCCAACTGGATCGCGGCGATCTCGTTCGCGATGTCGGCGGGCACCTCCCGGCGCTTCTATTTCTCCACCCTGGAGCGGCCCACCACCCTGAGCGAGGCGATCGAGCGCGAGCTGCACCTGGTGTGCATGCCCCGGGCCGACCTGCCGGCCCTGGCGCGTCGCCACGATTGTGTTGTGGTCGATCCGGACGGGGCTCCCGGGCTGGGGGATCTCGACGGGGAGCCCCATCGGACTGCCCGCGGCGACCGCGTACCCGTCACCGAATGGTCCGTCCTCATCTCCGAGCTCTTCGCCGACCCGAGGGCGATGCAGAAAGCGGTAGGGGAGTTCGATCGCATCGCCCACCGGGTCGGGGACTCGGGCATCGATCCCGCCTGGCCGGCGGCCATGGCGATCGCCGGTCGCGCCGACGCCGAGTCGCGCCGCGAGGCCAATCGCGTCATGACCGATGCGGCCCCGCCGCAGCTGCGGTCGGTGCCCGAGCTCTATGCCGCGGCCGTCGCCGGGTTGCGCCGGGATGTGAAGGGCCGCGCCGGGCGCGCCTGGCGTCACCTGACGAAGGTCGGAGCCGATCGCGACGACCGACCGGCGGACATTCCGGGAGAGATGGCGGTGCACGCGTACGCCGAACTCGCCCTCGCCGACGAGCCCTGGCTCGCCGAACACGGGCCGGCCCGGGTGCCGTCGGCGGCCTATTTCTCTCCTGCGCCCGAGGCCTCGCTCCTCGAGGCCGCCCGCAAGCTCGACGGTCACATCAGCACGTTCACGACCGAGCTGCCGCCCGAGGTGATGCTCGACGAGGCCCGCGCGGGCCTGCACTATGTCGAACTGGCGCTGCGCCTCGGCCTCGCCCACGACGAGCAGCTGGCCGGCCAGCTCTGGCAGATCTGCCAGCAGACGTTGATCCCAGTGCTCGTCGATCACGGGCTCGGCACGCAGCTGCTCGACGAAGTCGACGGCGTGATCGTGCCCGAAGCCCGGCACTGGCTGTGGAGCCAGCTCAACGACGGGCCGCTCGACCAGCTCGGCCCGCCGGGGCAGCGGCTTTCGGATGCGGTCCTCGATGCGCTCGGACCGGGAGCGGGGGACCCCGATCCGCTCGCCGCGATGTGGACCCGGCTGACCGAGGATCCGGGTGCGGGTTCGGCGGTGCGCCCGTTGCTCGGGGAGTACGCCTGGCGGCGCGTTCGCGGCGGCGACGAGGGGCCGGATGCCCGTTTCTTCGCGGTCTGGTCGGTGCTCGCGCGATATGCCGACGACGGCAACCTGACCGGTCTGGCCTCGGCCGCGCCGCTGCTGACCCCGCCGTTCGACACAGACCGGCTCGTGCAGCTGCATCGCGCGTTCGGCCCGGTCGTGCCCATCGAGTGGTATCTCCCGGCCGTCGTCGCCGGGTCCGACGATGATCCGCAGTCGCAGGAACTGCGGGACGAGCTCGCCGAGCGGCCCGACCCCTCGGCGATCCGGGACTGCGCCGGGATCCGGGGAGCACTGGAGCTGCCGGACTGGCTCGAGGTCGTGGATCCGGGACACCTGGTGCCATGGCTGGGGACGCTGGCCGAAGTGCTGGTGCTGGCGAAGCAGCTGCAGGTCGAGCCCGATGCGGAACTTCTGCGGCGGGTGAACGGTTTGGTGATCCTCGCGCTTCTGGCCGCCCGCGCCCGCTCGCCCGAGGTCGACGCCGTGACCGTCGAACGCGTCGCCGGGCTGGCCCAGGCCGCCGTGGCGGGATTCCCGAACGCCCGGCCCGGCTTGAGTGCCGAGGAGCTGACCGCGATGGGCGACTGGTGCGACCGCCACGAGGTCACCACGACCGGGCTGGCCGAGCTGCTTTTGCTCGCCGATCCGCGGTCGGCGCTGCGCTCCAACACCGATCGGGTCGCGGGCTGGCTCCACGCCGTCCCGACCGGAGAGCCCGACAGCCCGCCGGTCACCGCGCACGTTCTCGCCGTCCGGGCCAGCCGCAACGCGGAATCGCGGGACCAGGTCGCCTCCGAGATCATGCGTGCGGTCCGCACCACCCCCGGCAGCACCGATGACCGAGCCATGCGCCAGGCCGAACGTTTCCTTCTCGGCTGGCTTCGCCAGGCCCAGACGGGGCGGGTACGCCGATGACGAACTTCCAGGTAGACGTGACCGAAAGGCAGGACCATGCCCACCTATGTGCTTGAGGGCGGTTCGAGCGCCCTGCTCCCCGCCAAGCCGCTGACCCTGCGGATCCAGGGAGCGGGCCAGGGCGAGGTACGCCTCGAGGCCCTGCGGAATGGTGCACCGGACCCCCACGCCATCACTCCGATGACCGGGATGCTGGTCCTGCCGCGTGTCACCGAACCGGTCGAGGTGCGGGTCGTACCGGTGCGCGATTCGACCTTCCCGTCCGGGACCGTCGTGGCGCTGTCCGCCGCGATCGAGCTGCACGGCGACCTCGATCCCGAGCGGGCCGTGATGCAGGGCATCGACCTGTCGGGCCTGGCCCGGCGCGAACTCCTCCGCGTCGAGTCCGCCGGTGATCAGGTCAAGCTCACCGCCATGGGCGTCATCGTCGACTTGCCACTGCCGCCACTGGCCGCCCGCGCCCGTGATGTGGCGCGCGAGCTGCTGGGCGTCGAGCGAGTTCCGGCGGCCGATGCGATCGGGCTCCGCATGCGCGTCGATGCCTCGGCCTCCATGCGGCCACTCGTCACCGAGGGCGCGGTTGGGGCGGCGCTGGAGGTGCTCGTCGGGGTGTCCCGCGTCACCTCCCACGATCACCCGGTGTCTGCGGAGCTCGGCACCGAACGGGCATCCGTCGTCACCGCCGATTCCGTCGGCGACCTGCCGCGCGCCGTGCACGAGGCTCTCGGACAGCTTCCCCTCCGCACGGGTTTCCGGTCCCGGGGCTCCGGGACTCAGGGGGCGCAGACCGCACTTTGCGTGGTGAGTGATGGCGTACCAGCGGATCTGGGGGGTGACCGGACCGCCCTCGTGGTCCTGGCGACCCCGTCCGCGGAGGCCGTCCTCGCGCCGCGGGCGCCCCGGACGACCGCGTGGCTGCCGCTGCCGGAATGGGGGGCGACCTCGACCTATCAGCAGCTGATGGAGAGTGAGGGCGTCCTGCGCCGGGCGGTCGCGGCCGTTCTGCAGTCGGTCCTGCCGCCGGATTCGGCCCTGCAGGAGCAGTTGGCCGGGGTCGGCGTACCTCTTGATGTCGAGGCCACTCAGATCAGGGCGAGCTACTGATGACGAAGTGCCCGTTCTGCTTCAACGACCTGACACCGCAGCTGTATGCGTTCCAGTGTCAGGGGCGGTGCAATTCGGCCGATGATCCGCAGGGCTCGATGCTGTGGGGCGCGCCGCGCACGTGGAAGCCGACGATCCTCATGGGCCCACAGCCGGGCGAGACCAACTGGCGGCCGCCGCCCAACGTCACGTGCCAGCGGTGCAACGGGCCGATGGAGGAATGCTGCCCGACGTGTCATCAGTTCCTGCCGCCGGATTGGCGGAATGGGGTGGCGACGTGTATCGCGCTGGCCGGGGCGCGGGCGACCGGCAAGAGCATCTATATCGGCGTGGTGGTCAAGCTGATGGAGCTGCTCGCCGAGGCGCAGCAGACCACGCTGGGGTTCGTGGATGGGGCCTCGCGGGAGATGTATACGCGGGTCTATGAGAAGCCGCTGTATGAAACCCGCGGCATCATTCCGCCGACCCCGCGCGCAAATCTGGCCGACTCCTATCAGCGGCAGCCGATCATCTTGAGTCTCGGGATGCTCGGAGGGCGTCGTCGGTTCGTTGTGCTCCGCGATGTGGCGGGGGAGGACCTCGAGGGTCAGGTCGACAATGCGCCTCATCTCGGCTTCTTCTCCCATGCGTCGGCAGTGTTGTTCCTGTTCGACCCGACGCGGGTTCCGGAGGTACGCAACCAGCTCCAGGACCTGATCCCCGCGCAGCTCCACTCCGGTGGTGATCCGGCGCTGGTGCTCAACAACCTCAATCAGCTCATCGGGCCCGGGCGGCCACGGTTGGCGATCGTGCTGAGCAAGTTCGACACGATGCAGACCCTGACCCAGGTCGCCGACACCGAGCTGAGTCGGATCATGTCGAACGCGGGCGCTGCCTTCGTGCGCGATCCGGGGGTGACCATGGCCGGCTATGACGAGGACGACGGGCAGCTGTTGCATGCGGAGGTACGCAGCCTGTTGCAGCGGTTGCATGCCGGGCACATCGTGACAGCGGTGGAGCGGCCGCATTCCGGGCGGGTGTTGGACCATCGGTTCTTTGTCGTCTCCGCGCTGGGCGCCCCCACCGAGGGCGAAAACCTCCACGACCACGGCATCGCCTCTTTCCGCTGCCTCGACCCGATTCGCTGGGCGCTACGGCGTGATGGAGCGGTGTAGCTCCCGTCGCTCCGCAACGGGAACGGCAGCTTTGAGCTCGCTCGTTTCGTCGACTTCGCTGCGGGCGGCTGACGCCCTCGACGCCGGGATGGCCGGGCACGGGCCGCTGAAGTGGTCTGACAGGGACAGACCAGGATGAGCGAGATCAAGTTCCCGTACATGAGGGCCGAAGTCATTGCGGCGCTACGGTCGCTGGCAGATCCAGTCCATCAACGCTCGCGTTGGGGCGTGGTGGAGGAGGGTGTCAACTACTACGACGACTTGGACCTGAACGTCCACATCCTGTACGACGACACTCAAGTCCTGCCCGACCCAGAGTCGGCTGTCCCCAACCTGCTGTACGACTCCGAGGTCTCGGCGTTGCTGGCAGTCAACGCCGTCCTGGGGCAGATGATTCAGCAGCTCGGCGATCAGCCCGACTCTGAGTACCTCGCCGACTCCCGATGGCCAGCTGTAGTCGAGGCCGCAATCGAGGCGCTCTCGATTATGGAAACCAATGACGGGATCGAATCGGGATGAGGGGGCGCTCGCCCTGATTGGCTCGGAACTACTTCCGAGGGCTCAAGATCCGCAAGACCGAGCAGAGCACGCTTCATGCTCTCGGAACATGGTGACCACCTCTCGACCTGACATTCGGCGGAGCGTGTTACAAAGGCAATGTGTGCGAATACTGCGGGTGCGACCAGAATGCGTACATCCGGGAGCTGATGGATCAGCACGACCGGATCACCGACCTGGGTGATGCGGTGGTCAGGGCTCTGCACTCGGGCGACGTGGCCAGGGCGCAGACCGACCTGGCCGAGTTCACCGCCCTTCTCAAGAATCACAATGACATCGAGGAACGCGGCATCTTCGCGGCCATGAAGGAACTCGGCGAATTCGTGGAACTCGTGGATGACCTGGCCGGCGAACACGTCGACCTCCATGCGCGGTTGGACGGCTTCGATGGGCCGCCACCGATCGACGAGATGGTCACGCTCCTCGCCGACCTCGCCCTTCACGTGGAGCGGGAGAACCGTGGGGTCTTCCCCTTCGCCTACAGTGCGTTCTCCGGGGCGGAATGGGCTGTTGTCGATCAGGCTCACAAGGCCGCCTGACAGTTCACCCGAGTTGATATCATTGATTCGATATCGGAGGTGAGGCACATGGAACAGATCCTGATCCGCAATCTTCCCGCTGGGACGAAAGCGGCGCTCCGCGCGCGAGCGAAGAGGCGCCATCGATCGGTCGAAGCGGAAGCCCGTGAGCTCCTGACCAAGGCGCTGGAGGGTGAACCAGCCACGATCGTGGATCTGCTCAGCACAGACGAGGGCGCCGACATCGAGTTCGAGCCGACCCGACTCGGTCTCACCGCGCGCTCAGCCGAACTGTGAAGTTCGTTCTGGACACCAACGTGGTGTCGGCACTTCGCGTGCATGGAAGAAATCCCGCCGTGGAAAGCTGGGCCAGCGCCATTCCCGTCGGCGATCTATTTGTCGCTGCGACCACGATCGCGGAGATCGAGCGGGGTGTGATCGCCAAGGAGCGATCGGATGTGGATCAGGGCACGATCCTCCGGCGTTGGTTCAACGACAAAGTCCTCCCGACGTTTGAAGGACGGGTATTGTCCTTCGATCTCGGGGCAGCCCGGATTCTCGCGGCCTATCGTGTGCCCGAACATGCCCCGCTGGATGATGCGCTGATCGCCGCCGTCGCGCAATCGGCACGCATGACGGTCGCGACCCGAAATGCCAAGCACTTCGAACCCTTGGGTGTCGCCTGCGTCAACCCATGGGAAACCCCTGCCCAGTCGAGAGAATCGCCAACTGAGTGACCGCCAGCCGCCGGGCCGATAGCGTGAACTCATGAAGTTCGGACTGGATATCGCACAGCAGCGGGTCTCTTTCGCCGAGGTCATCGACCGGGCGAGGTTCGCCGAGGACCTCGGTTTCACCGGCGTGTGGGGCTTCGACCACTTCGTCGCGATGTATGGCGAACCGCCGGGCGAGGCGTTCGAGGGCATGACCACGCTCGCGGCGCTCGCGACCGCCACCTCCAGGATCCGCCTCGGCCTGATGGTCGCCGGCGTGACCTATCGCCACCCGTCGCTCTTCGCCCATCAGGTCAACACGATCGATCACGCCAGCAACGGTCGGCTCGAGGTCGGGCTCGGCAACGGCTGGTACGAAAAAGAACACACCCAGCTCGGCTTCGATTTCCTCACCACGGGCAAGCGGTTCGACCTGCTCGAGGATCAGCTCGAGATCCTCACCCGACTGTCGACGGGGGAGAAGGTCTCCTATGACGGCAAGCGGGTCAGCCTGCAGGACGCCCAGATGTATCCGCCGACCGTCCAGCGTCCACATCCTCCGATCTGGATCGGTGGCGCCGGGCCGCAGCGCACGATGCCGCTCGTTGCGCGGTACGCCGACTATTGGCACGCCCAGCCCGAACCGATGAAGCAGCGCCTTGATCTCCTCAAGGAACTCTGCGAGAAGGAGGGCCGCGATATTTCCACGATCAAGCGCGTCACCTCGCTGAGCCTGGACCCCGATCCCGACACGATCACCCGGAAGATCGACGAGCACCGCGCCAACGGCATCGACTATCTCTACTGCGGCTGGCCCGGTGAAGGACGGCCCGCCATCGAGCGCTTCGTCGAGAAGGTCATGTCGCGCTGACGGAATCCGGGTCGCACGGTAACTTCCGGCAACCACATGCAGGGGTGAATGGCCGTCATTAGGGTTTGAGGGAAATCCACGACACAAGGAAGTGTGGCCATGACCCAACCCACCCTCGAAGTGCGTTCCAAAAAGCTCATCGAGTCCGACGGCCTGCAGTTCAAGGACCTCAACGGCAACGGCGAGCTGGATCCCTATGAGGACTGGCGCCTGTCCCCGGCCGAACGAGCCGCCGACCTCGTGTCGAAGATGAACCTCGACGAGAAGGTCGGCCTGATGCTGATCAACTCGCGGTTCACCGGATATCAGACCGCCGATGATGAGCCGAAGTCCCACGACGGCATCCTCGACGAACGCATCATCGAAGCGGGCACCAGCATCTTTGCCACCCGCAAGGTCTATGGCACCACCGAGACCGTCGAGCGAATGCAACTGCGCCACTTCATCCTGCGCGAGAACGAGTCTCCCAACAGGGTGGCCGCGTGGAACAACGCCATGAACGAGGTCGCCGAAGCCACCCGTCTCGGCATCCCCTGCCTCACCGCCTCCAACTCGCGCAACGAGAACGGCGAGATGGTGTTCGGCATGAACGACGCTGTCGGCATCTTCTCCACCTTCCCGGCCACGATGGGCATCGCGGCCGCGGTGCTCGGTGACAAGGCCGATGGCGGTGACGCCTCGATCATCTCCGGTTTCGCCGAGGCGGTCCGCCAGGAGTGGCGGGCCTCCGGCATCCGCAAGGGCTATATGTACATGGCCGATGTCGTCACCGACCCCCGCTGGCAGCGCATCTATGGCACGTTCGGGGAGAGCCCCGAACTGGTCACCGAGATCATCGGTCTCCTGGTCGACGGGCTGCAGGGTGACGAGCTCGGCCCCGATTCGATCTCGACCACGATCAAGCACTTCCCGGGTGGCGGCCCGCGCGAGAACGGCTTCGATCCGCACTATGCCGAGGGCAAGTGGAACTGCTATCCGACCCCGGGCAGCCTGGACAAATATCACCTGCCGCCGTTCCGCGCCGCACTCAAGGCGGCGTCTTTCATGCCCTACTACTCCGCTCCGTCGATCAAGAAGTCCGTCACCCAGGAGATCGACGGCACCGACGTGCCCTATGAGGAGACCGGCTTCGCCTTCAACCACTACTTCCTCGGCACGGTCCTGCGCGACCGCTGGGGCTTCAAGGGCTACGTCAACTCCGACTCCGGCATCACCGACAACATGTGCTGGGGCGTGGAGGAGCTGAGCCGCCCCGAGCGGTTCGCCAAGGCCGTCATGTCGGGCACCGACATCATCGCCGACTCCAACAACATCGAAGACCTCAAGGCTGCGGCCGAGGCAGGCATGATCAGCGAACACCGCATGAACGAGGCCTGCGAACGGCTCCTGGTCGAGATGTTCCAGCTCGGTCTGTTCGATGAGAAGACCTATGTCGATGCCGACGCTGCCGATGAGCTCGTGAAAGCCTCCTCGGGTTGGGAACTCGCCGACGAGGTCCATCGCAAGTCGGTGGTCGTGCTCAAGAATTCCTCGGGTACGCTCCCGCTCGCCGCCGGCACCAAGGTCTACGTCGAGGTCTTCCACAAGGATCCGGAACAGGGCACCACGAAGACCGCGCAGGCCCGCGAGGAGGTCGGCGCCGCTGCCGGGCTGCAGCTCGTCGACGATGCCAACGATGCCGATGCCGTGTTCCTGCTGCTGGACCCCCAGTCGGGCGACTACTTCAGCGCGACGGCGGCATTGCTGGAGCTCACGATCTGTGAAAACAAGATGCTGACCGCCGTCGACGGCTCCGAGACCACCGAGACCACCATCAGCGGGCTCGACCGGTTCCGCGAACTGGCTACCTCGGCCCGGGAGCGCGGCGCGAAGGTCGTCGTCTCCGTGAACGTGTCCCTGCCGTGGATCCTCGACGACGTCGAACCCCTGGCGGATGCTCTCATCGCCGGCTTCTCGAGCTTCTATGCCGCGCAGGCGGATGTGATCTCCGGGGCGTACCCGGCCCATGGCCAGCTCCCCATCACGCTGCCCGCCAGCGAGGCCGTCATCGAGGTCACCGACGGTGTCTGCATCTCGCCGAACGACGTGCCGGGCTATGACAAGGATCAATACATGCCCGAGGGCATGTCGTACGCCTATGTCGACGCCGATGGCAATGTCTATCGCCTTGGCCACGGCCTGCGGTACGCCTGACCCCGCGCCCGGACGGATCTCGGTTGAAGGAAAGTGGTCGCCCCGACGACCACAAACCTTCAACCGAGACCTAGGGTGTCCGTCATGGCTGACGTGACGATTTATCACAACCCCCGCTGCTCGACGTCGAGGCATGCGATGGAAGTTGCCGACGAGGCGGGTGTCGCGGTCGACACCGTGCAATACCTCAAGACACCGCTCGACGAGGCGGGCCTGCGTACGCTCCTGGGCCAACTGGAGGACCCCGCGACCGATCTGGTCCGCCGCGACGCCAAGTTCAAGGACCTCGGTCTGACCGATGCCGACGTGGCCGACGAGGATCAGGTCGTGCAGGTGCTGGTCAAGCATCCCGAACTCATGCAGCGCCCGGTGCTGGTGAAGGGCGATCGCGCGATCATCGGCCGGCCGAAGGACCGGGTTCCGGAGTTCCTGGCCGACTGAGCGAACCGCGCCGGCTCACTCCGGTTCTCGCCGCCGGTCGCGCTGTTCGCGTCGCTGCCGGCGGCGGTCGGAGTCGGGGTTCGGCTTGCCGAACGTGACCGCTGCGATGACCGTGATGATCATGCCCAGCGCCGGCCACATGGGCCAGTAATAGATCAGCTGCCCCGATGAGATGCTCGTCCACAGCCATACCAGGTTGGTGACGACGATGACGAAACCGGCGGTCCGCACGACGGGGTGCTTCAGCCAGGGTGCCGCCGCGGCGGGCGGCTGGGGCACGCGGGGGAGCGGGGCAGAACCGGCCTGCCGCGTGGGCAGCGACAGATCCGACAACAGCGGCACGAGCTGCCCCAGGTGGTGGGCTCCGAGGACGCCGTCGAGCCGAGCACTGTATTCGTCGTGGTCGAGCTGGCCGTCGGCGTACGCCTCGGCGATGATCTCCCGCGCGGTCTCCCGATCCGGGTCACCCGCGCGCAGGTCGCCGGAGTTGCGGGGGTCGAGGGGGAAGCGCGACCAGACCGAACCGGGGCCATCGGGCACTGCGGGGACACTCATGAGCCCCACTCTGTCAGCTGGTCGGGCCCCTAATCAGGGGCGCGCGGGGGGATTTCCCTCGGGGTTCTCCCGGGCTTCTCCTTCGGGCACGGCCTTGCGGCTCCGGTCCTTCTCGCCCTTCTCGCTCCTGTCTCCCCGGCGCCTGCGCGGCGTCGGGGGATGAGCCGGGTTGATGGGATCGGCTTCCACGCGACCGAGTTCGACCTGGGACGTGCGGACGGCGGCGCGGCTCATCATCTGTGAGGACACGGGTGCGGTCAGCAATTGGAAGACCACGACCAGCGCCACCATCGTGAACACCGCGACCGAACGCTGGGTCAGGGCGACCGCGAGGAGGATCAGGAGTACGCCCAGCACCTGGGGCTTGGTCGCTGCGTGCTGCCGCGACAGGATGTCGGGGAACCGCAGCAGGCCCACGGAAGCCGCGACACACAGCATGGCGCCGAGCAGGATGCAGATCAGAGCGATCAGGTCGAGGACCGCGATCAGGGTTTCGGTCAGCATCGGATCCATCAGTGCTCCTCCCCGGTGGGTCGGCGCTCGCGGGGCGGCGGCGGGATATCGGCGACGGGGGCTATGTCGAGCTTGCGCTTGGCCAGTTCCTGACGCAGCCGGCGCTCGCGGGCAGCGGCCCCGTCGTCATCGCTGTCCCGGGCCACGAACCGCGATACGGCCACCGTGCCCACGAATGCCACCAGCGCGAGGGAGATGAGCAACGGCATCGATGACGCATGTCGGGTGATCACCATCTCGGCGCCGATCGCGCAGATGAGGGTGGACACCAGCAGGTCGGCGGCGAGCGTACGCGTCAGCACCGAAGGACCACGCACGATCTTGATCACCGTCAACACGGCATCGATGAAGAACATGATCATGACCGCGCCGGCGACCCACGGCACCAGGGCCTGCACGAACTCGCTCATGACAGGGCCTCCCGACTGTGCTTCAGGCAGTTCTCGAGCTCGGGGGCGCCGAAAGCCCGGGCGACCCGGCGTTCGAGCCGATGGATCCGCTGGGCCTCCACCATGAGGCGCTCGTCGTCACAGTGATCGATGATGTGGATGAGCAGGTGGCCCGACGGATCGAGATCGATCACCACGGTGCCCGGCACGAGCGAGGTCATCTCGGCGACGACGGTGCGCCGGAAATCATCGGTTTCGTGCAGGCGGATGGCCACGACCCGGCCGGGGCGTACGCCGCTGGGCCTGATCGCCATCCATGCGACGACTGCGCTGGACCAGAAGAGGTTCGACAGGAAGGTCACCGTCAACCAGGTGATGGCAACCGGGCGGATGCGGATGCGGGCAGCGGCTCGCGGCATCGGGAACATGAGCAGAAGCAACGCCCCCATGGCGAGCCCCATGAAGAGCGTGCCCCAACTCCAGCTGCCCCACATCAGGAGCCACACGGCCGTCAGGATCAGCAGGGACCCGATCCGAAACTTGCGCACGGTGGTCATCAGCGTCCCCTTTCTCCGAGCACGGCCGTGAGATAGGGCGTGCGTTCGTGCAGAGTCTGCGCGGCACGGTCGGCGATCCCATAGAGCTGGCCACCGAACACGGTCAGCATCAGACCGAACACCACCAGCAGTGTGGCGGGCAGCACCACACCGCGGGTCAGCGGTGCGAGCTGCGGTGTCACATAGTCCTCGACCGGCGAACGCCAGAACGCTCGCGCCCAGACGCGCGACATGGCATACAGGGTCAGCAGGCTGGTGAGCGCGGATCCCGCCAGAAGGATGTACGCCAAGGGGGTACCCAGCTCGGCGCCGGCCTGGAGGAGGCCGACCTTGCCGATGAAGCCCGACAACGGTGGAATGCCCGACAGGTTCATGGCCGGGATGAAGAACAGCAGGCTCAACAGTGGTGCGGTGACGGTCAACCCGCCCAGCTTGGCGATCGACGTCGTCCCACGTTTGAGCTCGATCAGTCCGGTCACGAGGAACAGGGTCGTCTGGATCGTGATGTGGTGGACGACGTAGTAGATCGAGGCGCTCAACCCGGTGATGTTGCCGACCGCGAGGCCGAACAGCATGTAGCCGATATGGGACACGAGGGTGTAGCTCAGGATTCGCTTGATGTCGTCCTGCGCGACCGCGCCCATGATGCCGATCACCATCGTCAGCAGCGCGGCCCACATCAGGAGTGTGTGGAGACCGTCACCCGGGAACAGCAGGGTCTGGACACGGATCAGAGAATAGACGCCGACCTTGGTCAACAGGCCGGCGAACACGGCGGTGACCGGTGCGGGCGCCGTGGGATAGGAGTCCGGCAACCAGCCGGACATCGGAAAGACCGCCGCCTTGATGCAGAAGCCGAGCAGCAGCATGGCCTGCAGCATCAGCTGGGTCGATTCGGGGAGTTCGGGGATGCGCAGCGCCAGGCGGGCGAGGTTCACCGTGCCGGTCGCGGCGTACACCAGCGCGATCGCGGTGAGGAACACGAGCGAGGACAGCAGGTTGACCATCACGTAGTTGACGCCGGCGCGGACGCGTTCGGTGGTGCCACCCAGGGTCAGCAGCACGAAACTCGCGAAGAGCAGCATCTCGAAGCCGACATACAGATGGAAGAGGTCGCCGGAAACGAAGGTCGTCGAGACCCCGGCCGACAGCACGAGCAACGTGGGGTGGAAGATCGGCAGGGGAGCGCCGCCGTCGTGCTCGTCCTCGTCGTCCGATCGATCACCCTGGCCCGACGAATAGAGCATGACCGCGAACGTCACGACAGTCGAGATGACCAGCATGAGCGCAGACAACCGGTCGACCACGAGGACGATGCCCTGCTCGACGGGCCAACCGCCCACGCGGACGCTGAGCATGCGGACCTGGTCGGTGGCATAGAGCATGACACCGGAGATGGCGACCACGGCCGCAAGCGTCGTGCCGGAAATGAAGCGCTGCGCCCGGGTGTGCTGACCGGTGACCACGGTCAGGCCGGCGCCGATCAGGGGCAGCACCACCACGAGGGGCACGAGGAAGTCATAGGTGAACGTCACCGCTGCTCCTTCTTTGCCTCGGGGGCCTTGCCCTGGTGTGCGGGGTCGTGTTCATCCGGCGTGGGCGGATGGTCTGCGGGCAACCGGTCATCCTTGTCGGCGCGGCCCGGCTCCGTTTCCGGGTGTTCCTCATCGACCGAATAGGGGTCGCTGGTGTCCTGATAGTCGGAGTCGGAGAGGTCGTTGGCCACGGCCCGGACGTGGGCGCGGCGGCCTTCCTCGTCATCCACGACGACGTCGGTGGCGGCCAGCTGGACCGCCCGGTGGGCCAGCGCGAGCGTAAAGGCGGTGACCGCGAGGGTGATGACGATCGCGGTCAGCACCATGGCCTGGGGCAGGGGGTCGGAGATGCCGCCCTCGCCGATCGGAGGGTTGGACTTCCCGTCGACCAATGGTGCCTGGCCGGCCCGGCCGGACGCGATGATATAGAGAAGGTTGACGCCGTTGCCCATCAGCAGGACGCCGAGCAGCGCACGGACCACCGAGCGCGAGAGCAGCAGGATCGTTCCGGTGCCGAAGAGTACGCCGCAGAGCAGGGCCAGGGTGAGACTAGGGCTCATCGGCGCTCTCCCATCGGCTCATACGTGCCGGGTTCGATGGCGCGGCCCTCGGCCTCGGCGATCCGATAGTCGAGCGACGAACCCAGCGAACGCAGGATGTCGAGCATCAGGCCGAGCACGACGAGATAGACGCCGATGTCGAAGAACATCGAGGTGACGATGTGGATGTTGCCGATCAGGGGGACCGGGATGTCGAAGGTCCACGACTCCAGGACCGACCCACCGGCCAGCATCGACACGAACCCTGCGCCCGCCGACAGGAACAGGCCGCTGCCCAGCAGCGCACCCGGCATGACCGGCATCGCCGCCCGCAACTCCGCGGCGCCGCCGGCGAGATATCGAATCGTCAGGCCGAGACCCGCGACGAGACCACCCGCGAAACCGCCGCCGGGATCGTTGTGGCCGGTGAACAGCAGATAGAGCGACCAGAGCATCACCGTGTGGAAGATGACGCGGGTGATGACCTCGAACATCAACGAACGACGTTCGATGGGGAGCGCCTGGATTTCCGACAACCAACCGGCGTCGGCGGTCGTTCCGCCGGTCCGGCGGTGCTCGAAGCGCTTCGCCCGCATGGCCGCGAGGTTGATCCGCAGGCGCGACAGGTTGGTGGACTGCAGGAAGATCAGCGACGCGACGCCCGTGGCAGCCACGAGCACCACCGAGACCTCGCCCATCGTGTCCCAGGCGCGGATGTCGACGAGGATGACGTTGACCACGTTGAGGCCGCCACCGAATTCGTAGGCCGACACCGGCATGTTGGTCGAATCGGGGAGCGCGGTCCGCGCCATCGAGGCGATGAGTGCCACGCCGGTCATGACGCCGCCGCTCAGCACGCCCAGGCTGGTCCGCCAGACCCGGTCGCGGACCGACATGACATCGGGGAACCGGCCGGAGAAGCGCCGCAGCACCAGGACGAAGACCACGAGGGACACCGTCTCGACCAGCACCTGCGTGAGCGCGAGGTCAGGGGCGCCGTGGAGCAGGAACAACAGCGCGGAGCCATAGCCGGTCACACCGACCAGGAACACGGCCCGGAATCGGCGGAGGGACAGCACGGTCGCGACGGCACCCATCGCCACCACGATCGCCACCAGGAGCTGGGCCGGGGTTTCGAACCAGACGATGCCGACGGGTATGCCCGCGTTGAACACATCGAGCGCGGCCAGGGCCATGGTGAGCCCCGGGAAACCGATGAACACGAGCAGGATGAGCGAGAGCGACAGGGGCAGCGAGCCCTTGAACAGCACGCCGGTGATCTCGAGCGACAGGCGGTCGAGCCCCTTCATGATCGCCCGGTACGCCGAGATCGCCGCGGGGACGTGAGGCGCTTCCCGCTGGAAGTTCTCGATGTGGACGCGGGCAGCGAAGAGAAGGGCGCCGAGCGCGAGGGTGGCCAGGGACAGGAGCAGGACGAGGTTCAACCCGTGCCAGAGGCCCAGGTGCGCCGCGTACTCCTCTTTGGGGAAGAGCCCCGTCCACAGCCCCAGCATCGGCTCGGCCAGCGCGCTCGGGGGCGCGAGCAGGAGGCTCAGCGCGCCCAGCGTCACGGGCACCGCGGTCACCGCAAGCGGGTTGTCGTGCGTCTCGGTCGGCTTCTCGGCCTCCGGTCCCGGGCCCCAGGCGCCCCACAGGAAACGGGCGCTGTAGGCGAAGGTCAGGACCGAGCCGAGCACGACGACCCCGAGCACGATGCGACTGAACGGGGCCTCGCCGTGGAGCAGGGCCCCGTAGGCGGCTTCCTTGCCGACGAAGCCCAGCAGCGGAGGTACGCCCGCCATCGAGGCCGCCGCGAGGATCGAGCAGACCATCAGCACGGGCATGCGGCGGCCGAGGCCGTCGAGCACGCGCAGGTCACGCGTACCCGTCGCATGATCGATCGCACCGACTGTCAGGAACAGCGCAGCCTTGAACACGGCGTGCGACACGAGCATCGTCATGCCGGCGAGCGCGGCGTTCTGCGTACCCGTCCCGAACAGGATCACCAGGAAACCGAGCTGGCTGACGGTGCCATACGCCAGCAGGAGTTTGAGATCGTGCTGACGGAGCGCGCGATAGCCGCCGATGACCATCGTCAGGCCGCCCAGGACCAGGCAGGTGATGAGCCATTCGAGGCGATCGGAGAAGGCGGGCGAGAAGCGCGCGACCAGGAAGATGCCGGCCTTGACCATGGCGGCCGCGTGCAGGTAGGCGGACACCGGCGTCGGTGCGGCCATGGCGCCGGGCAACCAGAAATGGAAGGGCACGAGTGCCGATTTCGACACCGCGCCCAGCAGGATGAGGACGACCGCCACGGCCACCGCAGCGCTCGCGGCAGGCGGGTTCGCCACGATCTCGGACACCCGATAGGTCCCGGCCGCGAAGCCCAGGATGACCATGCCGACGAGCATCGCGAGGCCGCCGAACGTGGTGACGACCAGGGCCTGCGTCGCGGCCTGGCGCGATTCCTCCTTGTGGCTCAGGTGGCCCACGAGGAGATAGGACAGGACGGTGGTGAGCTCCCAGAACAGATAGAGCAACAGCAGGTTGTCGCTCCACACCAGTCCGAGCATCACGCCCGAGAACGCCGTCAGATGGGCGCCGAAGCGTTCGAGATCGGGCTCTTTGGGGCCGAAATAGCCCGAGCAATAGATGAGAACGAGCAGGCCGATGATCGAGATGATCAGCGTCATCACCCAGCTCAGCACGTCGAGCCGCAGGTCGATCGACATGACGATGCTGGGGATCCACGACCAGGTCTGGGTGGGGGTCGCGCCCTGCAGCAGAGCTGGAGCCTGGGCCAACGCCCAGCCCGCCGTGACCACATTCGGGATCGCCAACACCCAGAAGCCCCTGGGCCCGAACACGCGAATGAGAAAAGGCGCCAGGGCATAGGCGCAGAAGTGGATGACGAGCAGCGCGAGCACAGGCCTCCCTCGGTTTCTGTGGGCGGAGCTTGCAGTGTAGTGGGCCGGAGCCGCTGCGGGGGACCCTGCTCACGCGGTCGTCGAGCACTTGCGTTCACGGGGAGTTTGCGTTGGGTAACAGTGGTTAAAGTTCACGCGTGACTTTGCCGGGTCTCATCAAACTTGTTTCCGCCGATCCCGTTCTCGCTGCCGTCCGCGAGGACGCGCGGTCGCGTGCCGTCACGACGGCCGATCTGACCGCCACACCGGCGTTCCGGGCGCTGCTGGTGGGTGCGCTCGCCGAGGAGCGCCCGATCCTGGTGGTCACGTCGACCTATCGCGAGGCGGAGAATCTCACCACGGCGCTGGGGACGGTGCTCGGGGAGGACGCCGTCGCCTACTACCCCGCCTGGGAGACCCTGCCGCACGAGCGATTGAGCCCGCGTTCGGACACGGTCGGTCGACGGTTGACGGTCCTGCGCCGCCTGGCGGGCACGGACCTGCTGCCCGCACCGCGCGTGGTGGTGGCCCCGGTTCGATCGGTGTTGCAGCCGCAGGTCAAGGGGCTCGCCGATCTGCTCCCGGTCCGTATCGCGACGGGGGAGGACTTCGATCTCGGCGACCTGGCCGAGGCGCTGGTCGGGGCGGCCTACAACCGGGTCGACCTCGTCGAGCGCCGTGGTGAGTTCGCGATCCGCGGTGGGATCGTCGACGTGTTCCCTCCGACGTTCGAGCATCCGGTGCGCATCGACTTCTTCGGTGACACGGTCGAGGAGATGCGGCTGTTCACGGTCGCCGACCAGCGGTCCAGCGACGAGATCGTCACCGAGGTCATCGCCACGCCCTGCCGCGAGTTGTTGCTGGACGAGAAGGTCCGCTTCCGCGCGGCCGAGCTCGCCGAGGAACACCCGCAACTGGCCGAGATGCTCGACCGCATCGCCGACGGGCACGCGGTCGAGGGCATGGAATCGTTGGCCCCCGCGCTGGTGGACGGCATGGAACTGCTCGTCGACGTGATGCCCGTCGACACCCTCGTGCTGGTCGCCGATCCCGAGTTGGTGCGCGGCCGGGCCCACGACCTCGTGGCGACCTCGGAGGAGTTCCTCAAGGCTTCCTGGGCGGCGGCCGCCGGCGGTGGCCGGGCCCCGATCGACCTGGGCGAGTCGGCGTACCGCTCGCTGGTCGACGTCCGCGACCACGCCCTCTCCCGGGGGCAGGGCTGGTGGACGCTGTCACCGTTCGCGGCGGGTCCCGACGGTTCCGAGGAGTACGCCGAACCCTGGGATTCCGAGATCGACACGGATTCGCGGATCATCAGTGTCCACCCCACCGAGACCTGGCGGGGCGACTTCGAGGCGGCCGTCGCGGCGATCAAGGCGGCGGTGCACGACAGCTGGCGCGTGGTGATGGTCGCCGAGGGCAAGGGCATGGCCAAGCGCCTCGTCGAGCTGCTGACGGAGGCCGAGATCGGCAGCAAGGCCGTCCGCGTCCTCAATGCCCCGCCCAAGGCCGGCATCGTCACCATCCTGCTCGGTGAGCTGGCGCACGGGTTCCGGCTCGATTCGGTCAAGCTGGCGGTGTTCACGTCGGGTGACCTGTCCGGGCGCGGCCCGGCCGACAAGTCGATGCGCCGCATGCCGACCCGGCGCAAGAACCAGATCGATCCGCTCGAGCTGAAGACCGGCGACCCCGTGGTGCATCAGCAGCACGGGGTGGGCCGCTATGTCGAGATGATCCAGCGGACCGTCGGCGCCTCGACCCGGGAATACCTCGTCATCGAGTACGCCGCGTCCAAGCGCGGCCAGCCCGGGGATCGGCTGTTCGTCCCCATGGACCAGCTCGACCAGGTCACCCGCTATGTCGGCGGCGAGAACCCGACCCTCGACCGCATGGGCGGCGCGGACTGGAACAAGCGCAAGTCGAAGGCCCGCAAGGCGGTCAAGCAGATCGCGGCGGAGCTGATCAAGCTGTACGCCGCCCGCCAGGCCTCGAAGGGTCATGCCTTCTCGTCGGACACCGTCTGGCAGCGCGAGCTGGAGGACGCGTTCGCGTACGTCGAGACCCCCGACCAGCTCGCCTGCATCACCGAGGTCAAGCAGGACATGGAACAGATCGTTCCGATGGACCGGCTGATCTGCGGCGATGTCGGCTATGGCAAGACCGAGATCGCGGTACGCGCCGCCTTCAAGGCTGTCCAGGACGGCAAGCAGGTCGCGGTGCTCGTCCCGACCACGATCCTGGTGCAGCAGCATGCGCAGACTTTCGCCGATCGGTACGCCGGCTTCCCCGTGCGGGTGGGGGCGCTGTCGCGGTTCCAGTCCGACAAGGAGGCCAAGGAGGTCATCGACGGGGTGGCGTCCGGCAGGGTCGATGTCGTCGTCGGCACCCACCGGCTGCTGTCACAGGAGATCGTCTTCAAGGACCTCGGGCTCGTCATCATCGACGAGGAGCAGCGCTTCGGCGTCGAACACAAGGAGCGACTGAAGCAGCTGCGGCTCAATGTCGACGTGCTGGCCATGTCGGCGACCCCGATCCCGCGCACGCTGGAGATGGCGGTCACGGGCATCCGCGAGATGTCGACGATCGCGACGCCGCCGGAGGAGCGGCATCCGGTGCTGACCTTCGCCGGGCCCTATGACCGCAACCAGGTCGTCGCGGCCATCCGACGGGAGCTCCTGCGCGAGGGGCAGGTGTTCTATATCCACAACCGGACGGCGTCGATCGACAAGGTCGCCGGCCAGATCGCCGAGTGGGTGCCCGAGGCGCGGGTGGTGACGGCTCACGGCCAGATGGGGGAGCACCGCCTCGAACAGGTCATGCTCGACTTCGCCGAGCGCCGCGCCGATGTGCTGGTCTGCACGACGATCGTCGAGGCGGGTCTCGACATCTCGACCGCCAACACGCTGATCATCGAACGGGCCGACATGCTCGGCCTGTCCCAGCTCCATCAGCTGCGCGGCCGCGTGGGCCGCGGCCGGGAGCGGGGCTACGCGTACCTTCTTTATCCGCCCGACAAACCCCTCACCGAGACCGCGCACGACCGCCTGACGACCATGGCGGCGACCAATGAACTCGGTGCCGGCATGCAGATCGCGATGAAGGACCTCGAGATCCGCGGTGCGGGCAACCTCCTGGGTGGTGAGCAGTCGGGCCACATCGCCGATGTCGGTTTCGACCTCTACATCCGGCTGGTCGGCGAGGCCGTGGCCGACTTCCGCAGCGACGGCACCGAGCCCGTGGCCGAGCCCGAGATGCGCATCGAGCTCCCGGTCGAGGCGCACCTGCCGAGCGACTATGTCGAGTCGGAGCGGTTGCGGCTGGAGATGTACAAGCGCCTCGCCGAGGTTCGCACCGAGCAGGACCTCAAGGAGGTCCGCGCGGAGCTGCTCGACCGCTATGGCGCGCTTCCTGCTCCGGTGGAGACGCTTTTGGCCGTGGCCCGATTCCGGAACTCGTGCCGGGCCGCCGGCCTGACCGAGGTCGTCCTGCAGGGCAACTATGTCCGGTTCGGGCCCCATGACCTGCCCGAGTCGCGGAAGCTTCGTCTGCAGCGGCTCTATCCGCGGAACGTGGTGAAGCCCAACTTCCTGCTGATCCCGAGGCCGATGGCCGCCACGATCGGTGGCCAGGCGCCCACGGACACCGAGTTGTTGACCTGGTGTGCCGATGTCGTGGCCCAGATCTTCGCCCGCGAACCGGTGCCTGCCCCTGCCGGAGCGTGAACGGAATCACACACGAGTTTGATTCAGGGGGACAATGGGTGAAGTGAACAGGCAGGAGACCATGGCCGCCCCCGAATCCGACCAAGCGCACGCGCGAGAAGTCGAGGAGGTGTTGTCGGGGCACCGGACGGGTCTGGATGGGCTGACGAGCGACGCCGCGGCGACGGCGCTCACCGAGCACGGACCCAACGCCCTTCCGGCCGGGGAGAAAGAAACCCGCCTCAAGCGGCTGGTACGCCAGTTCCGCGATCCCATGATCTATGTGCTGCTGGCGGCAGCGGTGTTCACGGCCGTGCTGGGCCAGGTGTTCGACACGATCGTCATCCTCGCCGTCGTGTTGATCAATGCCGTTGTCGGCTATGTCCAGGAGGGCCGCGCGGCGGATGCGCTCGAGAGCATCCGGGCGATGCTGACGTTGTCGGCGACGGTACGCCGGGACGGCACCTGGTCGAGTCGGCCCGCCGAGGAACTGGTCCCTGGCGATGTGATCCGGCTGGGCGCCGGTGACCGGGTGCCCGCCGATGCGCGGCTGGTCCGCGCCACGAATCTGACCGTCGAGGAGTCGGCGCTCACCGGCGAGTCGGTGCCCGCTGCCAAGTCGGTCGAGGCTGTGGCCGCCGATGCGGTCCTGGGGGATCGGACCTGCATGGCGTACTCGGGGACGACCGTCGCCAGCGGCTCCGCCACCGCGCTGGTCACCGGAACAGGCACCTCGACCGAGATCGGGCGCATCACCGAGATGCTGTCCGAGGTCGAGACCATCGAAACCCCGCTGGTCCGCGCGATGAAGAAGTTCTCCACCGTGTTGGCGGTCGTGGCCGTCGTGATGGCCCTCGCCATGGTCGCGGTCGGCTGGTTCGTGCACGACTACCCGCTCGCCGAGCTGGTCATGGCTGGCATCGGTTTTGCCGTCGCCGCCATCCCCGAGGGCCTGCCGGCCGTATTGACGATCACCCTCGCGCTGGGCGTACAACGGATGGCGGGACGCCACGCGATCACCCGCCGGATGGGTTCGGTGGAGACGCTGGGCTCGGTCACCACGATCTGTTCCGACAAGACCGGGACGCTGACGCGCAACGAGATGACCGTACGCACGGTCGTCACCCCGGCCCACCGGTTCGAGGTGACGGGCACCGGTTATGGCCCGAGCGGTGATGTCATCGACAGCGAGACCGGTGACGCGGCCGAGCTCGAGGACCACCACGACCTGTTCGCCATGGCGGAAGTGGCCGAACGCGCCAACGATTCGACGCTGCAGCCCGGCGAGGACGATGAAGACTGGGCGGTTGCCGGTGATCCGACGGACGGCGGCATCCGGACCTTCGCCCTGAAAGCCGGAGCCAAGGGTGCCGACGAGCGACGCATCGCGGTGGTCCCGTTCGATTCCGACTACAAATACATGGCGACGCTCGACACCCATGCCCGGAAGCCCGAGGAGCTGGTGATCCACCTCAAGGGGGCGCCCGACCGGCTGCTCGACCGTTGTGACCGCCAGGGCATCGGTCTCCACGACACCGAACCGCTCGACCGCGACCGGTGGGAGACCGAGATCCATGAACTGGGGGCCCGGGGACTCCGCGTACTCGCTGCCGCAGCCCGTTCCGCACCCGACGGCACCAGCACGCTCGAACGGGCCGATATCGACTCGGGTGGCTTCGTGTTCCTCGGGCTCTACGGCATCATCGACCCGCCCCGTCCGGAGGCGATGGCCGCGATCGAGCGGGTGCACGGCGCCGGCATCGACGTGAAGATGATCACGGGCGACCACGCGGACACCGCTCGCGCGATCGCCGGTGAAATGGGGATCGGCGATCGCGTCATCACGGGCGCCGAGCTGGAGCGGGCCTCCGATGAGGAGCTGCAGGACATCGTCCGCGAGCACGACGTCTATGCCCGCACGTCTCCCGAACACAAGATCCGGCTCGTCAAAGCGTTGCAGGCCAACGGTCACGTCGTCGCCATGACCGGCGACGGCGTCAACGATGCGCCCTCGCTGAAGCGGTCGGATGTCGGCGTGGCGATGGGCATCAAGGGGACCGAGGCGACGAAGGACGCAGCCGATGTCGTCCTCGCCGACGACAACTTCGCCTCCATCGCTGCCGCTGTCGAGATGGGCCGCACCATCTATGACAACCTCAAGAAGGCCATCGTCTTCATGCTGCCGACCAACGGCGGCCAGGGCCTGGTCATCCTGGTCTCGCTCGTGCTCGGCATGACACTGCCCATCACGCCCCTGCAGGTGCTGTGGGTCAACCTGATCACCGCGGTGACCCTGAGCCTGGCGCTGGCCTTCGAGCCGGGGGAGCCCGGGCTCATGGAGCGCAAGCCCCGCGACCCGCGGGAGTCGCTTTTGAACGCCGAGGCCGTGATCCGGATCGTGTATGTGTCCCTGCTCCTCGGCGGCGTCGCCATCGCCGCCTTCCTCTGGGCCCAGGAGAACGGACACAACCTTGCGACTTCCCGCACCCTCGCCGTCAACACCCTCGTCGTCGGCCAGATCTTCTATCTGCTCGCTGCCCGCTTCACCCGTGCCCGCAGCCTGCGTCGGGAGTTGTTCACCACCAACCCGATCTCCTGGGTCTGTATCGCCCTGATGGTGCTGCTGCAGCTCGCGTTCGTCTATGCGCCGTTCCTGCAGACGGCGTTCGGCACCACCGGCGTGGGCCTGGACCTGTGGCTGCTGCCGGTGGTGGCCGGCGTGGCCGTCTTCGTCGTGGTCGAGATCGACAAGGGCGTACGCCGGCTCGTCGGATGATTCGGCGCCGAGTCCTCGCTTGCGGATTGGGTTGAAGGATTTTGGTCGTCAGAGCGCCAAAATCCTTCACCCGAGATTCGGGCGGCTCAGGCGTCCTGCTTCTTGCCCTTCGGCACGGCGATGGCGGCGACCAACGCGGCGATGAGGGCGAAGACCAGCATCGATCCGATGGCGATCATGGCGCCCTCGCGGATGGCGAGGTTGTCCTGGCGGCCGGTCATGTGGATCACATCACCGATGACATGAGCCGAGTCGCCCGCCTGGGAGAAGCCGAGGAATAGCGACAGGGCCACAGCGGTGCCGATCGCGCCACCGAGCGAGGAGGCCATCTTGAAGATGCCCATGCCGGAACCGGCACGCTCGGGCGGCAGGCTGGTCAGGCAGGCATCGGTGGCGGGGGTGGCGAAGAAGGCCAAGCCGAGGCCGAAGCAGATGTAGGCGATGACTGCCAGGATCCGATACTGCGACAGCAACAGGTTGGTCGGCATCAGCAGGGCCGCAGCCAGGGCGACGAGCAGCGCACCCCAGATCATCGGCTTGCGCGGGCCGAAACGCTGCAGCAACTTCTCGCCGGCCCGGATGAACAGGATCAGCATGATCGGATAGCCGAGGGTGAGGGCGCCGGCCATGAGGGGGCCGACGCGCTCGTCGCGGGCCAGGAGTTGCTGGGAGACGATCAGCAGGCCGAGGGTGCTGTTGATGGCGAAGTTGGCCGCGACGGTGCCGGTGAAGTTCATGTTCTTGAACAGCCCGAAGTCGATGAACGCGTTGTCGCGTCCTCGCTCGACCATGATGAAGACGATCATGCCGACGATGAAGATCGCGATCATGATGAGGCCGGTCACTGACAGCCAGCCGAACGTCTTGCCGCCGAACGTCAGCAGCATCATCAGGGCGAGCATCATGACGAGGAAGATGCCGAGCCCGGCGAAGTCGAAGCGCTTGTGACCCGGTGCCGGGGGGACCTTGCTCTCCGGCGTACCCCACACGAGCAGGGCCGCGATGACCGAGACGATGATCGAGAAGATGAAGATCCAGCGCCAGCCCAGGGTGGTGGCGGTGAGGCCACCGACGAACGCGGCGAGACCGGCGCCACCGAACGAACCGATCGACCACATCGACACGGCGCGCTGGCGTCCGGGGCCGTCCCAATAGGCCTTGACCATGGCGATCGTGGCGGGCATGACGCAGGCGGCGGACAGACCCTGGATCGCACGACCCGCGATCAGCAGCGGGGCGGCCATGCTGCCGGCTGCAAAGACGATCAACAGGCAGCCAACCACGTTCAACGCGTTGCCGACGAGAGTGAGCTTGACGCGGCCATGCCGGTCGGCCAAGCCGCCCATCAGGACGATGAACAGGCCGGACACCAGACCGGTGAGCGCGACGGCCAGGTTCATCGCGGTCGGGGAGAGCAACGGATCGAGCCAGGTCTTGGCGGCCTCGTTGTCATATGGTCCGTTGACATTGAGCATGACGGTCGGCGCGACGGTGCCGAGGGAGATCGCAAACAGCCAGTACGAAACAATGCTGAGGACCAACCCACCGAGCAGCTTGTCGTTCCCGGTAAAGGCCTGGGGGGTGTGCGAAACAGCCGGTGCGGACATAACGCCTCCTTGCGTTCAAGTCAAGCTGAGGCTAGCCCCATAAAGGCACGGTGCGCAGAGGTTGCCGGAGATTTCCAAACCGGCGGAAATGCCGAAGGCGCCCGGAGAACGACGATGCCCCCTGCCGAGAATGCTCGGCAGGGGGCACGGTTCCCGGATGTCAGGAGGCGTCGTCGGGGGTCGACACGCGCATGCCGCTCAGCTCCGTCGGAGCGTCGGGGACCGGCACGTTGTCGCCGAGGCGCTGCTTCGAGATCGGGCCGCCCACGCCGCGGTGAGCGACGTTCTCCGCGCCGTCGAACGTGATGATGCGGTGGCCGCGGTTCTTGGAGAAGACCATGGCGCGCAGCCAGCTGTAGAGCGCGCCGAACCGGTTGCCCCAACCCACCAGATACATGATGTGGATGAAGCCCCAGGCCAAGAAGCCGATGACGCCGGTCATCTTCATGCCGAACGACTCGGCGACCGCGGCCTTGTAGCCGATCGTGGCCATCGAGCCCTTGTCGAAGTATTTGAACGGCGGCGGCGCGGGCTGGCCGGCCAGTCGGCCGGTGACGAGCTTGCCGACGTATTTGCCCTGCTGCATGGCCACCTGGGCGACGCCGGGCAGCTTGTCGAGGGTCATGATGTCACCGACCGCGTAGATGTCGGAGCGGCCGTTGACCGAACAATCGGGTCCGACGGGGATGCGGCCCGCGCGGTCGACGTCGATGCCGAGCTTGCCGGCCAGGACTCGCGCCAGCGGCGAACCCTGGACGCCGGCCGCCCAGATCCGGGTGCGGCACGGGATGATCTCCTCGGAGCCGTCCGGGCCCTTGACGGTGATCGAGGACCGGTCCATGTCGACGGCGAGCGTGTTGGTGCGGATCTCGACGCCCATCTTGGTGAGCTTGTCGTGGGTCCACTTCTGGAGCTTCTCGTCGAAGGGCGGCAACACGGCCGGGGCGCCCTCAAGGAGGAGGATCCGCGTGGACGTGGTGTCGATGTGGCGATAGTCGCGCGGCAGAACCACATGGGCGAGCTCGGCAATCTGGCCGGCCAGCTCCACACCGGTCGGGCCTGCGCCGATGATGGCGAACGTCAGCCAGCGCTTCTTCTCGGCCGGATCGGTCTCGAGCTCGGCCATCTCATACTTGGCGAGGATGCCGTCGCGCAGATAGCGCGCATCTTCGATCGTCTTCATGCCGGGCGCATACTGCGCGAACTTCTCCTCGTTGCCGAAGTAGGAGTGGGTCGCACCCGCGGCCAGGACCAGTGTGTCGTAGGGCAGTCGCAGCTCGCCGGTGTCGGGCTCGCGGGCGATCACGACCCTGTTCTCGACATCGATGTCCTGCACCTCGGCCAGAGCCACCTGGCAGTTGCGCTGGTCGCCCACCACACTCCGGATCGCAGGGGCGATCAGGCCTTCCGGAAGGATGCCCGCTGCAACCTGATAGAGCAGTGGCTGGAACAAGTGGTGGTTGGTTCGGTCGACGATCGTGACATCCACGTTCGCCTTCGCGAGGGCCTTGGCGGCGTTGATGCCACCGAAGCCTCCGCCGACAATGACAACCCGATGACGCTGCGCCATGTGTTCCGGCTCCTTTGATTGAACCCTGGCAGTTGCATAGATCTGGCACATTACTGGGCTCCCCGAGCCCGGGTCTATGCAGCGAGCACAATGGTCCACGACCCGGGCAGCTCGGCTAGGATCACGCCGGAAGCTCTCGCCGACGCCAATTGGGGATGACAAATGACACGGCTCACGACCCGGATCGCTGCAGGACTCGGTGCCATCGCCCTGGTCGGTTCACTGTCGGCCTGCGCGGGTACGCCCGGCACCGCCGCCACCGTCGGCGACCAGCGCATCACCGTGGCCGAGGTCGACAGGATCGTCCGTGACCTGCCGGCCCCGATCAAACAGCAGGCGCCCGGGCTGGCCCATCCGTCGTATGTCCTCAATGTGAAGATGCGCGCCGCCGCAGCCGAGCAGATCGCCCGCGAGAAGGGGGTGCCCCTGCAGGCGCTCACCGAGCAGGCCCTGGCCGAGTCCGACCTGATGCCGATCGTGGAGGAGAGCCCCGCCGCCCGGGAGCTCGCCTTCGGTGAGGCCGAGGTGCAGGTGCTCGCCCAGCGTCTCGGCGCTCCCGTTGTGGCTGCCGAGTTCGCGGACATCCCCGTGAAGGTCAATCCGCGCTATGGCATGTCGGGCCTCGAGCCGGTCGAGCTCCTCGACAACGGCGCCGCCCCGCTGATCCGCAACGGCTCGCTGTCCCAGCCGGCCGGCGGGCCGCAGTGACCCACTGAAGCAGAATCGCCGACTGCCCCGGAGGCCCGACGATGACCGAGTCCACCGCCGAGCTGTCCCGGTTCATCGGCGTCATGGCGCGGTTGCGCCGCGAATGTCCCTGGGACGCGCGCCAGACCCATCGGTCGCTGGTGCGCTATCTGGTCGAGGAAGCCTGTGAGGTCGTCGATGCCATCGAGGCGGGCGACGACACCGACCTGCGCGAAGAGCTGGGGGACCTGCTGTTGCAGGTCGTCTTCCACGCGACCATCGCCGCCGAGTCGGACCGGTTCGACCTCGAGGACGTGGCCCGCGGCATCGCCGACAAGCTGATCGAGCGTCACCCCTGGGTGTTCGGCGACGCCGGCGTACCCGATGATCTCAACGCCACCTGGGAAGCCGGCAAGAAGGCAGCCAAGGGGCGCGACTCGGCGATCGACGGGATCCCCGAGTCCCTGTCGGCGCTCACCCGCGCCGCGAAGGTCTTCTCGCGCATGCGCAGTCATGGCGTACCCGTCGATATTCCCCACGCCGACGAGCCCGTGGAGGCCGATGAGGTCGGCCGGCAGGCACTCGCGCTCGTCGCCCGGGCGCAGGCGTCCGGGATCGACCCCGAGCAGGCGGTGCGGGATGCGTTGCGCGAGTTCGAGACGGGCGTACGCCGGGCCGAACAGGCCAACTGATCCCGGATTCCCAGCCCATCGGACAGGCCGGCCGACCGGCCATTAGGGTGGTCTCGGAGGGCGGAAAAGCCCGCCGGAGTCGAGTTCAGGCGAAAGGCAACACTGTGGCAAGCATCGAATTCGTAGACGCCCGCGAGATCATGGATTCGCGTGGCAATCCGACAGTCGAAGTCCAGGTTGTCCTGGATGACGGCGCCGAGGGCCGCGCGGCGGTTCCGTCCGGCGCCTCCACCGGTGCCTTCGAGGCAGTCGAGCTGCGGGATGGCGGTGAGCGCTACGGCGGCAAGGGCGTCCTGAAGGCCGTGGAGAACGTCATCGAGCAGATCAACCCCGAGGTGCTCGGTTTCGACGCCTCCGAGCAGCGTCTGGTCGACAATGCCATGCTCGAGCTGGACGGCACCCCCAACAAGGCCAAGCTGGGTGCCAACGCCATTCTCGGCGTGTCCCTGGCCGTGGCCCACGCCGCCGCCGAGTCGGCCGGCCTGCCGCTCTATCGCTACGTCGGCGGCCCCAACGCGCATGTGCTGCCCGTGCCGATGATGAACATCCTCAACGGTGGGTCCCATGCCGACTCCAACGTCGACATCCAGGAGTTCATGATCGCCCCGATCGGCGCCTCGAGCTTCGCCGAGGCCCTCGAGATGGGCGCGGGTGTCTATCACTCGCTCAAGAAGGTGCTCAAGGACAAGGGCCTGTCGACCGGCCTCGGTGACGAGGGTGGCTTCGCCCCCAACCTCGACTCCAACCAGGCCGCGCTCGACCTGATCATGGACGCGATCAAGGCCGCGGGCTATGAGCCCGGCAGCCAGGTCGCGCTCGCCCTCGACGTCGCCGCCAGCGAGTTCTTCGAGGACGGTTCCTACAACTTCGAGGGCGCCAAGAAGTCGGCCGCCGAGATGACCGAGATCTATGCCAAGTGGGTCGACGCCTATCCGCTGGTGTCGATCGAGGACCCTCTGAACGAGGACGACTGGGACGGCTGGAAGACCATCACCGACGAGATCGGCGACAAGGTCCAGCTCGTGGGTGACGACCTCTTCGTGACCAACCCCGAGCGCCTGCAGCGCGGCATCGACAGCGATACGGCCAATGCTCTGCTGGTCAAGGTCAACCAGATCGGTTCCCTGTCGGAGACCCTGGACGCCGTCGACCTGGCCCACCGCAGCGGCTATCGCTGCATGATGTCCCACCGTTCCGGTGAGACCGAGGACGTGACGATCGCCGACCTGGCCGTCGCCACCAACTGCGGCCAGATCAAGACCGGTGCGCCCGCGCGTTCCGAGCGCGTCGCGAAATACAACCAGCTGCTCCGCATCGAGGAGGAACTCGACGACGCAGCGGTGTACGCCGGAGCCGCGGCTTTCCCGCGTTTCTCCGCGAACTGACCACGGATTGTTGAAGTCGGGGGCGGATCCCCGGGGCGGCGTGTTCCCGGGGTCCGCCCCCGACGCGCGCCTACAATGAACGGCGATGCCGACCACCCCCCGCAAGAACCGCCCGGGAGCCGGCCCGGGCCGATCGTCGCGCAGCCGGGCCGAGTCCCGGCGCATGCCCGTGCACACCGTGCGCGACCACGGCGACCCGGAGCCGGTCGAGGCGCAGGCCAAGCAGCGCCCCGGGATCACCCGCCGGGCCGTGGCGTTGATCGTGGTCGTCCTCATCCTCGTCATGTCCTATGCCTCCAGCCTGCGGATCTGGATCGCCACCGAGCAGGAGAACGCCGAGAATCGCGCGTCCATCGAACGCTCCCAGGCGCGCATCGACGAGCTGAACGCCGATCTGGCCCGCTGGGACGATCCCGACTATGTCCGCGCCCAGGCCCGGGATCGCCTCGGATGGGTCATGCCGGGGGAGACCGGCTATCGGGTCATCGGCCCGGACGGCAAGCCGATCGGCACCCAACTGCAACGGCCGGAGATCGATGTCGGCGCCCCGGTGCCGTCGACCTGGTGGGAGCGCGTGTTCGGGTCGCTCCAGGCGGCGGACGAGCCCGCGCCGGTGCCGGGCGTACCCGAGGCGACCCCCAGCCCACGGCCGCCCATCACCGACGGGACGCGCACGCCGACGGCGTCGCCCACGCCGAAGCGCACTCCCACCCCGACGCGGACACCGAGCCCGCTGCCGACCCGTTCCAAGACGCCGACGCCCTCCGCGACACCGTCCCCCACGCCGGGCGCGACGCCCACCCCGACGCCGCGTCGCTGAGTCGGGCCGCTGAGTCGGGTGGCTCCGCCCGGCGCGGTAGGTTCGGGGCGTGTCCATGAACCTCGAACCGATGTCCGATCGCGATGCCGAGACTCTGGCCGCGCAACTGCAGCGCCCGGCCCGCGGCGTGGCGGGCATCGCCTGGCGTTGCCCCTGCGGACGGCCCGGTGTGGTCGCCACCGAACCCCGGCTCCCCGATGGGACTCCGTTTCCCACGACCTACTATCTGACCTGCCCGCGCGCGACGGCCGCCTGCTCGACGCTGGAATCCCAGGGCGTGATGGCGGAGATGACCGAACGGCTGGCCGAGGACGAGGAGCTTGCCGCTGCCTATAAGGCGGCCCATGAGGCGTACCTCGCGGATCGCGCGACGCTCGGCGATGTGCCCGAGGTCGCGGGCATCAGTGCCGGCGGTATGCCGACGCGCGTCAAGTGCCTGCACGTGCTGGTCGGTCACGCGCTGGCAGCCGGACCCGGCGTGAACCCTCTGGGCGACGAGGCCGTCGAGGCCCTCGGCGAGTTCTGGTCGCGGCCCTGCCTGACCGACGACGAATGAACCGGCGCTTCGCCGCCGTCGATTGCGGCACCAACGCCCTGCGCTGGCTGATCGCCGAGCAGCGTGGAGACGGAGTGCTCGAACCGCTCGAGCGCGAGTTGCGCTTGGTACGCCTCGGTGAGGGCGTGGATGCCACCGGCCGGTTCGCCCCGGCCGCGGTGGAGCGTACGCTCGCGGCCCTCGACGAGTGTGCTGACCGCATCCGCGGCGCCGGAGTGCAGGGCGTACGCTTCGTCGCCACGTCGGCCGCACGCGATGTCTCCAACGCCGATGAGTTCCTGGCGGCGGTGAGCGCGCGATTGGGCCTACCCGCCGAGATCATCGACGGGACCGAGGAGGCCGCGCTCAGCTTCACGGGCGCCCTGGCCGGCGTACCCGAACCCGACGATCCCGTCCTCATCACCGATGTCGGTGGGGGCTCGACAGAACTGGTGGTGGGCACGGCCGGTCGGATCGAGTTGGCGGTGTCGCTGGATATCGGATCGGTACGCCTCACCGAGCGGTTCTGGTCGTCCGATCCGCCGTCGACGGAGGACGTTGCGCGGGCGACTGCCTTCGTCGATGCTCAGTTGTCGTCGATGTCGGAAGTGTTGGCCGGAGTGCGGAGCTGGGTGGCGGTCGGCGGAACGGCGACCACCCTGGCCGCTCTCCAGCTCGGACTCGACCACTATGACTCCGCCCGCGTCCAGGGAGCGGAACTCACCGGCGACTCGCTTGCGGCGCTGGCGGATCGATTGGCGGCTTCTCGGTCGGCGGAGCTTGTCAGCGAGCTGATGCCGCCGTTGCGGGCGCAGGTCATCGCCGCTGGGGCCCTGATCTGCCACCGGATTCAGAACCTGGTCGGGGACGTGCCCTGCATCGTCAGCGAGACGGACATTCTCGACGGAATCGTTATCGGCTTGCTGGAGCGTTAGCTACTACGCTGCAAATCACCGGCATCCGGGATGCGCGGCCGGCATGGCGAAAGGGGTGGCCGATGGAGGGATGGCAGGTCGCGCTGCTGGCGGTGCCCGCGGGCGTCTTCGTGCTGTCCGTGGTCATGGTCATTCGCAAGCTGATCGAGATCCAGAAGTTGAAGCGGGGCGCATCGGAATCCGCCGACTTCCCGCCCGAGCGGACTGAGTCGACTGAATCGACCGAGTCCACCGAGTCGACCGACGAGGATCCGCGCCGAGCCCTGGACGCGCCACCCGTGTTGACCGAGGAGGATCCGCGCCGGGCAAAATAGGTTGTCCCGGCACGCCCTCGTAGCCCAACGGCAGAGGCAGGCGGCTTAAACCCGCTCCAGTGTGGGTTCGAATCCCATCGAGGGCACCCAACGCACAAGGCTCGAACCTTGGCCCGAGGAATCAAGGGCTGGGGTTCGGGCCTTGTCGGCGTTCTCTGCCCAGGTGAGCGCGTCGGCGTTGACCTCGGGGTCGAGCAGCATCTCGAAGGGCCGGTTGTTCTCGACGCGCAGTTCGTCGTCCTCCTCGATGTAGACCTTGGTGAAGAAGGCCTGGTTGCACAGGCGCCGGTTGGCGTCGTCGCAGCGGGCGTAGATGTCGGCGCAGTTCTCCAACAGGTTCAGGGCGTCGTCCAGGTGCGCGCGGGCGTCGGTGTACTCGCCGTGGTGGGCGTCGAGGCGGCGGTTCACCTGGTCGAGTTCTCCGGCGATGCGGTCTTGTTCCCGTTTGAGGACGGCGAGCGGGATCGCGTCGGCGTAGTGGGCCTGCATGAGCCGGTCTTGCTCGTGCTCCAGGCGGTCGCGGTTCGCGGTGAGCTGGGCGAGTTCGTCGGCTTCGGCGGACATCAGCCGGTCGAACTCGTGGTGCAGCATCCCGGCCAGAGCTTCGCGTCGGGCGGGGGTGAGTTGCACGCGCTGGTAGTAGTTCTCGATCAAGTGCTCGACGTCCTCGATGAGGATGGCCTGCCTCGTGCAGTCGGTCCGCTTGGAGTGCCGCCCTGAGCAGACGAAGTAGGGGTAGACGTTGCCGTGTCGGTTCTTCGCGTTTGACACGATGAGGCGGGACCCGCAGGCCCCGCAGTAGACGGTGCCTTTCAGGTAGTGGTCGTGCACCTGGGTTGCCTCGGATGCGCTCTTGTGCGCGGTGAGGACGGACTGCACCTGGTACCAGACCTCGGCCGGGACGAGCGGCTGGTGCGCACCCTTGTAGGCGACGCCGCGGTAGATCACGTCGCCCTTGTAGTACGGGTTCGTCAGCATTCGGTGTACCGAGGACACAGCGAGCGGTTTCGAGGGCCGCTTCGGGGTGGGAAGACTGACCAGCCCTCGCGACGTCAGCTCGTCGTGGATCTGGCTGACGGTCCAGTTCCCGGAGGCGTATGCCTTGTATGCCCACTCAATCAGCGGTGCCCGGTCGGGGTCGAGCTGCACCGTGCGAACTTCGCGGCCGAGCTCGTCGCGGGAACGGATGTTGAGGTAGCCGATCGGTGCCTTGCCGACCGTGCCGCCGGTGGCGGCTTTCTGCGTCATGCCCTTGATGACCTCGGTGGCGAGATTGCGGGAGTAGAACTCCGCGATCGTGGACATGATGCCGTGCAGCAGCATCCCGCTGGGGGTCTCGTCAATGTTCTCGGTCGCGGAGACGAGCATGACCCCGGCCTCCTGCAAGGCGAGGTGGATCGTTACGTCGTCGGCGCGGTTGCGGGCGAGCCGGTCGACCTTGTGGACGATGCAGTACGCGACACGGTTGCGCTTGACGTACTGGATCATCCGCATCAGCTCGGGCCGGTCGGCCTTGCGGGCGGACTCGCCCGCGTCGATGAACTCCTTCACGATGACCGCGCCGAGCTGTTCGGCCTTGCGGCGGTTGGCCTCGCGCTGGGCGGGAATGGAGAAGCCTTCATCGGTGCCGCCCTTCTCGGCTTGCTCCTTGGTGGAGACGCGCAGGTAGGACACCGCGAGTGCGGTGCCCTGGGGCGGTTCGATGAGACTGCGCACCGGGTCTGGAGTGCGCGCGGACGTGGTACTCATGGGGGCCTGCTCTCACGAAATCTCGGCCCTCGCGCTCGGGCTGAACGCCCGAGGGGTGCTGATCGTGAGAGGAAGCCCGAAAGCTCTAGGACTAGGCCGGAACGGCCACGTAAACGTTGCCCGCCGGAGCGGGGTTTGGGACCACAACACCACGTCGACGCGAGGCTTGCTTGTGCTCGATTCTACCCGGATGCCTGGTCGGCGACCATTGCCGGACGGTAGGTCTCCGGTATTGCGGCGGCGCGACGCTCGGCGCGCGATCGGCCGGTCTCCTGCAAGGTCAGCCGGATCAGAACCTCGGCGAGCTTGTGCAAGTCGGCGTCCTCGCGATGTACCGCGCGTACGGAGAATGAACGGTCCTCATAGCGGCGCCGGTCGGTCTTCTTGACGTAGGTGCCCATCAGTCGCGCAACTCCCCAGTGGCAGGGTCGAGGCCGGCGTAGAACTCGTCCTCGGCCTGCTTGCGGGCGGCGACGTCATCGAGGACGAACTGCACGAAGTCCTCGTCGCGGTTGGCGATGATCCGGTCCTCGACGGGCTCTGCCGGGTCCTCGCCGGGCCAGACGGTCTGCCGGGTGGGGCGGTCTCGGTCGAGGCGGGTGCCGCAGGCGGCGACCCAATCCCTGAGCCGCTGTCTGGCGTCGGCGAAGTCGCGGTGCCAGCCCAGCGGCGCGGAGGCGTTCTGCTCGCTGTCGTAGGCGGCCAGCCAGTGCAGGTGCAGGGCCGAGAGCTCCCAGACGAGCTCGGGGTGGCGGTGCCAGAACGGCGGCACCACCGATGCGGGCAGACCATATGTCGTGCGGAGCCAGTTGACCCACTTATTCAGCTCCAGCCACTCGGCCTCGGCTTCCTCGCTCGTCAGGAGGTTCCAGTTGATAGGGTGCGGCGGCTCGGGCAGCAACGACCCCTCGAACTCCTCGGGCGCCTCATCGAGGTCGGGCTCGTCACCCAGGTCCGGCGCGTCGCTGTCGTTCTCGTTCATCATGGTCACCGCCGGTCAGAGTCCGAGCGCCGGTGCGGCGTTGCGGGCCTCGCGGCGCGCCTCGGCATCGACGGACTGCCCCGCGGCTTCTCGCGTGACGGCGGGCTGGCGGCGGGTCCGCTTGACCTCGTAGCGGGTGCGGGCGAGGTCGTGGCCGAGCTTCTTCGCCACGAACTCCTCGGCTTTGACGACTTCGCCGTCCGGCGTGGTGTGGTCGTACTCGCGGACGTAGCCCTCTGCGACGAACTTGTCGCCCTTGGCGAGGCGGTCGTGCGCGCGTTCGGCGGTCTTCTTGAACGCGACGAGGTCGTGGAAGGTCGTCTCGGTCTGCGTGAACGACCCGTCCTCCTCACGGCGGTAGTGTTCCTGGCCGATCTTGACGTACAGGCGCGCGTCGCCGCGCTCGGTGTAGGTGAGCTGCGGGTCGGAGGCGATAAACCCGGAGAGGGATTCCTGCGTGTGGAGAGCCATCGGACTGTCCTCATTTCTGACATCGACGGGCGGCCCCACAGCCGGGGCCGCCCTTGTGTCAGGCAGGTGCGCCCGGCTCCTCCAGCGGACGGCGTTGCAGCAGCGCCTCGATGCCGGCCCGGTCGGCCCGCAGTTCCTTCGCATCCGGCCGGTCGAGCCAGGTCCGCATCCTCGTGACTATGGGCGGCGCGGAGCGCAGCAGCACGAGCGCAGTCCCGAACGGCAACGTCCTGATCGTGTCGGGCGGCATGATCGGGACGCGCCGGATGGAGCGTTGCGCGGAGCGGGAGCCGTGGTCTCCGACCGTGGTGGAGTCGGTCACCTCGTCGCGCTCGCCGATGAGCGTGGTCAGGTCGTGCAGGTCGCGGCTGTTGGAAGCGCCGCCGAGGATGATCTTGACGATGGAGGCGTCCCAGATCGCGCCGGCGGCGTTCTCCGACCATTTCTCCCGCGCCTGAGCGAGGCTTTGGAGTACGGGCATGGTCGTGATCCCGGTGCCGCCGCCTTCGGCCATGAGCGTGGGCAGTGACGGTAAGGGGGCGAGGTTGCCGACCTCATCGAGGGCGAGCAGCAAGGGCGGGTCGAGCCTCGCGCCGGGGCTTCCGGCGGCGATGCGGCGGGCGGCTTCCACGACGTCTTCCACGAACGCCGCCACCAACGCCGCGCTGTTGTTGGCGCCGGCGCCGGTCGCCAGCAGGTAGAGCGTTCCGCGGGCACGGAGAAAGGCTTCGGGGTCGAAGTTCTCGCCTTCGCGCGGCGACACGGCGTCGAGCACGCGCGGGTCCGCCAGGGCGGCGAGGGCGAGGGAGACGCCTTGCCAGATGGAGTCGCGGGTTCTCGGGTCGGAGTCGATCATCGCCTGTAGCGACTCCGCCCACCCGACAGCCGCTCGTGGGTTCGCTGTCAGGATCGCGACTGCGTCCGCGGCGGCGGATGGGTCGAGGGTCCACCGGAACAGTTCACCCGGTGGGCGACGGTCGAGGGCAGCGGCGTGGAGCAGGGCTTGGAGGGCGGTGCGGGTCTTGCCTTCCCAGAACCCGCCGCCTTCGACTCCGCCTGCGGACAGGCCGGTGCCGGCGGCGAGTCCGGTGGCGCGGATCATCGCGGTCAGCGGGTCCTCGCACCCGCGGATGGGTGACCATCTGAGGCCTGCGGGGATGCCTTCGGCGAGGTGCTGTGGGTCGAACACGGCGACCGGGCCGATGCGCTCGCGGGCGCGGAGAGTCGCGGTGAGGTTGTCCGGCCGGGTCGAGGTGGTGACGACTGCGCCGGGTGCGTCGAGGATGGTGTTGATGACGATGTGGGCGCCCTTCCCGGACCGGGGCGGGCCGATCAGCAGGATGCTGTCCTCCACCGATGCCCACACGCTCTTGCCGCGCGACTGGCCGATCCGGTAGCCGACGTCCTCCGGTGTCGGCTTGTGGAGCGAGGGTCGCAGGTGCCCGGCCCGGCGCAGCAGCGCGGTCTCGGAGGCGGCCTTGGTGACCTCGGTGCGGGTGGCGATACCGGGGATGCGGTAGGGGTCGTTCTTGACCTGTCGGCCGTGCTCGCGGAAGAACCGCCACCCCCAGCACCCTGCGCCAGCGGCGGCGAGGATGAGGACGGCGGCGGTGATCCAGTACGCCACGACGTTCAGACCGGGTGCGCCGAGCGCGGCCGCCGGGTCGCCGGGGTTGAGCAGCACGCCCAACCCGGCCTCGACTCCGCCGGCGGGTTGCCCGGTCCCGGTGATCCACGCGGCGACCGAGCCGGCGCCGCGGAGGATGGCGGCGAGGATCGCGGCGCCGATGAGGAGGCCGATGCCGAGGTTGCTCAGCTCGTCCCCGAGCGATCCCGTCGGCCTCGGGGTGGTCATTCGGGGTGCCCGATCGTGAGCGTCCCGGAGACGCGGCCGAGCAGGATCACCTCTCGGGTCGGGCTCACGGCGAGCTGGTCGGCGGTGAGCAGGCCGCGCATCGCGCCGTCCGGGGCGGCATCGCCGTGGGCGATGACGACGGCGATCGCCACGTCCTCGCCCGGCACGAACCCCTCGCCGTGGAGCGCCACGAGTTCGGGCGGAGCACTCGCGACCGGTGGCTCAGGTGCGGGGGCGGGTTTTGGTTCGGTGCGGCGGCGTCTGGTCGGAGTGATGATGTCGGTGAACGTGCTTCCGTCCGCTTCGCGCACCTCGACCCGCACCGGCGAGCGGCGCTGTTCGGTGAGCTGGTCGAGGACGGCGGCGAAGTCCTCTCGTCGCCACGGAGGCGCGAACGGCTCCGGCTCGAACGGCACGCCGTCGACGGTGACCGTCATGCGTCCGTCGTCGGTGATCGTGATGACCACGAGCGGGAGAACGACCGGCACAGCCTCGACCTCGTCACGGTGAACAGACGCGGGCATGATCGTGCGCTTATAGCGGGGCCGGGCCATCACGCCGCACCGCCCGCGGCGGGAACCGTCAGCGAGGCCGACGGTTCGTCATTCTCAACGGTGAACTTCCCGGTTTCTGCGATCATGCGGCTCGTGGTGTCGAAGGCGGCGAACTCGGCGGGGTGGAGTTGGTGCTGCACGACGAAGGAGCGGTCCTTGATGCGCCACAGCCCCTGCCCGGTCCCCAGGCCGGGAAGCAGCTTCTGCTCAGTGCCCGTGAGGCCGAGCGCTGTTGCGGTGGAGCCGAGCTGGTCGGCTTCCTGCCGGTAGACGATCCTGGTCTCCGCGTTCGCCAGCAGCGACGATGCGAGGGCGCGCATGGCGGAGCCCTGGTCGCCGACGTTGTCGAGGTCGGAGAGCTTGTGGAAGATCAGCATGTTCGCGATTCCGAAGTGCCGGGCGAGCCGCCACTGGGCGTCCATACGCCGCAGGAGGGACGGGTAGGCCATCAGGCGCCAGGCTTCGTCGTAGATCACCCAGCGTTGCCCGCCTGCCGGGTCGGACAGGGCCGACTCCATCCACGCCGACGAGCACGTCATCAGCACCGAGATCAAGGTGCTGTTCTCCGCGACCCGGGACAGGTCGAGGGACACCATTGGCAGGGACGGGTCGAACCTGACCGTGGACGGGCCGTCGAACAGTCCTTGGAGGTCGCCCGCGACGAGTCGGCGCAGGGCGTGGCCGACGAGCCGACCGTCTTCCGCGAGCCGTCCATCCGCGTCGTCGGCCGAGGTTGGGGTAAGGATGCGGTCGACGACCATCGGCAGGATCGGAACCTCCGCGCTCCGTACCGCGTCTTGGAGGGCGAGGTCGATCGCGGTGTGCTCCAACGGCGTCAGCGCCCGGTCCAGCACGGTCTCTGCGAGGGCGCCGATAAGGTCGCGGCGGCGGGAGGCGACCTGCATCGCCCACTCGCTGTCGGACACCGCGGATGGCCTATGGCCCTCATCGAGAGGGTTGAGGCGGTTGGAGAGGCCGTGGCCGAGGATGATTGCGCGTCCACCGACGGCTTCGGCGACGGCGGTGTGCTCGCCCTTCGGGTCGCCGGGGACGTAGACGCGTCGTCCGAACGGGAGCGAGCGCGTGTAGAGCGACTTTGCCAGGCTCGACTTGCCGGAGCCGACGATGCCGGCCAGGACGACGTTGGGGGCGGTGATGATCCCGCGCCGGTAGAGCACCCACGGGTCGTAGACGAACGACCCGCCGGAGTAGAGGTCCTGCCCGACGAAGATCCCCTCCGATCCGAGGCCGCCTTCGGCCAGGAACGGGTACTGCCCAGCCAACGTCGCACTCGTGTCCTGGTGCTTGGGGAGACGGAACCGGCCCGGCGTGCGCAACGCCGCAGGCCCCGGCTCGCCAGCGGCGGGCAGGTAGGTCGTCGCGCGCCGCTCGGCCTGCTCCGCCTCCCACAGGGCCTTCGCCTCGGCCTTCCGTGCCTTGCGGGCGGTGGTCTCGATTCGGGTCGCAGCCTGCCGGCGGTCCTTACGGGCCCGGCGTCGTTCGCCTTCGGGGCCGACGAGCACGGCCGTGTGCAGGCGGCCCTCGTCCTGCGCGGTCACAGCGCGAGCCCCCGGCCCTGCGCCGTGGCGGCACCGGGGCGTCGAGTGAACCAGTCGCCCGCGCCGCGCTCGCGGTTCGCCGCCTGGGTGTTCGCGCGTGCAGGCTGGTGTGCGACGCGCGCCGACGCCGCGGTCGACGCGGGCGCGGGAATCGGGGTGTCGATGCCGAGGAGTGCCGGGTCGGGCAGGGCGCCGTGCTCGCGCAGTAGCGAGACGTGGCCGAGGAACGGGTTGTAGGTGAGGGTGTAGACGTCTCGGGTCGCTACCTTGTCGAGGGCACCGGTCGGGGGCTCGTCGTAGACGTAGCCGTTCTCGAGCGCTGTCTGTACGGTCTCCTCGCCGTAGTCGAACCCGGCCAGGTGCTCGATCGCCGCGTCCGTGCCCTCCCGGTCGATGAGGTCCAGCACCTCGTAGGCCTCGGAGCCTTGGAGGAACACGACGCTGATCCACCGCACGCCCGCCGCCTCCCCAACGGTGGGCGCAGGGCCCTGCGGGCCGCGGTCGGCCAGCTCGGTCAGGGCGTCGGAGTTCTGCCGGGCGACGTCGGCGGTCCACTCATCGAACGGCCCCTCATACGCCGTGCCGTTGTCGGTGGCGTGTTGGTGCGCATCGCCTGCTGCGGTCAGGTAGGCGGCGAGGTCACGCAGCGCCCGCTCCGGTGAGACAGGCGCGCCGGCCCCGGTAAACAGATCCCGCCCTTGGATGCTCTGCCCGCTGTCCCGGTGCTCGATGAGGTAGGCGTAGCGCTGGTGCTGGCCCAGCGGCTCGTCCGGCCACACCGTCAGCGTGAGCGTCCCGGCCTGCACGCTCGTACGCCCCGCCCCCGCGTCTGCGGGGTCGGGTGCGGGGTGCCAGGCGATACGCCCGGAGTGCTGGGAGGCGGCGTCGAGCCGCCAGGCCACGGAGTCCAGGAGTGTGCCGGCCTGGTGCAGCTCGTCCGCGGCCGCGAGGGCCGAGGTCGCGCCGGTGGCCTGGTTCCCGGCGTCGTCGTGCGCGCGGGCACGGGGAGCGATATGGGCGGCGGCGAGCTGATCCAGTACCTGCCGCAGCGACCGGACTCCGGACAGCAGGTCACCGATCACTGGGTAGGTGTCGGCCGGGTCGGTGAACTGGCGGGTTGCGTGGGCCAGGCCCCGCAACGCGGCGGACGCCTCCGTGGCGTCCGCGACGGGGTTATCGAAGGTAGGCATGAGCGTTGTTCCTCACAGAAGCGTCGGATGGTTGGTGGGCAGGTGCGCCGGGTCAGACCGGCCGGCACAGCGGCAGCGCAGCGGCGGTGAAGGCCTGGGCTTGCTGGCCGACGAGGCGGCGGGTCTCGCAGGAGGCTTGGATCGCGGCCTGCTCGACCGCGGCGACCGCGGCGTCGAGCTCATCGACGGTCGGCGCGGAGACGGACACGAGGCCGGAGACGCGCAGGACGCCGTGCCCGGCGGTCAGGTCCGCCTCTTGCTGGAGGACGTCGTCCAGTTCGGCGCTGGTGGCGGCGTCTTCGATCTGCCCGATCTTGCGCCGCTGCGCCTGGTCGCTGATGAGTTCGGTCTTCTTCTTCCGCAGGTCCCGCGCGGCCTGATCGGCGCGCACCGGCGTGTAGTGCAGGGCGAGGGTGCGGAGGATGCCGTTGGACAGCACGAGCGGGGCAAGGAACCCTGGGTAGACCTGCGAGCGGGGCCACTCACTGATCCACAACACCGCATGGAACGCACTGTCCGACCGCAACCGATCCCACGTCTCGGTCACCGCTACCGGGCCCGCCGTCGCCAGATCCCGCCCGAGGTCGCCATGCCGTTCTAGCGCGGGAGCGGCGGCCGGGTCGTACGCCGAACGCAGGATGACGGCGACCTCGCCGGGCGTGAGCCACCCCGTCGAGGTGAGCTCCGCTGCGCGCAGCGCCGTCGTCAGCGTGGTCATCTCCTGCCGGAGCACCGCGGCGGCACCGCGCATCCCGCCACCGGAAGTCCTGATCTGCCGGCTCGCGGCCTTCATGTCCAGCGCCAGGCTGATCGTCGTGGCGTGGCGTTCCCCGGCGGGGCCGGCGCGCTCGATCAGCTCGGCGTAGGTGGTCGCGGCCCAGGACCCGTCGTCGGTGCCGTGCGTGCGCCACCACTCCGCCAACCCCGTTCCCGAGTCCGGCAGCGTCCGCTCCGACACCTGGATGCGGGCGATGCGCCCCGAACGGCAGGCCGCGGCGAGGACGCGCCCCCACCCGGAGACCCTGCGCTGCTGCTCACCGGGATCGAGGAGCACGAACGCCGGATGCGAGACGCCGAGGATCGCAGTCAGCGTCTGCGCGTGCGGGTCTTGGATCATCGCCGCCCCGGTCTCGGGGTCCTCCCATTCCCGCAACGGTGCCGCATCACCCGGAAGCGCGAGCGTCCCGGCAGGTCTCGGCTTGATGACGCGGCGCCGATAAATGAGCTGCCCCAGATACGTGCGGGCGATCCAGCGGGCCACGATGGGCACCCACTCGATCACCTTCCGCCCACCCGCGGGGATCACCGCGAGCAGTGCTGCGGTGGCCCATACCGGGGCGGTCCAGGCGAAGGCCAGGCCGCCGCCGAGGTAGAGCGAGAAGACGACTGTGAGCACGGCGATGCCGAGGACGATGAGTTGCGGCAGCGACAGGCCCAGCATGATCCCGCGCTTGGTGAGCCGGGAGAACTGCACCGCCGCCAACGGGTAGTCACTGTTCGCGTGCGTGTTCGTAGACATCGCAGGTCACCCCTTCCCGGTCGGCTTGGACGACGGCGGAGGTGGCGGGTCCGACCGGCGCCGAGGCGCGGGCGAGGACTCCGCCGAGCCGGTGGACGGCCCGGACGGCGGCGCCGAGGACGGAGCGGCCGGGGGCGGCGTCGACGGTGCGGGACGCTGCGGCGGGGTGCCTTGCGATGGTGGAACCAGCGGCGGGGATGCCTGCTCCGTGGCCGCGCCTGCCTGACTGTCGGCCGCTCCACCGACCGCATTGCCGGCCTTCGGGCCGGCGGTCGCCGCGCCCTTGACCACCGCACCGCCGACGACGACCGCAGCACCCACAGGGCCGGCGGCTGCACCAGCACCCGCAGCGCCCGCTGTCCCGGCCCCGGCACCAGCGGCGGTGCCAGCTCCCGCTCCTGCCCCTGTCGAGGAAGCGGCGGCTCCTGTGCCCGCTGTGCCGGCTCCCGCACTGGTGGGCGCCGCCGACGAGGAGGTAGGCGGCGGTGTTGGACTACCGCCTCCTCCGCCACCGTTCGAGGGTGCGCTGCCGGAGTCGGTGCTGCCGTCGAGTACCTTCTTGGCCGTGTCAGCCTTCGGCGCAGACGGCACTGGGACAGGCCGGTTCAGCGCCGACTTCGCCTCCTGCTCCGACGACATCGCGTGGTACATGTCGAACCCGACGAAGGACAGGAACTTGTACGTGATGTACGGGGCGAACGCCGCGATGAACATCAGCGCGACGCCGGCGATCGGGTCGGAGATGGATGCCAGGTCCGCCTCGATGGGGGCGGAGACCTGGCCGATGGCGACGAGGAAGATCACGACGAGGACGAGCTTGGAGAAGATGAGGGCGATGACGAAGGTCGCCCATTTGGCGAACCATCCCTTGGTCGCATCCCATGTCGCCCCGGCCAGGGCGACCGGCCCGAACACGATGGCGACCAGCAGCAGGGCTTTGCGGATGAGCAGCGAGAACCACACGATCGCCGCCGCGCTGATAGCGAGTCCGGCGAGGAAGATCGTCAGGATCGCGCCGACACCGGGAGCGGTGATGTTGATGGTGGCCAGGCCTGCGGCGAGGAGCCCGATCTGGGTCCCCATCCCTTCCATCGTGTTGCCGGTGGCCTGGACGATCCCGACCGCGAGCTGGTCGGTCACTTCCAGCAGCAACGCGGTCAGCGTGATGACCAGGAACGATCCGAGCACGCTCTTGGCGAGACCGAGGGCGGCACGGTTGAGGGCGGTCGGGTCGCGGTGGATGAGCCCGGTGATGAGCTGCAAGCAGAAGAACACGAGCATGATGAAGACAGCGACGCCGAACAGGACGTTGTAGACGCCGATGTACTCGGCGCTGGTGACGTCCACGAGGGTCGTGGTGTCGAAGACCCACCAGACCGCCTCGAACAGCCACGCGGCGGCACCGGCCATCGCTTGGGCGAGCCAGTCGAACGGGGCGGCGATCAGGGAGGCGGTGCCTTCGCCCACGGCGTCGCAGACGGAGGAGATGACTGGGACATCGCAGACGCTCACCGCAGCCACCCCCGCGGCCGGGAGTCATGTCGGGTGGTCATCACACGGCCTGCCCGACGCCCCAGAAGAAGTTGATCAGCGTCACCGCGGCACCGCAGATGATCGCCGCCCCGCAGCTCACGAGAACGCCGACCTTGCCCCTGCTCGCGAGGTGCGGGTTGGAGGAGTTGGCGCCGAAGCCCCACACGATCGCGCTGACGATGAGCGCGAGGACGGAGAGGATGAGGCCGACGGTCATGACGGCGCCGACGATGATGCGCAGTTGCTCGATGCCGGGAAGACCGGATGAGTTGGGGTCGATGTCGATCACGGGGTGCTCCTGACTATTGACGAGAAGGGGTTCTCGTCCGTCAGGTGCACCCCGCGATCCCAGCGGCGGCGGAGGTAGTCAGAGTTGGGTGCCGACGTCCAGCAGGAAGTTGAGCCACGCGACGCCGGCCCCGGCGAGAGCGGCGGCGCCGACCGCGACGAACAGACCCGTGCGAGCCTTGGTCGCCGCCTGATAGTTGCCGCTGGATGACGCGATCGCCCAGATGATGGCGCAGACGATGAGCATGAGCACGGCGGTGACGAGCACGAACATGAGCAGCGCGCCAACGATGGCGCGGAGGTCGGCGGCGCCGCCGACGCCGCCGAAGTCGGGGAACACATCCATGGTCATCGTCCAACCGGGGATCGCAAGTATTCGAAGCGTTCGAAATCCATGCTGGCGAGGTGCGCAGGCAGGACCGCCGCCGTCGGGCTAGCGTTGAAGTGTGGACGCATGGACTGACGAGCCGGGTGTGGTGGTGTTGCCCGACGGGCGACGCATCCGCGGCGTCGGCGTGCGCCGGCCGCGCGGCGATGTGCCTGCCCCCGATTTCGCGGTCTATCTACTTGGCCGTGACCCAGCGCCTGGTCCTTGGCCTCATCGCTGGGTGCGGTGGCGAGACTTCCGGCTACCGGACTCGACCGACGACGCGACGACGGCGCTGCGTGAGGCGTGGGAACGTGCCGGTGAGGAGCGAGTCGAGATCGGGTGTGGCGGCGGCATCGGGCGGACCGGGACGGCTTTGGCGCTGCTGGCAACGATGAGCGGTGTCGCGCCAGAAGACGCGGTGGCGTGGGTCCGTTCCCACTATCACCGGCGAGCTGTCGAGACGGGCAGGCAACGACGCTGGGTAGAGCAGACCGCGACCTTGCTTCAGACGGAGCGGGAGTGACCTTGGTCGTCAGCGTCGGGCGGCGGCGTAGGTGTTCCAGGCTGAGCCGGTGAGTTCAGCCCAGCGGGTCGCGGTGGTGATGTGGATGCCGATGAGCGAGGCGAACACGGCGGGCGGGGTCGTGGAGGCCAGGTGCAGTAGCGCGGTGCTCCGGCTGGCGCGGGTGAAGATGCCGAGCTGGTTCATCCGCCGCATGAGTGAAGCGGGATGAAGATGGGTGCCCGCGTTCTTGCCAGTGAACAGCCACCGGGCATCAGCCAGGATGCTCGCAGTGCCGAACGGCTTGACGACCGGTAGCGCGGTGACCAGCCCGTCCAGAGGCGGGATCAGCAGCAGCGGTTCGCGGCCGAGCCGCAGATAGGTTCCCGTGTCGCGGACCTCGATGTCGTCGGTGGTGAGGGCGGCGATCTTCGCGACGGGCTGGGCATAGAGCAGGATCAGGCAGGCGGCGGCGCGATCCTCGATGCTGGCGACGGTGGAGTCGTGCAGGAGTCGGCGGGCAAGGGCCAGCTGATCTTCGGCGTCAACCTGATGGGCGGGGTCTTTCGCCGCGACGGGTTCGGGCAACGTGACTCGGGGTAGGTAGCCGCCTCGTGTGAGCCAGCGGACGAACCCCAGGCGGGTGCTGCGGCTCGTGCTGAGCCAGGCGTCCACGCAGGCTTGCGGGCAGTCGTCGAGGGTGTGACCGCCCGCGGTCAGGTCGTCGAGAAAGGCGTGGGCGGTGTGAATGTCGCTGCGGCAGCGTGCGGCGACATGAGCGGTGAGGTGGCCGTGGCGGTTGGTCTTGGCGCGGCCGACGACGTGCCAGCGGGCATAGCGGGACAGCACGCCGCGCAGCTCGGGATCGGTGATGTCGGCGCCGGCTTCGGCGGCGTGGCGGTGTAGCCGGGCGGCGTTCTCGTCCCGGGGCGGCAACGCGCCGGAGGCGACGAGCATCGCGCGCAGGTAGGTCACCGAGAACACTTGCGGGCGGGCATCGAGAGCATCGTGTGACAGGTCGAGCCGGCCTTGAGCGATGTCGGTGAGCAGGTGCAGGCTCGGCAAGTCGTGCCAGTTGTTCAGCAGCGAGCGGGGTTGGCGTAGCTCGGTCAGGGCATCGCGGACGGGTTTCAGCTCGGGTCGGATCGTGCCGTCCGGGCCGGTGAGCGCGGCGTCGATCTGCTGGGTGGCTTGGCAGGCGAAGCAACGGGGCCGGCCGTGGTTGGTGGTTCGCCGGCCGAGCGACCGCTGGCCGCAGATGGAGCAGTCGATGACCGGCGCTTGGTAGCAGGTCGGGCAGACGTCCGGGCTCGCGGCGGTCGCTTTCAACGCGACTCGCTTGAGCCGGCCGCAGACGCCGCAGGACCGACGCGGGTGCCGGTAGCAGCGAACGCAGAGATTCCGCGATCCATCGGACTTCCCGCCAGCTCGGGTGGCGAGCGGGCCGATAGTGCCGCATCCCTCGCAAGCATCCTCACCGGCGCGGTTTCGGGCGTAGCAGGTGGTGCAGATAGCGCCGCCGTCGCTGGTGCGGGCGTTGACTCGCCGCTGCCTGCCGCAGCCGGTGCAGGTCTCCTGGGGTGAGCGGCGGGCGCGGCAAGCCCGACACTCACCCCGGTTGAGTGTGTGGTTCCAGCGCAGGTTCCTCACCCGTCCGCAGCGGAAACACTCACCGGGGACGATCGTGCTCGCCATCTGGTCCGGTCAGTCCCCAGCAGGCTTGATGACTGCGCGAGTTGGACGGTTCCGGCTGGGCTTGGACTGCGTGCTGGTGCCGGTGGTGCCGGTCTTGCGTCCGCGCCGCGAGCTGGTGGCGACGTAGGGCTCGATCAGGTCGTTGGGGGTGACGTCGAGGATGTCGCAGAGCGCGGCGAGCAGCCGCATGTTCAACCGCTCCGGCTCGCCGGTGACGATCCGGTAGACCTGGGTCGAGGTCATCACCACGCCCCGGTCGGCCAGCAGCGGCACCAGTTCGGTGGTGGCGTTCATGCCGTGCTCGTTCATGATCTTGCGCAGGTGCCAGTGGTAGGCGACGGTCTTCGTCATCAGCGTGATCCTTCCTCGGTTGCGGTCGGTGGGGTGAACGCGGCGTCCAGGGCGCGGCGCAGGGTGCGGTTGCGGTAGTCGCCCGAGACGCCGGTGTAGAGGGCTGTGGTCGATCCCCACCGGTGCCCGACCTGCTGCTGCACGAACAGCGGGTCGAAGCCGTCCTCGATCAGATGGGTCACATACGAGTGCCGCAGACAGTGCGGGTGCAGCGCGGCGTCGAAGCCGAGGTCGTCGCGGTACTCGGCGAACCTCATCCCGACGTAGCTGCCCGTGATCCTGGATTGTCGTTCGGTCGGCCACAGCATCCCGGCGCCTGCCGTGTCGAACAGCGGCAGCACGTCGGTGACGTATTCCTCGATCACTGGGCGGGTCCAGTCGAACACCGCCAGCACCGCCCGCCGACGGGGCGGGGAGCCTTTGCTGGCCTTGCCCCAGCGGACGTTGCAGACCCCGTACCGGCCGAACTCGGTCGCGGTCGGGTTGCGGGTGAAGTCATGCAGGTCCAGCATCCCGACCTCGCGGCGGCGCAGCCCGAAGGCGTAGATCATCTTGAACAGGGTCGCGTCGCGGAACACCGACTTCCAGCCCTTCTTTCCGCGCGTGCGAGCATGGTCGGCGCGATCGTCGGCGTAGTCGAAGAAGGCTTGTACCTCTTCCCGCGACAGTGGCCGGACCGCCGGGCGTGCCTCGTGATCGCTGGTGTGGATCGCGGTGTTCCACTCATGGCAGACCTGCACCGGATGAGTGCCGAACAGTTCCTCGCATCGCTCGATCCAGCCGTAGCGGCGGTCGGTCAGGTAGTCGCAGAACAACGCGACCGCGTTCTGATACGAGCGGATCGTGCCGTGCGAGCACGGCTTGTCGCCGGAGACCAGCTCGGTCGTCCACTCCTCGACATCGGCGGGCGACCACTCCCACGGCAAGCTCCCGCAGAACACGGCGAACCGGCGCACCTGCGACAAGCGCGCCCCGATCGTCTTGGGGTTCAGCATCCGTGAGACCTGCTGCGCCGACCAGCCCGTGAGCATGTCATCGAAGACCTGCTCCGCCGGACGCAGCAACGCCACGTTGCCCGCCCGCAACGCCGTCACCGATCCGGCGCGGTTCCCGTCCTCGAAGTCCACTCCAACAGTCTTACATCTAATGTATGAAAAGTACATCTAACGTAAGACTTGGTGCGTTTCCCCTGGTCAAGAGCCGGGTTCAAGGCTCAGATCAGTGACCCCTGGTACCCTTGCCTGACCAGCGAATACGCACGATTCCGGCCGTCGCGGATTACATCTAACGTAATAATTGCTAGTTTTCTCGGACGGTGATGTGCAGGTGGTCGTAGTGCCCGCCTGTGATGTCCGAGGGGTCGTGCATGCCCCCGCCGTTGTAGGGCCGCCAGCCCTCGTCGGCGCGAGCGAGCGACCAGATCTTGCCTTGCCAGATGAGATACTCGACTCCGAGGGCGGCGGCGTTGGCCTGCAGCCAGTTCGTCATCGCCCACCCCGTGTCGAGGGCGGCGCCGGTCGCGGCCGTTCCGATGGTGTTCCCGAAGGTCACATCGCACGCTCTGCCGAGCGGGTGTTCCGACGAGGTGCCGGGTCGCGGTGACCAGCAGGCCCAGCCGGAGTCGGGAAACGCGGCCCGGGTCTGTGTGAGCAGGTGCTCCATGCGGGCAGTGATCTGGCCGCCGCTCGTCGGATCGTCCCGAAGCTCGTCAGGATCGGTACCTGTGTACGGTGTTGGCGCGGCGATGTTCGGCCCCGGAGCGCAACCTGCGTTTGGTGCCGTGCTCGCGCCGGATTCAGCGGCGCCGTGGTCGGTGAGCCAGGCGTCGGAGTTCACCGGGTCGGCGTCTGCGCCGCCGGGGTGGATTTGCAGGTGCAGGTGAGGGCCGGTGGAGTGTCCCGAGGAGCCGACGTCTCCGATGCGCTGCCCGGCGGTCACGGTGTCGCCTTCTGCGACATGGATGCCGTGCGCCCACATGTGCACGTACATCGACGCGACCCGCTCGCCCCGGACGGTGTGCTCGATGACGATGACCCCGCCTCCTGCGTCGGTGTATCCGGCTCGCACGACGATGCCGTCCGCGACGGCGTAGATGGGGGTGCCGTCGGGGGCGGCGAAGTCGCTGCCTGCGTGGAAGCGGCGTTCGCCGGTGATCGGGTCGTTACGCCATCCGAACGGGCTCGTCCGCGCCCAGGTCCCCTCCGGCAGCGGGAACACGATGCGCGTCGTCTCGGGCACGACGGGCGTCTCGTCCCCGCCATCGTTGCCGGAGGACACGGGACGGGTCAGGGCGGTGAGGATCGCTTCGGCGACCGGCTGGTAGTTCTGATACCGGTCCGGGTAGGCGCTGACCTCGACGGCTTGGGCTGCTTCGCCGGGGTCGAGCTGCTGCCAGCCGGCGATGTCGAGCAGGCCCCGCGGCGATGGGTAGTTCGGGCCCGTGGGGCCACCGTAGAAGGCTCTCGCCTGGTAGCTGGGGTCCATGAGCTCCGCGACTGTGCCCCACCCGCTGACCGGGCGCATCTGAAACAGCCCGAGCGAGTCGTGATCCGAACCCTCGCCGTCGTTGGGGTACTCCGCCGACTCGGGATAGGCGCTCGTGTTGGCGAGCATCCGCAGGGTCGACTCGGTCAGCGCAGCCATCAGCGCGATCAGCACCCCTTCACGTCCGACGCCGGCTGTCTGCCCGCCGACCGTGATGATCGTCGCGGCGTGGGTGAGCTGTTGCCGGTTCAGCGTGACCGTCTCCCCGTTGCGGGTCGTCGCGGTCAGCGAGTCCGGGATCGGGCCGACCGCCAACGAGCCGGGCGTGCAGACGGCGGCGGTCGCAGGTGTTCCGCCGAGCGTGGCGACGCCCAGCAGGATCGTGGACGGCCCCAGGAGCAGCAAGGTGAGGGCGAGGAGCGCGAGCTTCTTCATCACGGCCTCGGCTCAGCGGAGAGGGTTGTCGAGCTGTGAGAGCCGCAGCACCTCACACAACCCCGACCCGGTGCCGCGACCGGGATTGGGCGGGGTGCAGACGAGGAACACAGTGAAGGAGACCGGGCGGGATGCCTCGACGGGGTCGGTGCCCCAGATGCCTTCCCGGTGCCGTGTCCCCGAGATGGTGTACGCGACCGCACCATCAGGTATCTGACCGGGGGCTGCCTGCTCGACGGCGGTCTCCCACGCCTCCGGGACGAACACCTCGTCGAGGGTCAGCCACTGCCGAGTCGCGTAGGTGCGCAGCTGCGCCCACGCATCGTTCGTCGGGATGTAGGCGCGGACGTCACCGACGAAGGCGTCGGCCTCGCTGCCGTGCGCGGCATCCGCGAGCACCTGCGCATAGTCCGATGGCATGTGCCCGGTCGTGGTGTCCCAGGTGAACAGCGCCTCAGCGACCGCTTGGGCGAACGCTTCCGGCCCAAGGTGCTGGTCCAGCGGCTCCAGCTCTGCGACCGAGGTCGGGGCCGGTGTCACGGGCGCGGCGGTGGAAGGTCGTTCGTTCGGCGTCGAGGCCGACGGGGCGGCGGGGCCGCGGACGAGGCCGTAGATGCCGACTCCGACGAGCAAGAGCAGAGCGAGGCCGCCAGCGGTGGCGGCGATCAGCAGGCGACGACGGCGACGGTCATCAGACGTGGCGGGGTCCATGAGCACGGGTCCTTCCCGGACGGCAACAACGGATGCGTGGTTGCCAGGAAGGTGCGCACCACCGCACCCGCCCCGCGGTTCAGGCGATGTGCTCGGCCCTGTCTTGCCGTGCCGCGCGTGCGGCGTCGGTGAACGCGATGGTCCCGGCGATGGTCTCCTCGAACCGTGCCCACTGTTCAGCGGTGAGGGCTGGGCCGACGTCGGCGGGGTCGTAGTGGGTCCACCATTCGGCCATGTCGTCCCAGGTGGCCAGGAACGCGGTCAGCGGGAACGGCACCGGCTCCCCGGTGTTCACCGCCGTCAGCGCGGGCCGCGCTGGCTTCTTCTCCCCGGAGGCCTTGGCTGCTTTGACGCGGGCGAGCGCGGCCTTTGCCAGCTGCTCCAACTCCGCCGCCCTCGCCTCCTGCTCCGCCGCACGCACCGCATCCGCCTCGACCCGTGCTCGTTCGCGCACCTCGACGGACTGGGCGGGATCCGCGGCGAGCTGGTTGAGCTCCGCCAGCGACAGCTCGGCATTCACGCGCAGGTGCGAGGGATAGACGCTCCCACCTGCCTTGATCCGCTCGACCTCCTCTGCCGCACGCGCCCGTACCGGTTCCGGCTGCGACTCGTCCGCGGCCAGGTCCTCCAACCGGCCGATGCGCTCCAACGTCGTATAGGACGCGCGGCCAGTCACCATCCGCGCAGCCTGAGCGCGAGCCTTGCCTTGCTCGAACTGCGGTGGTGCCAAATTGGCACCACCGTCTTCTGCGTCGTCTGCGGTCGTCTGGAACCGGGTGGCCTCCTGGCGGCGGGCGGCGTCTTCGGCGAGCAGGGTCTTGAGTTCGCGGTAGAGGGCTGCGGCTTCGAGCTGGGTGAGCGGCTTGTGCAGGACGTTCTCGTCTTGTTCGGCGAGGAGTTGCCCGAGCCGGTCGGAGATCCCGGACCGTACCCAGACGTTGACGGTCTTGATGCCCAGGAGTTTCAGCGCCGCGAGGCGCCGCGCGCCGCAGATCAGGTGCCCGTCGAGGGTGATCGTGATGGGCTGCAAGAGCCCGTTGCGGCGGATCGACTCCACCAACGGGGCAAGGTCGCCGTGGTCTTGCCGGTGCCGGCGGCCGACGATGATGGAGTCGACCGCGCGCTCCAGCTCGATGTGGCCCGCCGGCACCGTGCTCATGACTCCTCGCCCCCTGCCAGGCGCGGGGCGGCGAGCCCGGCAGTGATCACGAGGTCGTCGTCGGTGAGGAGTGCGCGCAGGGGTTGGCCGATCAGGAGCCGCACGAGCAACCCGCGCCCAGCGTTCGTATGCGCGAGGGTCGGGTCGGGGGTGCCGAGCACGATCCGCAGCAGCGCCGTCCACGACGCACCCGGCAGGTCCAGGAGGGCGCGGGCCTGCCGGTCACGGCGCAGCACCTCGAACGCCGACGCCCGCGACGGCGACCCCGCCAACCTGGTGGTGATGTACTCGACCGCAGCCCGGGCTGTCGAGGGTTCCCAGCCGACCCACGAGAGGAACGCGATCGTGTCCTCGACGGCGGCGGTGACGTTCATCGCCCGCTCCCGCACCGGACGCTCATCGTCCGGGTCCTCGTCGGGGTCGGTGAAGGGGTCGAAGCAGAACGCGGGGTGGTAGTCGGGCAGGGGGTTCTCGCGGTCGCTGAATCGTTCGGCGTCGTGGAACACCGAATACTTCGGGCGACGGGCCTGATGCACGGAGCACAGCAGTCCGTTGCCGCGTTCCTCGGCGGTGCAGGTCACCTGCACCGCCCGCGTCACCACCGCCCACGGGTCATCCGCCCGCCGCGTCGCAGTTCCCCGCATCGCCTCGAACGCCGCCGAAGCCGCCTCCCACGGGTCGAGGCCGTGCTTGCGGGCGAGAGCGGCGTACTTGTTCGCGGCGTGCTCCATCAGCGCCGCCGCCTCCGGGTCACGCTGCCACGCCCCACGCCCCGCCTGATGGAGCCGATTCAGCAGGGCGCGCAGCGCCTCGGAGTCCTCGAAACGATTCCGCCTGTCACGGTCTGATGCAGTCTGCATGGGAGCACCTCCTGACAGGCAGGTGCGCACACGCTCCCCAGCAGGCGCGCTCAGACGTTGGCTGGGGGCGTGCATGGCGGTTACCCGAGCCCGATCCCGGAGCGCGACACCCATGAGAACCGCTCCCCGCCACCACGACCGAACGCGGTCACCGGCGGCAGCTTCCGTGCCCGCTCGCTCACGAACCGCGCACCCGACCGTGCCCCGTCACGGGTCGCCCGATACGCCTGACCAGGTACCCGGCGGGCGCGGCGGGCGAGCTCGGCCTGAAAATCGATACCCCGCCCCACTATCCGCGCCGAACGCGACGCCATCAGATCAGTCGGACGCACCCACTCCACACCAGCACGCGCTCTCGTCGCCGCGTCCTTCGCCGTCGAGTCTTTGGCCAGTGACGGGTCGCGGTGCCGGGCCAGCGCCGACGCCTCGCTTTCACGCGGCGTCTCCTCAGCACGGTCATGGTCTCGCTCGTGCAGCGCCGTAGCGGTGGGCTCGACGTACGTGTGCTGGTCGTCGTTCATGGCGTCTCCTGTTCGTCACGGGTGGTGAGTTCGGGGCGTGCGAACCAGCGGCCCACGGTGGAGGGGTGCACGCCGAGGTGCCGGGCGATCGCTTTGTTCGACCAGCCCTCCTCATCTCGCAACCGCCCCGCCACCTCCCGCGCGGGCGTCTGCTCCGACCCCGGTGTGGGAATAACGGCCTGCAGCTCGGACAGACCGCTCTCCGGCGTCGGCTCGTCCTCGTCGGCGAGATGTGGCTTGGCGGCCTCGGAGGCCGGTCGGGTGAGGATGACGGTGAGGTGCGTGATCGCAAGCAGCACCAGCGGCGGCACCGCCGCCACCGACGCCGCCAGCACCCCGGGCACATCGGCATCGGCGGCGACGACGGCATGGATCGCGTTCGCCGTCACCGACACCAGCGCACCCGCAGCGAGCAGCACCCACGGATACCAAGCCGACCGCTGCCGAGCGAGCGCGACGACGGCAACGGTTGCGACGACGATGATCCCGTCCACGATCAGCGGCCACGCCCACGCCTGCCCCGCATCGATCCCGGAGCGGCGGGCAAGGTCCGCCAGAGCGGTGAAGGAGAGCCAGAACGCACCTGCAGCGATGAACACCGTCCCGGCGACCGCCGTCGCCACCGCCACCCGGCCACCCCGCGACCGCACAGGTGCCGGCGCCTGCGGGTTCATGAGAGCACCTGCCCTGCAAGACGCGGCACGCGCCGCAGATCATCGTCCCGTACCACGCTGGATGGTGCGGGTTGGACGTGGGTGGCGCGGTAGGCGGAGCGGATCGTCGTGACGACCTCCCGCGGCGGCAACCCGACCCGCTCACCCGCCGGGGCGAGCGCATCGACCATCTCCGGCAGAGACAACCCCGCCTCCGCGAGGCGGCAGGAGGCCCAGAACAGGCCACGGTTGCGTTCGCCCTCCGCGCGCATGCCCACCCAGTCGGCCAGCCGCTTCGCGTCCTCCGAACGAACAGGGCCCCGCGCCCGATGCACGACGGGCTCGGGACGCGGATCGAGGAAGTCCCGCAGCGCCGCCGCATCCACCGGGCGCGGCTCCCGGTTACCGTGCGCGGTGAGCGAGTACCCGGCCGGGCCGTGGACGGTCATGACGGCGGAGGGAGGGACGATGACGTACCCGCCGGTGCCACGGAAGTCGACACGTGCCGCGGCCGCCTGCCACGACGGCTGCGACCGGCCGGGGTCGGCCGGGTAGTAGAAATGCGCACCACCGGACGGCGTGCGCACCACCGCCACCCACCCCTCCACGAGCCCCGCCCGGCGGGCACGACCGAAGGCGTCGAACCCGTTCCCGTCCGGCTTGCGGTCCACATCCACGACATCGACCCCAGACGCGGTGCCGGTGGGGACGCCGATGTTCGCGGACGGCCAGCGATGCCACCACGCCACAACCTGCGCCAGGTCAACGCTCGCCTCATGGAACCCATGCCGGGTGAGCGGACGCTTCTCGCCCGGCACGCACGGGAACACCGGCACCCCCGCCGCCGCGAGCCGCGCGGCGGCTTGCGGAAGCGGGAGCCCGCTGAGGGAGGCAAGGACGCTGGCGACGCTCATCACAGCCCCCTCACCACGGCATCCGCCGCACGCGAGGAACGCGCTGGCTCGACCAGTGCCGGAACTGTTCGCTCCGCCCCGGCCCCTCGCGACGGGGTGGCGGACTCACGGGTCAGGCCGGGTGGGTCGCCCGTGCCGACCTGGACGGTGTCGAGGGCATCGAGGATCGCCCCGGCGGTCTTGCGGACGCGTTCACCGGTGGCCTGCACGACCTCGGCCGGGTCCTTGTCCTTGACCGTACCCGCCCACCCGGAGATATACGGGATCGTGTAGGCGGTGGTGTCCATGCCGTGCGCGGCACCGATCATCAGCGCCACCGACTCCGCCTCGACTTCACCGATCCCGCGATGCCCGGTCGCATCCGGGTTGTCGGGGCCGTGGAGCTTCACATGTGCGAGTTCGTGCGCGAGTGTCTTCACCTGCGCGGCGTCGTCCATGTTCGACCGCACCGCCACCGTGCGGTTCGTGTAGTCCGTGACACCGTTCGCGCCACGAATCTCCCGCTCATCCGCGACGCGCGTCACCGTGAACCCTTCGGCCTCCACCAAGGAGGCAAGCCCTGCCCACAGCCCGTCGGGCGCCTCGCCTTCCAGGAGCGTCGGGGCAGGGCGCTCGGGCACGGGATCACCGCTGGTCTGCGACACATCCCAGACGTAGGCGGGCTTCGCGCCGACCATCCGGGAACGCACCACCTCGCCGGGCTTCGGCTTCTCGAACCGGCCCAGCCGCCGCCACGACTCAGAATCAGCCGGATTACTCGACGCGAACCGACCCGTCACCGGCGCGAAGATCACATACCCCGCCTGACCCCGCTCCACCTGCCGACCCAGCGACTGCCACTGCTTATAGCCCGCGACATAGGACGGCTCCGGCGACGCGACACGACCCTGCTCGTAAGCATCGAGATGCTGGGCGAGGATCAGCAGCGTGTTGCGGAACGAGCGCGCCCGGAACCGAGCAGCGAACTCCAGCGCACGCTTCCAATCCTCACCCGACACAAGCAGGTCGACCGCAGCCGTCAACCGCTCATGGAGCTGTTCGAGCTTCGCGTCGCGCGTAGCCCGTGCCTCCTCGTCCGTCGCCACCTGTGACCTCCTCCCGGCAAGGCCAACGGCACAAGCCGGTGACCCCTGCGACCATTAGGTGCGCCGGGGAGATCAGGAACGAGACGGACGGAACAGAGCGTGGCGACCGCCAGGCTCCACGATGAACCCGACGTGTCTCATCCGGTTTACCTGCGGTGCGGCGTAGAGTCGAAGTCCTTCAAGTGCTCAGGGTTCACACGACGAGAAGTACGCGACATACGGCGAGTCGAGGGGGTTGACGAGTCAGCCTGCCGGTGAGTGCGGAGGGTTTGCTTGGCGTCCTTCGGGACGCCCGCTGGCGCGGTACTGCGATGGCGTGATGCCGTAGCGGCGGGAGAACCAGCGTGAGGCGACCCGGGGATCGCGCCAGCCGACTGCGCCCGCAGCACGTGCCACAGTCCAGTCAGTCTCATCAATGAGCCGGGTGAACTCTGTCAGCCGTATCTCCGTGAGGTAACGCATCGGTGGAAAGCCGGTACAGGCAACGAACAGGCGGGTTAAGTGAGTACGGGAGACGGCGACGGAACGCGCGAGGGCCGTAGTCGTCCACGACTCAGCCATGCGGTCACGCAGAAGCTGCACTGCACGTCCCACGTGTCCGGCCAAGGAGATCGACATGAGTAGCCCGCCTGCCTGGCTCAACTCAGTACCATCTGAGTTGGCGGCCGCATCCGGCGCGAGGAACGCGGGAGTCACAAGGCCTACCCAACCGGCGAACAGTTCTACGGTACGTACTGCCACCACCTCCGGTGACTTCGTGCCGTTGCCGAGTACGCTCAGCTGCCGCCAGATCGGTTCGACACGGCGCAGGGTAGACACACCAGGATGCAGAACGAGTGGGCTCCCGTCCCAGTCGTGAGGATGCACGCCAGCGCGGAGCCGCGTCTTGTCGGGAAGGAACCATGCCATCTGTTCACGCAAGAAGCGTTCATCGCTGTACACCGCCCAGAGTCGGACGTATTGCCTCGGACGCATCTGGCACCATTCACCAGCTCCTAGAGCCAAGGCCATGCCAGGCATGAGAAGGTACCGGCCCTGTGCCGTCGAGATTTCAGCTGCGCCCTCAAGAATGTGCAGGATCTTTATCTCCGCAGGAATCACTCGCCTGGTCATTGCGCTGCGGGAGATTTCGATCGCCGTCAGAAGCCGTGCGCCGCGATTGATTAACCTCGTGCCGGGGTTGTCTGGTCTCGTAGACGACCCTTCATGTGGATCGCGGTATTCGCTTGCTCTCACAGTTCTCGCGCGTTGTTCCTATGTGCGGGTGACATGGCAACAGCCGCTATCAGCGCAGGGAGTCCTTTCTTAAGACTCTATTGAATGCGGTTGATATCATTTCGTAGAAACGTCTTTTGATGCCTCTTCCTTGGTGAGGGGGTGAGGAGCCGTTGTTTGTACGTGGTTGGCAGGTCGGTTCGCTGTCGAGAGTCGCCCGGTTCTTTCCATCCAGAGGTCGAAGGGGACGGTGAGGAACGGGAGCATCGAGGCGATGATGCCGGTGGGGAGTGCCCACCAGGTCCAGCGGAAGCGGATGGCGGCGGCGACGCAGGCGAGGACGAAGGCGATCCATGCGATTCCGTGCACCCACCCCCCAGATGGTGACGGGTAGGGGGCTGCCGTGGAGGGGGTATTTGATAGCGAGGGCGGTGAGCATGCCGAGCCAGCTGATGCCTTCGATGAGCGCGGTGGTGCGGAAGGCGAGTCGGAAGAAGCGTTCGTTTCGTGAGGGCGTGTGTGTCATTGATGCTCCGCGGCGTGGTTGCGGTGGTGACAATCCATAGGTCGTGATCCTCTTAGCGCGAGGCTTAGTGGGTGTTGTCTTCGTAGGCGGAGGCGGTGCTGCCGGGTCCGTACTGTCGGAGCAGCCACCCGGTGGTGATGACGCCTGCGGCGATCACGACGGCGATGATGATCATGATGGTCGTGTAGCCGCTGTTGAACGCGATAGCGGCGGCGTCGAGCAGGCCCGGATGGTCGCTGGCGAGGTCGCGGGCGGTGGCGATGCTGTCGGCGGCTTCGGCAGGGGCGCCCTGGGGGAGGTGGATGCGGGAGGTGTAGAAGAGGGAGAGGAGGCTGCCGAGGACGGCGACGGCGATGAGGCTGCCGAACTCGTAGGACACTTCCTCGACCGAGGCTGCCATACCGGCCTTGCGTGGGGGGACGTTCCCCACGATCGCGGTCGATGCGACTGACATCGTGGCCCCCAATCCGGCGCCGGTGACGGCGAGCCCGGCCACGAATACCGGGAACGCGGTCTGCACTCCGATGAGGGTGATGATCATGCCGATTGTGGCGAGGGTGAAGCCTCCGCTGATGATGATGCGCAGCCCGAGCCTGTGCAGGAACGCGCCGCCGAGAATCCCGGTGGGCAGACACCCGATCGCGACAGCGGCCACGAGGAGTCCTGCTTGGAGTGGGGTGAACCCGTCGACGAGTTGGAAGCGTTGCGTGGTGACCAGTTGGATGCCGCCGATGGCGAACATTGCGGTCGCTGCGGTGATGATCCCGGCGCTGAACGCGCGGTTGCGGAACACCCCGAAGTCCAGCAGCGGATCGTTCGAGCGGAGCTGGCGTCTGGTGAACAGGACACCGCCGATGGCCGCGACGACCGTGGCGCCTGCGACGATCGCCCAGTTCTGCGGGGTGTGGGCGGCTTCTTTGATCGCGAGGACCGCGCCGGTGAGGGTGAGGAGGGCGTAGAGGGAGGAGATCGCATCCCACTTCTTCGCCCGGTCCCGGGTTCCTGCAGGGACGACGAGCGGGGTGAGGATGAGGGCTGCGATCACGACGGGGATGTTGATGAGGAACACCGACCCCCACCAGAACCGCTCCAACAGTGCACCCCCGACGATGGGTCCGAGCGCGGCGCCGACCACGGAGATGCTGCCCCAGATCGCGATCGCGATGTTCCGCTCCCGCACGTCATCGAACCCGAGCCGGATCAGCGCGAGAGTGGCGGGCATCATGCACGCCGCCCCCACCGCGAGGAGCGCACGCGCACCGATCAGGACCTCCGGTGTCGGGGAGAACGCGGCCACCAGCGACGCCGCCCCGAAGAGCGTGAGACCGACCAGGAAGAGACGGCGATGCCCGAACCGGTCACCCAAGGTTCCCGACCCCAGCAGCAGGCCCGCCATCACCAGCGGGTAGGCGTTGATGATCCACAGGCCTTGGGAGGCCGACGCGCCCAGGTCCACCGTCAGGGTGGGCAGGGCGGTGTAGAGGATCGAGTTGTCGAGCGTGATCAGCAACAGGCCGAACGCGACAGTCACCAGCAGCACCCACCGCCGCGATGACAGCGATGACGCTTGAGTGTTCACAGTGTTCATGTGCGGGGATGCCTTCTTGTGTCAGGAGTTCTTTCGATCATTGCGCCCGGCCGGTTGCCATAGATTCTTGTGTTCATCGCGCAGAGTCCGTGCTGGTGGTGTCCAGGGAGGCGGCGATGTGTTCCAGGAGCTGCACCCGCAGAGCCTGCGGGATGGGCTCCCCGGTGAGGGCTTCGTAGCTCCACAGCCCGTCGGCGGCCATCCGTGCGGTCAGCATCCGCAGCTCCTCCCGCGGATACCTGTCGTCCACGCCGGGCTGAGGGAGCGGGGTCGTCCACCGCGCGGCCACTTCCGCACAGGGTGCGAAGAGGTCACGGTGCGCGGCGCCGTCAGCCATGAACACCAGTTCCGCGCGGGTCATCGACCGGGCGACCCGCACATACGCCGCCAACCGCTCAGCACGGGTCGCCTCAGAAGCGGGTTTCCCGGCGGCTGAGACCATCTCCTTCTCCCAGTCGGCCGCCAACTGCTCATACACCCCACTCAGCAGTGCCGTCCGGCTCGGGAAGTGATACAGCAGGCCCCCCTTGGTGATGCCCGCCTGCTCGGCGACAGCGTCGATCGTCACCGCAGACAGCCCCTGCTCCTCAGCGACCCGCATCGCCGCCTCGACGATCGCAGACTTCTTACTCGGCCTCACCACCGTGCCGCCTCCTCCGTATCGACGCCGTACCTCACCAACCACTAGACTATACTAAATGGTACAGTAACCGTGTGTGGAGAGGAACGACAGCATGACGAAGTGGACGATCGGGACCGGGGCAGTCGTGACTGTGATCGGGATAGTCGCCTACATCGCGTCGGGGGCATCCAGCCTCACCGCGCTGATCCCCGCAGCCCTCGGCATCCTGCTGGTGATCGCCGGACTCATCTCCCGGAAAGAGGCGGCGCACCGGCACGCGATCCATGCGGCGCTGGCAGTCGCGCTCGTCGGCCTGGCCGGCACGCTCATGAACGTCCTCAAGCTCGGGGAGCTCCTCGGGGGCACCGCAGAGCGCCCTATAGCGGTCATCGCCAGCACCCTGACCTTCGTCGCGCTGCTGGTCTACCTGGTTCTCGGGGTGACCTCGTTCATCCGCGCACGCCGCTACCGCCGTGCCTGAAACCCGCCCCCTCGACACGCCCCACGTCGCCGGGCGGGGCGATGGTTGGCGGGCGCGGCTGTGGGAATGGGTCCGTGCCCGACCGCTCGTGTGGGCGAAGCTCTCCCTGGCCGCGAACATCCTGATCGTCGCGACCGGCGGGGCGGTCAGGCTTACCGCATCCGGGCTGGGCTGCCCGACCTGGCCGCTGTGCACCGAGGACTCCCTCTGAAGCGCCCCGGGTTTCAGTGTTCCAGTCGATGGTGGTGATGTCGCCGAGGTTGGGGGCGTCGGGCCAGTGGTGGGCGAAGACGCGGGCGACGGGCTCGTTGATCTCGGAGAACCAGATCGTGCGGGCGTCGAACACCTCCTCGACAGCGAGGTCGAGTCCGCCGTAGCCGGAGAACAGCGACCCGACCCGCAGGCGGCGGTCGCCCGGTTCGTCGCTGGCGTTCGGCATGAGGACTCCGGCAGATCGGTGATCCCCGGTCGCTGCCTCTGCGAGCGCTGACCGGGCTGGTTATCTGCCAGGTGCTCGCCGCGCCTCCCGCGCCTCCCGTGCCTCCCGTGCCTCGCTGACCGCGCCGCGCCCGGCCTCTGACGGAGCCTTCGTCTCCGCCTCCCTCAGAGCCACCACGCCTCTTGCAGATCGAGGTTGAGCCCGCCTTCGGCGGGCCGCTGCTCACCTCGTGAGCAGGCAGAGAGGGCGGGCCGGATGACGGTTTCGATGCGCGTGATGTCGGCGGGTGACGGGTATAAGTACCTGTTGCGCACTGTCGCGGCCGGCGACGGCGACCGCTCGCTCTCGACTCCGTTGACGCGCTACTACAACGCCGAGGGCACCCCGCCCGGTCGCTGGCTCGGTGCCGGGGTCGCCACACTCGGCGGCGGGCGGATCAGCGTGGGTGATCAGGTCTCCGAAGCCCAGCTCCAGCTGCTGGTCGGCATGGGTCGAGACCCGATCACCGGTGAACCGCTGGGCCGCGCGTACCCCGAATACCGAACCGTGGCCGAGCGGATCGAGGCACGTACCAGTGCGCTTGATCCCGCACTCGGGCCGGCGTCACGCGCGGAGGCGGTCGCGGCCATCGACACGGAGGAGGCCGGGCGCGGGACGCGGCGGGCGGTTGCGGGGTTCGACTTCACGTTCTCGATCCCGAAGTCCGCCAGCGTGCTCTGGGCGGTCGCGGACGCGGGGACGCAGGCGTTGATCGCGGACGCGCATCACGCTGCGGTTGCGGAGGTGGTTGCGTTCATGGAGCGGGAGGTTGCAGCCACCCGCACCGGCGCAACCGACCGCGACGGCGCGGTTGCACAGGTCGACGTCGCAGGTCTGGTCGCCACGGCGTTCGATCACTACGACAGCCGGGCGGGCGACCCGCACCTGCACACGCATGTCGTCATCAGCAACAAGGTGCAGACCGTCCTCGATGGCAAATGGCGGTCGCTGGATGGGCGGCCGATGCACGCCGCCGTGGTCGCCCTCTCCGAGCTGCACGAGGCGGTGTTCGCTGACCACCTCACTCGCTCGTTTGGCGTCTCGTGGGAGGCGCGCGACATGGGCCGCGACCGCAACCCCGCGTGGGCGATCGCCGCGGTGCCCGAGGCGATGGTGAAGGAGTTCTCCACCCGTGCCCGGCACATTGATGCCGAGACCGACCGCCTCATCGGCCAGTACGTCGACGCGCATGGGCGGCGGCCGTCGCCGGCGACGATCATGAAGCTCCGCGCCCAGGCCACCCTCTCGACCCGGCCGGAGAAGGAAGTCCGGTCGCTGGCTGACCTCACCGCCTCCTGGCGGGAACGGGCCGGGCAGGTGCTCGGGTCGGATACGACCTCGTGGGCGCGCGGCGTGACGGCAAACAAGGAGCCGTTGCTGCTGCGCGCGGACGACGTGCCGTTGGATGTGATCGACTCGCTCGGGGCAGACGTTGTGGCTGCGGTCGGTGAGAAGCGATCCACCTGGCATCGCTGGAACCTCACTGCCGAGGCCGCGCGGCAGACGATGGCCTACCGGTTCGCGTCGACAGAGGATCGCGAAGCTATCGTCGGCCTGGTCGTAGACGCCGCCGAAGCCGCTTCGCTGCGCCTGACCCCGCCCGAGCTCGCATCCAGCCCGGCCGCGTTCCGCCGACCGGACGGCACGAGCGTGTTCCGGCCGAAGCACTCCGCGCTGTTCTCCTCCGAGGAGCTGCTGGCCGCCGAAGACCGCCTCCTCGAACGCGCCCACACCACCACCGCACCGACCGTGCCGCTGACCACCGTCGAACGGGTTACGAAGCGGCCCGACAGCAAGGGCCGGATGCTCGGTGACGACCAGGCGGCCGCACTGACGAAGATCGCGCTCTCGGGCCGGGTGGTCGATGTGCTGGTCGGCCCTGCTGGGGCGGGGAAGACCACCGCGATGTCAGCGTTGCGGCGGGCGTGGGAACGCGAGCACGGACGTGGCAGCGTGGTCGGGCTTGCGCCGTCCGCGGTCGCCGCGCAGGTCCTGGCCGATGACCTCGGCATCCAGACCGAGAACACGGCCAAGTGGCTCGACACTCACGACCGCGCCGGCGAGACGTTCCGCAAGGGTCAGCTCGTCATCGTCGACGAGGCATCGCTGGCGGGCACGCTCTCCCTTGACCGCATCACCGCCTTGGCGGCGGAGGCCGGGGCGAAGGTGCTGCTGGTCGGGGACCACGCCCAGCTTCAGTCCGTCACCGCCGGTGGCGCGTTCTCCCTCCTCGTCCACGACCGTGACGACGCCCCGGAGCTGGTCGACGTGCACCGGTTCGTCCACCCGTGGGAGAAGACCGCGTCCCTCGCGCTGCGGCATGGGCGCACCGATGTCATCGACACCTACACCGAACACGGTCGCATCCGAGGTGGTGAGACGGAGGAGATGATCGACGTCGCCTACACCGCCTGGCGCAACGACACACTCGCCGGGCGAGCCAGTGTGCTCGTGACCGCCTCGAACGAGTCCGTCCAGGCGCTCAACAACCGGGCACGCGCTGATCTGATCCTCGACGGCACCGTGAACGCCCGCCGTGAGGTCGAACTGCACGACGGAATGAGGGCTGCGGTCGGGGATACGGTCATCACTCGCCGCAACGACCGCCGCCTCCGCGCGGGACGGTCCTGGGTCCGCAACGGCGATAGGTGGACGGTCACCGAGGTCCGTGACGACGGCGCTCTCACCCTCCGCCGCGCAGGGCGCACGTGGGGCGCCTCGGTCGTGGTCCCGGCCGAGTACGCGGCCGAACACCTCGATCTCGGTTACGCCGTGACGTCATACCGGGCGCAGGGCATCACCGTGGACTCCTCGCACGTCCTGGCGGATGCGTCGATGACCAGAGAGACGTTCTATGTCGCCATGACGAGGGGGCGCGAGCAGAACATCGCCTACGTCGCCGTCGACAAGCCCGACCCCGCCCACGACGGCCCTCGCCCCGGCGACAACACCGAGGCGACAGCCCGGTCCGTGTTGTTCGGGGTGCTGCAGCACGTCGGTGCCGAGCTGTCGGCGCACGAGACGATCACTGCGGAGCAGGACACCTGGGCCTCGATCGCGCAGCTTACCGCCGAGTACGAGACCCTGGCCGCCGCCGCCCAACACGACCGCTGGGCCGCGCTCGTCCGCTCGTCTGGGCTCAGCGACGACGACGCCGAGGACGCGATCGCCTCACCCGCATTCGGAGCGCTGACTGCCGAGCTCCGTCGGGCCGAGGCCAACCAGCACGACGTCGAGACCCTGCTGCCGCGCCTCGTGCGAGCACGCGGGTTCGGGGACGCCGACGACATCGCCGCGGTCCTGCACTACCGTCTTGCCCGCGCGACCGCCAGGCCAGCGGGAGCCGGGCGTGCACGCAGAACACCACGTCTCATCGTGGGCCTCATCCCCGAAGCCACCGGCATCATGCCATCCGAGATGCGGCAAGCGCTGACCGAGCGACGCGACCTCATCGAAGCCCGGGCCGATGCTCTCCTCGACACCGCACTCACCGAGAAACACGAGTGGATCACGAAACTCGGAACCCCACCCAAGACTGCACGAGCGGCCCAGGCATGGCGGAACGCCGCGCGCACCATCGCCGCCTACCGCGACCGCTACGGCATCACCGGACCCGCACCCCTCGGAGCACCCGCCGAAGCCGAGACGCAGAAGATCGACGTCGCCCGCGCCCGTGCTGCGCTTGACCGAACCCGCTCGCTCGAAAGAGAACCGAACAGCGCACGTCAATCGCCTGCTACTACTAGGCCGGTCCGACGCTCCTTGTAGCGCCTGAACGCCAACCTACGAAGCCCGCGACCTGGTAGCGTGAAGATGTGTCCCGTACAAGGAGGCTACGAGAAGATGCCGGAAGATAACGAGGTTCTGACCGCTGATGAAGCGGCAGCGCTCTTGCGTGTCTCCACCAAGACAGTGCTCTCACTCGCCCGCGCGGGGTCGCTGCCCGGAGAGAAGGTGGGACGCGCTTGGCGCTTCGTGAGGAGCGATGTCCTTGCGTACGTCCGCGGTTCACTGCCGCAGGCAGGAGCAGAGCACAATGAGTGAGGTCGTGACGGCACTGTCCGAGATGAACAGTGTCCTAGGCGGTGACAAATGCTAGATACTTCGAACTGGCCCGAAGTTGAGCTTGACGTCCTGAAAGAAATCCAACTCGATCCAAAAAACGTTCGCCTTGAAGTGGCCGACGCGAAGGTCGAGGCCGACATCATTGAAGACCTGTTCGTCAACGAAGATGCGTTAGCGCTTGTCGAGGGCATCTGCAAGGTCGGCTATCTGACACACGAGACGCCGGTCGTCCTAAAGCGACGCGGTAAGTATGTGATGGTTGAGGGGAACCGCAGGCTCGCTGCACTCAAAGCCATCCAGAACCCGATGTTGGTCCCCGACTATCAGGCGCGAGTCGCGTCGCTGGCGGCCCTTCTGCCAGACCGCTCTGCGCTCGCGAAGGTCCGGGTCATGGTTGCACCGAACCAGACCGAAGCGGATCAGTTGATCGCGGCTATCCACACCGGGAACCTGCGGCGGGCCTGGAGTCCCAGCAGGCAGGCGGCGTTCTTCCAGGCGCAGATCGACGCGGGGAGGAAGCTCCGTGAACTTCTGACTAGGTATCCCACGATCGACGTTCGCAAATTCGTCTTTCGAGCGCACATCATCAATCTCTTCAAGTCCGTGCATTACGACGAGGCCGAGCTTCAAGACTTCCTTGCAACAAAGAAGTGGGCCAGGGGCCTATCGACGCTGGCGCGCATCTACGAGTCGAAAGAGTTCCTTGACCTGACGGGGCTTACGATGGATTCAGACGGCAACGTCACGAAGACGCTCTCGGACGAAGTCTTCAAAGATGTTGCTACGGCAATCGTTCGCGGGATGTACGACGAGAACATCAACACGCGCAGCCTGAACTCGGTCTCAAGTCCTCGCTACACGCAGCTGATGAAGGAACTGCGTCAGATCGTTGCTGACGCGGGAGAAGCAGCTCCGCCTAACCCCACAACCCCAACTACAGGGACGACTCCCGACGGAGGGAACAACCCACCGCCCGGTGGCCCCGGCGCTAAGCCGACTCCGCCCACGGGGGCACCTGGTCTCGGAGAACCTCCGAGCGCTGCGCCTGGCACCGCGGAGCCGAAGCCTCCGAGGAAGCGTCCAGCCAAGAAGAAGCTCAGGAACCTCGACCTCGGGCAGATCAAGGCTCCCGCGAGTTACCCCGAAGGGTTGAAACTGCTGCTCGGCGAACTGTCTGAGGTCGACGTGCAAAAGTTCCCTAACGCCACCTTCCTAATGATCCGGGCCGTACTGGAAAAGTCGATCAAGGCGTATGCGGAGGCAAAGTCGATCGACATCAAGGGCTCCGGGAACAACCAGAACGGCCGTGTCCAACTTGGCCACGCCCTGAACTGGCTCTTGGAACACGTCAAGGCGAACGGCCCGAAGCACCTGATCCAGGTCATCGAGGGCGTCAGGACAGGGAAGCTCGTTACGTACACGAACTCAGGCGACTCGCTCAATGCGATCAACCACAACCACCACTTCCTAGTCGATCCCGACCAAACGTTCTCAATGTGGGCCTCCATCGACTCGATCATGAGATACGTGATGAAGCCATGAGCACGAGCGCCATCGGGGTGTCCACACGACGCCCGCGAATCTCACCGCTCCGGTACCCGGGCGGAAAGTCTGCCTTGTACTCGCGCCTGCGCAAGATGATCCGCGATATGGACCTCGCAGGCTGCACCTACGTCGAGCCGTATGCGGGCGGAGTCGGCGCCGGTCTCAGTCTCCTGGTAACGGGGCAAGTCGAGCGCGTCGTCATCAACGACCTCGACCCGGCTATCCACGCATTCTGGACTACGGTTCAGTCCGAGCCCGGATGGCTGATCGAGCGAATCCACAAGGCCAAGCTTGACGTCACCGAGTGGCGGCGGCAGCGCGAAATCTATGTTGCCGCCGACACCAGCGATCTGTCACAGCTCGGATTTGCCACCTTCTATCTCAATCGCACGAACAGGTCCGGGGTGCTCAACGGCGGCCCGATCGGCGGGCTAGACCAAACGGGTAATTACAAGATCGACGCCCGCTTCAACCGGGACGGCCTTGCTGAACGTATCCGAATACTGTCGCTCTATGCAGACAACATCGTCCCGACGTCGCGCGATGGTATTGAGGTCATCGCTGAGTACGCTCCCAAGGACGATGTCTTCATCTACGCCGACCCGCCCTACTTCGAGAAGGCCGGTTCGTTGTACCTCAACGCCTTCTCTGCAACCGACCACGAAGACCTTGCGCGGGTCCTCAACTCCGTCGCAGACAGGCCGTGGATTCTTACCTATGACAACGCTCCACAGGTGGCGGAGCTCTACGCGGCGCGTCGGCGTCGAGAGTTTGAGCTCCACTACTCAGCGCATCGCGTCGGCAAAGCCACTGAGGTCGCCGTGCTCTCTGAATCCGTTCCGGAGATCGGACAGGGCTGGCCGCTCACGCCGACAACGTTGACGTAGCCAGCTCCTACGGGACGAGGGCCGCCCACCGCAGAGGAGGCGGAAGAACTATGCCTCCTCGCGCTCGGGCGGACGGATCAGCCGCACGTTTGATACGCCGCCTTGGTTGACGCAATCCTGAGCGAGGTCGTGAACACGCCAGTAGAAGTCAAGGTCGGCAGCCGCCGCGTTCACGGTGCTCTCGACAGGCATGTAGCGGTGCAACGGTGTGGAGACACCACCGTAGGAGTGGCCGAAGTTATCCACCGTGAGGATCGTCAGGGCCTCTGATCCGGTCCACTCGATCCCGACGCGCACGTCGTACTCGTCGTTGCCCGTCGCGTCGGCGGTCGTCCGGATGAGAGCCATCAGGCCTGCGACGCCGCACTCGACCGCGTCCGACTGGACCTGCGATCCCTCGAAGTACCCGTCGCTACTCATGCGGTGGCCGCCGATTGCGGCTGCGAGCGTGACTGATCCGTCGTGGTGGAGACTTGCCCATGCTTCCTTCCACTGTGATCTGTCGCCCGTTGCGGTGTTGACGGCGACCCAGCGCCGCGATCCCGGTCGTGGGTTGTGCCGGTCGACGTTTTCCAGCGGGTGCACACCTCCACGTCCGGCGTAGAACAGGGCGAGGCCTTCGGCCTTGGTCAGTACGTCGCGCGCTCCGTCGCGCGTCAGGCGGTTGTGGAGGCGAGGGACGCGCGGGTGGGCGACAGCGATCAGCCAGGCGCGTTCGCTCGTGGCGCGGCCGCCCGCGGTCTCGGCATACAGGTTGTCGAGCGCTTCGCTGGCGTGGCGGCGTTCATCGAAGCGTGCTCGGTACATCGCCTCGATCTGTCGTTCCTTCATCCATACGGTGTCGGAGTCGTTGCGCACCGGAGCGCCGAAGTAGTCGTTGCGGTAGATCAGGTGTGGCCCGTCAACGCTTGCCGGCACTTCCACGACGACAGCGCGGGCACCCTCCGTTCCGAGGCGGTGCACGTTGAGGCCGAAGACGGGCGGGGAGATAGCGGTGATCGCTGCGGAGCGCAGGGATCGCTCGTACGCTTCATCGAACTCTCCGACGTCGACTCGCTCTGTCGCGGCCTTCTGCGACTCGCGTACTCCGAACACGATGACGCCGCCGCCGCTGTTCGCCATCGCTGCAACGTCCTTGGGGAAGTCTGTTTGCGGTAGTCCCTTCGCCGGGGGCAGCTCTGACTTCCAGTCCAGGTCGGTCGTCTCCATGACTCCGCTGCTCACCGCCGCATCCAGCAGTTCGTCCGTCAGAGGTCCAGGAGCGACCCCGAGGGCGCGATGCAGAGCGGTGAAGATCATGACCCCCAGCGTAGGGATCACCTGCGACAACTGGCGGTGACGCCGACCAGTGGCTGCCTACAGCGCGCGCCCCTCCCGATGAGCGGACGGGGTGATGCCCGACTCACGCGCGAATGCCTGCCCGCCGCCACCTGCGGGCGAGTCGAGGAGGGCCGTGACGTCTGTGGCGTCGGTGATGAGGGACGCGATGCCTTCGCGCAGGAGCCGGTGCGTGCCGGAGCTGGCGGCACTGGTTACCGGGCCGGGCACGGCGCCGACCGGGCGTCCGAGCTGCGTAGCGCGGGCGGCGACGTTGAGGGAGCTGGAGCGATAGCCGGCCTCCACGACGACGGTTGCACCGGAGAGGGCACCGAGGATGCGATTGCGGGCGAGGAAACGCCACTTGGTCGGCGCGGAGCCGGGCGGCATCTCACTGGCGAGCAGGCCGAGGTCTCCGACTCGTGCCAGCAGCTCACGATTGCCGGATGGGTAGAGGCGATCCAAGCCGCCGACCATGACGGCGAGGGTCTGCCCGCCTGTGGCGAGTGCGGCTCGGTGTGCGGCGGCGTCGATGCCGTAGGCGCCGCCGGCCACGATGATCCGCTCAGCATGGGTCAGATTGGAGGCGAGTTCGCCCGTGACGTGCTCGCCGTAACTAGTGGCGGCGCGGGCTCCGGTGATCGTGACGCGATCGTTCAGCGGCGCGGTGAGGTAGGAGACAGCGCCTCGCAGCCATAGAGCGGTGGGGGCGCGGTTGCCCAGATCGTTGAGGGCGGTCGGCCACTCATCGTCGCTGGGGATGAGGATGCGCAGCCCGAGGCGGTCAGTCTCCGCGAGTGCCTGCGTGACCGTGCGGGCATCCATTCGCGGGGCGACCTTGTTGCGCCACAGCCTGGCCTCGACCGCATCGACGTTCTTCGGGAGTGCGCCGGCACCGGCTGCCAGGCGCACGGTCTCGACCGCGCCGACCGCGGCGAGGAGCCTGCCGGTCACGGCGTCGTCGGGCTCCAAGGTCGATGCCAGGGCGACCCGTGCGGAGCGTTCGTCCTTGGCGAGAGAAGTGATCGTGACCATGCCCGGCTCCCATCCGTGTGTGCCAGACAGGTGCGCGAGCGCCGCCCGAATCCCCGGGCGCACCTCTTACGAATGTCGCCGGAGCGTCGTACTCTGGAGGGGAGGCAGATTCCTCCTTGATGTGGCGTCCCTCGCGGACAGGCCCTCGGGCCACTCTCTACGCACTGTCTCGTCACCTGACCGTGCCACGAGAGGAAACGCCATGATCCGACTGCTCTGGGCGCTCAGCGCCCACGCCCGCTACTACCTGCGGCGTTACATGCCCACCAACATCGCGCTCGACGCGATCCGCACCCGCCGCGGCCTGAAGTGGGGCATCCTCGCGATGCTCCTCGCGGTCCCGTACTTCCTCGCAGCGAACTACTGCATCACGCTGATCGAGGGCGGCGGCCCGGGCTGGCTGAACCTCCTCGTGCTCCTGTTCTGCTGGAATGCGCTCAAGTTCCTCATCATGGGCCTGGTCAGTGTCATCTTGCTCGTCCGCGCCCGCGTCCAGGAGGCCGTCGAGCGTCGCCGCCCGCCGCATGAACGAGGCACAGTCCCTCAAGTACCCGATGGCGAGTGTGGCGTGATGGGCGCCGTGATCTACACCCGCAGCGCACGCCCGAACTGGGCAACCCACGCTCACCAGCGGGCCGCCTGCCAATGCCTGGCCGCCGAGCTCGGCTACGAGGTCAGCGGCGAGTTCCACGACAACGGCCGGACACGACCCGCGCTCGACCAGGCCCTCGCCACCATCCGCGACGGGCAGGCATCGGCGCTCATCGTCGCGGACCTCTACCGACTCAGCCGACCGTCTACCGAGTTCGCCCGCATCATCGAGGCGCTGGACGAGGCCGACGTGCCCCTCTACGTCGTCGGGCAAGGCCGCGTGAGCCTTCCCGCGACTCCCGAGCTCGGCATCATGCTGGCGATCGCCGAGTACGAGGCCAAGCACTCCGAGGAGGACTTCACTCTGTAACCGCCACCCGACGTCCCCGAGGGCGGATGGTCGCACCTGCTGCGGCCACCGCCCTCTTCACTGCCCCCTGACTCACCCCGAAATGCAGACCAACCTCCATCAAGGTCATCCCGCCCTCGTAGAGCCTCACAGCCTCGCACGTGTGCTCCTCAGCCAGCCCTCGCACGCGCATCGGGACGGAACGGCGGACGAGGTGCGCGGCCACCGTTCGGTGGTAGACGCCGAACCGCTCACCGAGCTGCGCTAGCGTCATGCCCTGCTCGTACAGCGCCACCAGCTCATCAACCTCGGCGGCGCTCAGAGAGGTTTGAGTCTTCCCAACTGACCGCACCACACGACCCCGCGAGTCGGTCACCGAGGGTTCGGATGGCCGTTCGCTACGCTCGTAGGCACCCCGAGACAGGCGAGAAGCCACGGTTTTCAGGGCCGGGCCAGGGTTCTCAAACTCTCTACGGAGGTGCACTTCTTCTTCACCCGGTGCGTTTCACAGGTAACGCACAGGCTGGTCCGGGTGTACGCGCGGACAGTGCCGCTGTAATAGAACCGAGACAGGATCTGGGGCTCACACTGGGAACACCGGGTCCCTTGTCGGGGTTGAATAGAATCGAGGAGGGCGTGAGTTGCGCCCGACAGGAGGAAGCATGCTACGCAGTTCCAACCCCGTGCTGTCGCGGCAGGACGCGTTCCAGCCGGGCAACCAGTACGCAGGTGGATATCCGCAATATCCGGGTCAGGGCCAGGGGCAGGGATATGACCCCCGCTTCGGTGGTCAATATCCGCAGGACCCGCGCCAGGGTCAGTTCCCCGGCCAGGGGATGCCTCCGCAGCAGCAGGGTGGGCGTGGCCAGGGTGTCATGACGTTCGACGATGTCGTGACCAAAACGGGCATCACGCTCGGTGTGGTCGTGCTCGTCGCCGCCGCGGCGTTCTTCCTCCTGCCCTTGCAGCTCCTGATGCCGGCCTCGATCGTCGCAGCGCTCGCCACGATCGGCATCACGTTCCTCGTCGCGTTCCGGCGCACGGTTTCGCCGGCGCTCGTCATGGTGTTCGCCGTGGTGGAGGGCGTCTTTGTCGGTGGCATCTCGAAGATCTTCGAGTTCTACTATCCCGGCATCGTCGTCCAGGCCGTGTTCGCCACCTTCGTGGCCGCGGGCCTAACGCTGGCCGCCTACAAGTTCTTCAACATCCGGGTCACCCCGAAGTTCACGAAGATCATCGTCATCGCCACGATCGCGTTCGCCGTCGTGACGCTGCTCAACTTCGTCCTCGCCCTCGTCGGCGTGAACGGTGGCACCGGCCTCGGCCTGCGCGCCGGCGTGACCGGGGAGGTCAGCCTCCTCGCCATCGGTGTCTCGGCCATCGCTGTCGTCCTCGCGGTCCTCAACCTGGTCCTTGACTTCGACTACATCGAGAAGGGCGTCAAGATGGGCGCCCCCGCCAACCAGTCCTGGAAGGCCGCCTTCGGCCTCACCGTGACCCTGGTCTGGCTGTATGTCGAGATGCTGCGCATCATCAGCTACTTCCGACGCTGACGCTCCAACTGAAGAAGGCCCACCGGTTCGCCGGTGGGCCTTCGTCGTTCTTGGGGCCTTCGGGGCTGGGTCCGGCTTGCCTTCGGGTCCGGTCCGCGATGCCACAGTTATTCGATCAATGCCACATTTACAACTGGGGCATCACTCGAACAACTGTGGCATCGCCGGTTCGAGCCTGTCGAAACCAGCCCGGGGGACTTTGGTGCCGCCGAGGGTGCTGCACTTCGCGACGTTAATGTCCGCACTTCCCGACGTGTACGCCACATCGCTCGCCGAAAGCAAGCCCACCTCCCTACATCAACGTCACATACCTACGTGAAACCCACCTACCAACCGTGCGCCATGTCGTGGAGTCGCACCCATGTCGTGGGGTGTCGTTGACGTCGCAGAGTCGAGGGCGTCCACGAGTGGGGCGGTGATCACAGCTGATCGCGCAGCGTACGAGCGTCCCGTCGGGCTGTGACGCGGAGCCCGAGGCGTACGCCCATGGTGCGCTCACCGGCGCCCGAGAATCAGACGTGGCGTACGCCGAAGCGAGGCGGAGCAGAGCGAGTGCGGGGGTTCGGGGGTCGTCCCCCGCGCGAGCGAAGCGAGAAATGATGCGCCGGGGGTTCGGGGGTCGTCCCCCGCGCGAGCGAAGCGAGCAGTTACAAGTGCCGGTCCAGCAACGACCGCGTACCGGAGGTCCAGCGGGTGCGGCGGAGCTCGGACCAGGGGACCCAGCAGGCGCCGGCGGTGGTGCCGCCGACGTCGTGGACGACCGGGTCGGTGGGGTCGGGGCAGTCGGCGCGATAGACGAGGCGGATGGCGTGGAAGTCCTCGAGTACGCCGTTCGGGGCGCGGCCGATCCAGTGGTCGCTCTGGACGTCGACGAGTTCGACGGGCTCGATGCGCTGGCCGGTCTCTTCCATCGCTTCGCGGACGATGGTCTCGGTCGGTTCTTCGCCTGCATCGACTCCGCCGCCGGGGAGACCCCACTGGCCGGGGACGTGGGTCTGGTCGGAGAACTGCGTAGCGAGGAGCCCGCGCCTGGACGCCACGATCGAATAGGCCGCTATGCGCTGGCGGACCTGGGGGACCTCGCCGGGGCGGACCTCCGCATCGGGGTCGAGTCCGCGTGGCCGTCGGGTCCGGAGTACGCCATGCGAGTGCGGCGCCCCCTGCACGGTCAGCACGATGTCTTCGCCGTCGCGGAACGCCGCGATGGGGCGAGCGAGCGACAGGCCGTGCTGCCACACGGCAAGCCGCGGGTCCTCTCCATGGCCCAATCGACTCGCAAACAGCTCGGCGCCGCCCGGTGTGGAAACACAGACGATGCGCATTGACCCATCATAGGTGCCCTCCGAGCCCATGCCCCTGAGGCAGGCTGGCTATGCTGTTCGCGTTCGCCGGGGCACACAGGGGGTCCCGCTCAGGTGCAGGAGGCCAGGGATGCGCTACAACGACAATGCGCGGTTGGATTCCGGTCAGGTCGTCGGTGGTGGCGGAGCGGGTGGCCGCATCGCCGTCGGCGGTGGCATTGGCACGATGATCCTGCTGTTCATCCTGAGCCAGTTGTTCGGGATCGACCTGACCGGCCTGGCCGGTGGTGGCCAGACCGACAGCCGTCCGGACGGGAATGCGTACGCGCACTGCCAGAGCGGCGGTGACGTGGAGGCGAACCGTGAGTGCCGCTGGGTGGCGTACACGAACTCGATCCAGAACTACTGGTCGCAGGCCTATTCGGGCTATCGCATGACCCAGACCCACATCTTCACCGGCCAGGTCTCGACGGCCTGTGGCACGGCGACCTCGGCGGTGGGGCCGTTCTATTGCCCGGCCGACGGCAAGGTCTATCTCGACACCGGCTTCTTCGAGCAGCTGATGGGCCAGCTCGGCGCCCAGGGCGGCGACGCGGCCGAGGCCTATGTCATCGCGCATGAATATGGCCATCACGTCTCCAACCTGACCGGGGTGATGGAGCAGGTGCAGCGCGCCGGCAACCAGACCGGCCCGGATTCGCCGCAGGTGCGGCTCGAGCTGCAGGCCGACTGCTATGCGGGCGTGTGGTTCAAGAATGCGACCGCCGACCCCAACAGCCCGATCGCTCAGATCACCCAGGATGACCTGAACCGGGCCGTCGATGCGGCGATCGCGGTGGGTGACGACCGGATCCAGGAGCGGACGCAGGGCCGGGTCGACCGCGAGTCGTGGACCCATGGCTCCTCCGAGCAGCGCAAGCGCTGGCTGGCCACCGGCTACAACTCCGGCGACCCCAACCAGTGCAACACCTTCGCGAGCAACACCCGCGTCTGATCCCGCTGGTCAGCGGCGCCGGCAGATGAGCCAGCCGTCGTCGGCGTACGCCGGATCGGCGCAGTCGAAGTTGCGCTCGAGCGCCGAGCGCACCTCGGGGCGGACGCGGTCCACATCGAACCAGCCCGGCTCGACGACCACGGCCCTCGCGGCCTGATCGTCGAGGCACGCCAGGTTTTCGCTGAAGCTCGGCGACTGGGCGACGGCCTCGGCCCGAGCGCCCACAGCCCGCTGCAGGAACGTCGGCGACGCATAGCGACAGGGTGTGGGATAGCCCAGCCAATAGGGCGCCGAGAACGACAGATAGACCACCGGCGTGTTTCCCGGAAGCGCCGCGTGGGCCCGTGCCCGTCGATCCGGACCCGCCTCCGCCTGGGCGTGATTGTCGCCGGCAGTGACGCGATTGTGGGCGAGGGAGAAGGAGTACGCCGTCCGCGGGGACAGCGTCACCACCAGCGGAGCCAGACACGCGAGGGCGATCAGCGTCAGCCCCCGGGACCGGCGCGCGGGACGCTCGGCCCCCTGGGCCGCGGGCATGCCGCGCCGCAACTGGATGAGCAGCGCGATCAGACCGGCCGCGAGCGCCACGGCGATCACGATGTCGGCGATCCACCAGTTCTGGTCGCGGGTGCGCGGCCCCAGGGCAAAGAGCCCGACCCCGCCGACCAGCCCGAGCAGGCCCGCCAGGGGCAGGCCGATCGGCAGGACGGGGGAGCGGGCCGCGAGCGCGGCGACGAGACCTGCGGCAGCGACGGGCAGCGCGCTGAGGTGATACAGGAAGTTCTGCTGCTGGATCATGAAGGGCGCGACGAGCAGGGCGAGGATGGCAACGGCGAGCAGACCCAGGCGCGCGCCCTGCCCGCCCCGCAGCAGCAGGCCCACGATCGCGACGAGCGCCACGATCGTGATCGGTGACACGACCAGCGAGTTGACCATGCCTTCGATCACCTGTGGCACGGCGGTGAACCGGAAACCGGGATTGAGCAGCGGCATGTCCCGCAACCATTGCCACTCGTGCGGCGAGACCAGCACCGCCCCGGCGAGCACGATCACGGTCGACGCGGCGGTGACGAGGGCAGTCGCCAACCCCCGGCTGCGGTCGAGGGCCAGCACGATCAACAGGGCCGCGAGTGCCGTCGTCACGGTGGTGTATTTCATCGCCACGACCAGCCCCAGGAGTACGCCCGCACCGATCGGGCCCCTCCGCCAGCCGACGGCCAGCCCGATGGCCGCGACCGCGAGCGCTGCGGCGTACCACTCGGGTTCGGCGAAGTCCCAGCCCGGCGCCCAGGCCAGGGCGGCCCCGACGGCGAGTGCGGACCAGCCGGCGGCGGCGCGGTCGACCCGGCGTACCAGCCCGCGCCACAGCACCACCGCGGCACCCGCCGCGAGCGCCACCGACCAGGCCCGCAGGAGCGTCTCCTCGACCAGGAATTCCCCCGGGCTGAGCGCATCGAACAGGGCGATCGTGCCACGGGCGACCAGAGGCCGATGGGCCCAGACCTCGATCCAGGACTGGCCGGCGGCACCGGTGGTGGCCAGAGCGCCGAGCACATAGCGCACGTCCTGATTCACGGCCGGCCGCAGAATCTGCACGATCGTCACGAGTCCGACGGCCGCCGCCACCGCGAGGTGGGTGAGCCGCCGAATCCGGGAAGAACGCATGGCCTGAGCCTACGATGGGGCCGATGATCAAGTATCTGGGCTCCAAGCGCAACCTGGTGCCCGTATTGGGGGAGCTGTTCGAGCGCAGCGGGGCGCGAACGGCGCTGGACCTGTTCACGGGCACCACGCGGGTGGCCCAGGAATTCTGCCGTCGGGGCGGGTTCGTCCACGCCAACGACACCGCCAGTTATGCCTATGTCTTCGCCCAGACCTATGTCGAAACCCGTCCCGAGGACGTCGATCCCGACGAACTCGGAGAGGCCCTGGAGCGGCTCGCTGCGCTGCCCGACCGAACGGGATATCTGACGGAGACGTTCTGTGAGCAGGCCCGTTATTTCCAGCCCCACAACGGGCGGCGCCTGGATGCGATCCGGGCCGGGATCGACGAGTGGTACGCCGAGTCGCCGCTCCGCCCGCTTCTGCTCACCAGTCTGGTCGAGGCCGCCGACCGGGTGGACTCGACGGTGGGGTTGCAGATGGCGTACCTCAAGGACTGGTCGGCCCGGTCCCACCAGCCCCTGCGGCTGCGCCCGCCCCAGCTGGTGCCCGGGACAGGGCAGGCGTATCAGCGGGACGCGGCCGAACTGCTGCCCGACCTGCCGCGCGTCGATTTCGCCTATCTCGATCCGCCCTACAACCAGCACCGCTACTTCACGAACTATCACGTCTGGGAGACGCTCGTCCGCGGCGATGCGCCCGAGCACTACGGCAAGGCCTGCAAACGGACCGATGCGCGGGACGCCGGGACGAAAAGTGCGTGGAACAGCAAGCGGACCATGCCGGAGGAGTTCGCCCGCGTGCTCGAAGGCGTGAACGCCGATGTCACTGTCGTGTCGTTCTCCAACGAGGGTTTCGTCCCGCTGCCGGAGCTGGTCGAGATGGCATCGGTGCGGGGCGAGGTGCGGGTGCTCGACTATGAATACGACCGCTATATCGGCGCTCGTCTCGGGATCTACAGCCCGCAGGGGGTGAAGGTCGGCACGGTCTCCCACACGCGCAACGTCGAACATGTCCTGGTCTGTGGGGCAGCCGACCGGGTGTTGGCCATGACCGAGGGCCTGGCCGCATGAGCTGGCTCGACCCGTCGACGCTGGTCACCGCGCGGTTGTTGCTCGGGGCGGTCCTGCGGCGGGGCCCGGTGGCGGTCCGCATCACCGAGGTAGAGGCGTACGCCGCTGCCGACGACCCGGCCTCCCACGCCTGGAAGGGCCCGACCCGGCGCAACGCGGTGATGTTCGGCCCGCCGGGCCGGCTCTATACCTATGCGATGCATGGCCATACCTGCGCCAACGTGATCTGTACGCCCGAGGGCGTGGGCGGTGGCGTCCTGTTGCGGGCGGGGGAGGTGGTGCTCGGGCTGGAAGACGCCCGGACCCGGAGGGGAGACGTCGCGGACCACCGCCTGGCGCGCGGACCCGGCAACCTGACCAGGGCCCTCGGCATCACCATGGTCGACGGCGGGGCGGAACTGTTCGACCCCGAGTCGCCGTTCAGCCTCACACCCGGCGATGAGGAGCCCGAGATCAGCGCCGGTCCCCGCGTGGGGGTGAGCCGGGCGGCGGATGTCGCGTGGAGGTTCTGGATCACGGGCGACCCGACGGTGTCGGCGTACCGGCTCGCCAGGGCCGCGGCTCGGGATATCCAACCCGGGTGACCTCCGGCTCCGTAGGGTCTCGGGCGAGGAGGTTCAGATGCAATCACCCGGGTGGTATCCCGATCCGAGCGGCCAGCCGCACAGTTTCCGGTTCTGGGACGGCAATGCCTGGACGCCGGTGACCACGCAGGATCCCAACACTCCCTGGCCCCGACCGGATCAGATCGGCACGTTCCCCCAGGGCGGGACCGGTGTGGCCCGGACGGCCGGAAAGTCGCGTACGCCGGTCATCATCGCGGTGGCCGCCGCCGTCGTGCTGGCGCTCGTCGCGCTGGGCGGCATCTTCCTGACGCGCGGGAACGGCGGCGGGGAAGGGCCGACGGTGAGCCCCGCCCCTGCGAGCCCGGGTGCTGCGACCCCGGGGGCAGCGACCACCCCCGCGTCCGCCCCCACGGCCGGCACCGGAGGCGATCCGGTGTCGCCCCCGCAGGTGACGTGCACCGGTGGCAACGACAGCTATACGCGCAACCGGATGGAGACCTATACGTCGACCGGCGTCCGCTATGACGGCGTCCCCGACTGGGGCTTCTCGTTCGACCGCAGCTATTGGACCTGGCTCGACGACTATTCGGCCATGGGCGACATCAACCTCGACGGGAAGAAGAACGAGGCCGGCATCGTGCTCGGCGGGGTGCGGTTCGACAACGGCTTCGTGGTGCAGGAGCAGGCGGGTGCTCTCATCGCCTCGTGTCTCGAGGGGACGCTGTCGGTCGAGGAGAAGACCACCGCCGGCCCGGTGACCACCGAGGAGATGACGCTCGGCGGGATGAAGACCTATCGGACGCAGCTCGACTACACGGCAGCCAGCGCCGATGCCCCGCTCAAGGTCAGCATCTATGTCATCGATTCGGGCCAGCCGCGCAAGTGGGCCCAGATCATCACCTTCCACCGTCCGGGCAGCTCGGCCGAGCCGCTGATCGAGCGCGCGCTGCAATCCGTGCGGCACATCTAGTGCTGGTGTGACTCCAGCACCGCGATCGACCACGGCGAGACCGCATAGTCACCGGGAATGTCGGAGGCGGATTCCCGGGCCCACAGGTTGCCGGTCGGCTCGGCCCATGCAGCCGTGTCGAGAGCGTGCCGTGACCGACATTTCCGACGTTGGCCCGCCAGACCCCGTCGGCGCCGCGGGCCATGTCGAACTCGATCTCGGCCACGTAACCCGCCGCGGCGGCATAGAACTCCAGCACCACCCGCGTGGCCGCCGGGGCGTACACCGCGAAAGTCGTCGCCTGTTCCAGCGGCCGCACGTCGGGACCCAGGGACCACTCGGCCGTTGCCCACGTATCGGGGCGGACGGCGTGGGCCCGGACCGGAACGGCAGTGAAGCAGCCGACGGCAGATTCGCTCACGCACTCATCGTGCCAAAGGAGGGTGACATTTCAGGGTCGGGTCGCCGCGGACGCCAACTGGGCTGACTCGGCGCCTGCATAGGCTTGACGGGTGACCACTCAGCCGACCCAGCCCCTTCGTCCCAGCCCCCTCGATCTGGGTGGCGTGATTTCCGGTGCCTTCCGCATCTTCCGGCAGCGCGTGGGTGCCTTCGCTTTTCTGGCATTCATCCCGTCCATCCTGATCTCGCTGCTCGTGATGGCCGCGATGGTGCCCCTCATCTGGGGCATCTCGGTGACGATCCTTCGGGGTTCCTTCTCCGGCCTGATCGTCCTCGGCATCGTGCTGATGTTCGCCGCCGTCGTGGTCGGCTCGCTGGCACAGATCAAGGTCCAAGCGATGATGGTCCTCGGCGCGCACGACGTCATCCACGGGCGGCCGTCCGACAACCGTGACCTCTATGCGCGCACCAAGGGCGTCGTCGGCCGGGTCCTGTTGCTGTGGATCGCGGTCGTGGTCGCCATCTTCCTCGTCATGGGCCTGCTGATGGGCGGCATGTTCGCGGCCATCATGGGGGCGATCGCCACGTCCTCAGACCGCGATCCGACGGGTGCGATCGTCACCGCCGTCGTCAGCTATGTGGTCTTCCTGTTGCTCATCTGGGTCCTGTCCCTGGTCATCTTCTATTTCCAGGTCCGGTTCCTCTATGTGATGCCCGCGCTGGCCGTCGAGCAACTCCCGGTCATCGATTCGCTGAAGCGCTCGTGGGCCCTGACCAAGGGCAATGTGCTGCGCACCCTCGGCTATTACCTGGTCGGATCCATGCTGGCGGGCCTGGCCAGCTTCGTGGTCCAGATGTTCAGCCAGGTCCTGACGCTCCCGATCAACGGCCGGGATTCCTCTTCGAGTAGCCCGTTCGATCTGGTGCCGATGCTGGCCGTGATGGCCATCGTTCTGGCGCTGCAGATCGCGGTCCAGGTCCTTGCCGTTCCGTTCCTGGCGAGCTACCAGACGGTGATGTATGTCGATCAGCTCCGCCGCAATTCCCTCCCGCCGGGGTACGCCCGCGGCAGTGCCTATCCGGCGCAGCAGGCTCCCCAGCCGGGCCCGTACGCCTCCGGTCCGCAGGCCCCGTACGCCCCGCCCACAGCGCCACCGCTGCAGTGGCAGCCGCAGTCGGGTCAAAATTATCCCGGCCAGAACTATCCGGGTCAGGTCCACCCAGGTCAGGTGCAGCCCGGTCAGCCCGGTGACGCGTGGGGTCCAAACGCCCAGCAGCATCCTGACTGGCGTTGAGGGCCGAGAGTCAGGCGAGCGGGCGTACGCGTAGTCCCCGCTCGTCGCGCACATCGACGGTTCCGGTCCGGACGAAATCAGCCAGCATTCGGCGTACGGGCCGGCCGGCGGCGAGGATCTCCTCCCGCGTAGCACCGGCGATGAGCGCAGCGTCCCACCAGGTTTCGGCCGGGAACATGAGCGCCATGTCATAGGTGTGGGTGGCCCGATAGGGATTGTCGGCCGGACCCCAGGACAGTTCATAGCGATACCCGCGCCCACCGGCCCGCTGGTGCCGTCGGGCGAATGCCGTGGCGGGAGCGGAGAACACGAGACGGGTGACCGCCCGGACGGCTACCTCGACGGCCGTCGGCCCCACGATCGGCCAGGGTGCGATGCGCTCGAGCGCAGGGATCGGCACGGTGAACATCGCCCCGTCGCGGGAGGTCCAGCCGATCAGGATCGGGACCCGCGTCGCCGCCTGGCGCCAGGCCGCCCGCGCCTCGGCCTCCGGCGGGAGAGGGGCGCGGCCGAAGCGTACGCCGAACGGCACGGCCGAGCGCAGACCGAAGCCACGGGCGCTGGCTCCGATCCGGGCCTGGTGCTCGACCAGGTCGGCGGTCGGGGCATCGTGCGGCAGCGTGGCGGCGGTGACGGCCATCCGGGCGTACATCTCGTCACGTCGGCCGGACGATCCGAACGGAGCGCTGGCGATCACAGCCCGGTGGAACAAGCCCTGGCTGCCTTGCGCGATCATCAGGTGAGCCACCGCATCGGCACCCGCCGACTGCCCGAAAACGGTCACGTTGCCCGGGTCACCCCCGAACGCGGCGATATTCGCCTGCACCCAACGCAGAGCCGAGAGCTGGTCGAGCAGGCCCAGATTGGCCGGCCGCTCGTCGACGCCGAGATAGCTGAAAACCCCCAGCCGATAGGTGACGCTCGCGACGATGATGCGTTGCTCGGCCACGAAGTGGGCCGGGTCGAAGATGGGTGCATCGCCGGCGCCCCAGGTGTAGGAGCCACCGTGGATCCACACGATGACCGGCACGGCTTCGCCGGGTTCGAGGTCGGCCGGGAGCGTGAGCGAGAGGCGCAGGCAATCCTCGTCCTGCACCAGATCGCCCAGCGGCCGGTTGAGGAGCTTCTCGAGCAGGGGAGCGACGGGCTGGGGGCACGCGGGCGACCAGTGGGTGGCATCGATGACGTCAGTTGCGGCTGGTTCGTCGACGGGCTGCTCGTAACGGCCGGCGCGGGCGTACCGGATCCCGGTCGCGCGCAACACGGCGCAGTCCTGCCAGCCCCGGATCTCGCCCGCCGGGCAGGTCCAATGGGGAAAGGGTGATTCTCCGGTCACAGGGCCACGTTATGACCCGGGGCAGGTCCCCTTGGCGGGCTTCGGCGACCGGACGTAACAATCCGGTGTCCGAGTTATGGACCCCCGAGATGGGCGACCGGGTCGGTTTCATCCTGATCAATCTCGTGAACCCCGACGTGCTGGGTCTTTTCGTGAAGGACCTGGTGATGTTCGTGGCGTTCGCGCGCTTGGTGCGGGCGGCACCATCTGGCGCCTGGTGTCCGGCGCCCGCCAGGGCCAGCACCCGCGCGTCTGACCGCAGCGGCCGGGATGGAGGTCCCGGCCGCTCAGCTCAGCCGCACTTCACGCCGGTGGAATGAATGGGGCAATAGCCGCTCGGGTTCTTCACCAGATATTGCTGGTGATAGTCCTCGGCGAAGAAGAACTCACCGGCGACGCTCTCGGCGGAAGCCGGGGCGATCTGGGTGGTGAGGTCTCCGAAGCCAGCGGCGGAATAGGACTGCTGGGCCTGGGCCGCGAGCTCCCGGGCGATCGGCTCCTGCTCCGGGCTGACGAACAGCGCCGAGCGATACTGCGTACCCACATCGTTGCCCTGCCGGAACCCCTGCGTCGGGTCGTGGGCTTCGAAGAACTGGCGGACCAGGTCGGAATACGACACCACCGTCGGGTCGAAGCAGACCCGCACCGTCTCCGTGTGGCCGGTCTGTCCGGTGCAGACCTCTTCATAGGTCGGGTTGGGGGTGAACCCGCCCTGATAGCCGACGGCGGTGTTGCGCACGCCCTCGGTCTCCCAGAACATCTTCTCCTCGCCCCAGAAGCAGCCGAGAGCGAAGTACGCCACCTCGGTGTCTTCCGGGGTCGAGTCGATGGGGATCTCGAACAGGACATGCTCAAGACCCACCGGATAGACCGGTGTCGACCGGCCCGGCAGGGCCTGCTCGGGGGTGACCATCACGGGTTTGCGTCCGAAGAACATGTCACCCAGCCTATGTCGCACTCCGAAGGGTCAGAACGAGATGTCCTCGATCAGGGTGTGCAGTTCGATGCGCTGGGGGCCTGCATGCCCTCGGCCTGGTCGTCGCCGTGGGCGCGCTTGAAGGAGTCGGACTTCAGCCAGCCCTGGAAGCTCTGGGCATTGTCGAACTCCATGGTGGAGATATAGGGCATGCCGGGCTTGGCGGGCTTCTGCAGGGTGACGCGATGCAGACCGGGCACGCCCTCCAGCGTCGTCCGCGTCGACTCGATGAACACTGCCTCGAAGGCTTCGGCGCGGTCGGCCTCGACCTCGATGCGGTTGGACACGATGAAGGTTTCGGACATGGTCATTCCTTTCCTTGGTTGAGGTTCCAGTCGATGGGCGCAGCGCCCTGTTCGGCCAGCAGGTCGTTCACGCGCGAGAACGGCCGGGAGCCGAAGAACCCGTTGTGGGCCGACAGCGGCGACGGGTGGGCGGACGCGACATGGGGGATCGACCCGAGCCAGGGGATCACCGACTGCGCGTCGCGGCCCCAGAGCAGGGCGACCAGCGGGCCGCCACGCTCGGCGAGAGCCTCGATGGCGCGTTGCGTGACCTGTTCCCAGCCCTTGCCGCGATGGGAGGCCGACTTGCCGGGGGTGACGGTGAGTACGCGGTTGAGCAGCAGCACTCCCTGGTGGAACCAGGGTGTCAGGTCGCCCGATGGGGCCGGCGGGATGCCGAGATCGTCGTGCAGCTCGCGATAGATGTTGATCAGGGACTTGGGGAGGGGGCGTACCTCGGGCGCCACCGAGAACGACAACCCGACCGGGTGACCCGGCGTCGGATAGGGATCCTGGCCGACGACGAGTACGCGTACATCCGCGAGCGGCAGCCTGAACGCCCGCAGGACGTTGGCGCCCTCCGGAAGGTAGCCGCGACCGGCGGCGTTCTCGGCCCGCAGGAACTCGCCCATCCGCGTGATGGTGTCGGCCACCGGCGCGAGCGCTTCGGCCCAGTCGGGGGCGACGAGTTCTGACAGCGGGCGTGCGGTCATCGCAGATCCTCGGGGTTGGCGAGCGTGGCGGACGGCGGGTCGGTCGGTTCGGCACCGTTCTCCGGTGGGACGGAGTCCGAGGTGGGTACGCCGGCGGGCATGCGGACCGACACCAGCGACCCGAGCGCCAGGAGAGCGGCGCCCACGGCGAACCCGACGGTCATCGACACGGTGTCGGCCAGCCAACCCGCGACGAGCGGGCCGATGATGGCGCCGAGGTCGGAGAACATCGAGAAGACCGCCACGGGCGTACCACTCTTGGCGCCGGCCGCGTCGCCGACCGAAGCGGCCGGGGCGGTGCCGAGCGCGGCTGCGGCCACGCCGCCTAGGCAGAGGACGACGATGAACATCCACCAGGACGGGACCAGGGGGAGGGTCGCCATGACCGCCGCTCCCAACAGGCCGCCGGCGATCATGGCCGGCTTGCGGCCGACCTGGTCGACGAACTTGCCGACCGGTGCGAGTGCGAGCGTCTGCACGACCGCGGCGATGGCGAACGCATAGCCGGTCTGGGTCGGTCCGCGGTCGAGGCTCATCAGGGCCAGGAGCGGGACGAGTGCGTTGCGGACGCCGAAGTTGTTCCAGCCCTGGGCGAGGTTCGACACGCAGGCGGCCTGGAACCGCGGATCGGCGGCGACCTCGTGCATCGGGCGGACGGCGATCTGGGCGACCCCGGCCGCGGCTCGTTCCGGCTTCGAGAGCAGGGCCAGGCCGATGGTGCCGGCCACGGCGAGGGTGCCGGCATAGAAGAAGAAGGGGGCGGTGATCGAGATCGCCGCGAGCAGGCCGCCGATCGCGGGACCGGTCATGCCGCCGATGAGGAAGCCGCTCTGGAAGAACCCGGCCGCCCGACCGCGCATGGCCGGAGGCGCGGCTTTCAGCAGGAGGGTCATCGCCGACACCGTGAACATGGCCGAGCCGATGCCGCCGAGCCCGCGCGACAGCAGCAGCATCTCGTAACTGGTCGACAGACCGGCCACGGCGCTGGAGATGGCCACGATGAAGATGCCGACGGCCAGCGTCGCGCGCTCGCCGAGCCAGTCGGCGAGCCGGCCGCAGAACGGGCTCATCAGCAGGCGCATGAACGCGAAGGCCGACACCACCATCGCGACCTGGAAGTTGGTGACCTCGAACGACTTGGCGAACACCGGCAGGACCGGCACGACGACACCGAAGCCGACAGCGACGCTGAAGGCGATCATGCCGAGGACGATGACGTCACGCGGCACCGACGTGCGGCGGCGTACCCACCCCCTGATGCCACGGCCCGGACCGCTCGCCTCACTCACGGGCGCACCCTAACCCAGCAGCGGGGGTCATCGCTGATCGCGAGCCGCGAGAGCGGAATCGCGGTGACGGCGGGCGTACCAGCCGATAGCTCCGGCCGGGATGATCACCAGCGCCGACACCAGTGCGAGCCCGCCATAACCGATCAGGGCGAGCAGCGGACCGCCCAGGAGGGCGGCCGTGGCGGCGCCGTAGTTCATGAGGGCGTCGGTGGCGCCCTGGAGGGGTACGCGAACCTCGCCGGAGTCGACGCTCGCGAGTAGGGCCGAGCCGGCGATCGTGGTGCAGGACCAGCCGGTGCCGAGCAGGATCAGCGCGATCACGACTCCGACAAAATGGTCGGCCTCGATGAGGATGATCACGGCGACGACGGCGAACTGGATGAGCCCCGCGAGCGCCACGCGCATCGGGCCGAAGCGGTCGGCGAGCCAGCCGACGACAGGGCTGAGGGCATACATACCCATGATGTGGAGGCTGATCGTCAGGCCGATGATCTGCAGACCGTGACCGCCGTGGCCGAGATGGACCGGTGTCATCGACATGATCCCCACCATGACCGCGTGGCCGGTGACGATCAGGACCACGGCGAACCGGGCCACCGGGTGCGCGGCCGCCCACCGAAGTGCGGCCATTGCGCCCATCTTCCGGCCGGCCGACTGAGGTGGCGCGCTGGGGCCGGTGCCGGCGGTCGCCGAGCGCCGTACGAACACCAGGGCGATGACGGCGAACGCGAGGATGAAGCCCGTGACGCTGAAGAGGTAGGGCCCGGCCAGATCCGGGATGCCGAGTGGGCGGCCGAGTGAGGCGCCGGCGGTGCTCAGGTTCGGCCCGGCCACCGAACCGATCGTCGTCGCCCAGATGACGATCGACATGATCGTGGCGCGCCGGGCCGGGGTGGCGAGTTCGGAGGCCGCGTAGCGGGTCTGGAGGTTGGTCGCCTGGGCAGCGCCGAACAGCAGGAGACCCAGCAGCACCACCACGAGGGCGTCGAGCCGCGCGCCGATCAGGACGATCAGGCCGCCGATCGCGGCGATGACATAGCCGGTTGCCAGTGCACGCCGGCGACCGCGCTGCGTGGCGAGCTTCGCGAGCGGGACCGCCAGCAGGCCGGCGCCGAGGACGCTGAGGGCCTGGCCTAGACCTGACATGCCGGTCCCGCCCATCGTGGCCACGAGCAGGGCACCCACGGCGATGCCGGACGCGACTCCGATCCCGCCCAGGATGTTTCCGATGACCAGCGCGGTCAGCGAGCGGGTCGTTGACGTTTCACTCATGTGTACACCCTAACGAATACCCCAGGGGGTCTGAACGTTCCCGGAGCGCGCCCCGGCACCCCTAGAGTGTGCAGCGAAATCGCCGCCGGGGCCGACCGGCGCTCAGCGAGGACCATCAGGAGGGTCGATGTTCGGACGGCGGCAACAGCAGCGTGAGCTGGAGGGGATCCGGGCGGAACTGGCGGCCGGTCGGAAGGTCGACGAACAGGTGCGCGTCGACCTCGACGTCCAGCGCAACCGGAAGGCCGACTTCGATCGGGCTGTGCCGCCGGGACTGCAGATCGCGGCCTCGTGGGCGTGGCGGGTCCTGCTCATCGCCGGACTCATCGGGGGCATCGGCTGGCTGGCGGGCGTCCTGAGCGCGGTCACCATCCCCCTCGCGATCGGCATCATGCTGGCGGCGGGGCTGGTCCCGATCGCCGCCAAGCTGATGACCTGGGGCGTGCCCCGGCCGGTCGCAGCCGTCATCACGTTGGTCGGTGGGCTCCTGGTGGTCGGCGGTCTGCTGACCCTGATCATCAGCCAGATCGCCAGCCAGTCCGACGAACTCGGGCAGCGGGCCATGGAGGGCTTCGAGCAGTTGGTGGCGTGGCTCAACAGCGGGCCGCTGCAGATCAGCCAGGAGCAGATGGACGGCTGGATCAACCAACTCACCGACTATCTGCGCCATCAGCAGGCCACGATCGCCCGCTATGCGACCACCGGTGCGGGTGCGGTCGGCAACTTCCTGGCCGGGCTCGTGCTGGCACTCTTCGCGATGTTCTTCATGCTCTATGACGGCCCGCGGATCTGGAAGTGGCTGCTCCGGCTGGTGCCGTCGGCGGCACGTGAAAAGGTCGACGGCGGTGGCAAGTCCGGCTGGAACTCGCTCGTCGAATATGTGCGCGCAACCTGCATCGTCGCCGCCGTGGATGCGATCTTCCCGCTCATCGCCGCCATCATCATGGGTGTTCCCATGGCGCCTGCTCTCGGTGCCCTGCTGTTCCTCTCCGCCTTCGTGCCGATCGTCGGCATCCTGGTCGGTGGTGCCGTCGTGACCCTGATCACGCTCGTCACCGTCGGGCCCGTGCAGGCGCTGATCATGCTCGGCGTGATCGTCGCCGTGAACCAGATCGAGGGCAACCTGCTGCAGCCGCTGCTGCTCGGCAAGGCCGTCTCGCTCCACCCGCTCGCCGTCATCTTCGGCATCACCATCGGCATCAGCGTCGCCGGCATCGTCGGCGCCCTGTTGGTGGTGCCGCTGATGGCCTTCGGCAAGTCGTTCATCGGCTATGTCGCCAAGGGCCGCACCCAGGAATCCGACGAGGCCGGGGTGGCCCCGGCGACCTGATCGGTCGCCGGGACTCAGGGATCAATCCCGGTCCGACCAGCTGTCCGGCAGGCCCGTCACACTGAGGTCGACCAGCAGCGCCGCGTTGAGGTCGTTGCCGACCTCCTGCAGATGGCGCATGTTCACCGCCTCGTAGCGCTTGCCGACCGGCACCTCGACCTGGCTGAGCACCGCGTTGCGGTCCCGCTGGGCGGCGACCACGGCGAGCTGTTGGCGCAGCGCCGGGCTGAGCACGCCGCCCTCCTTCGCGCCGAACGACGCAACCTCTGCGGCGTACTCCTCGGACGCGGCCATCAGCTGATCGTCCTCGGTCGACAGCATGGCGGCCGTGCGCTCGAGGAGCGCGATCCCGCGTTCGAAGTCGCCCTTGCCGAGGTCGGTGACGGCCTGGGTGAGCAGGGGGTACGCCCCCTGGCGCGCCCGCTCGGCGATGATGCCGAACTGCAGCCCGGTGATGCGCTCCCGCGTGCGGTTGGTCTCCGACAGCAGCGGCACCATCTCGTTCGCATGGTGGCTCGACTGCGACATCGCGTCGAGAATCTCGCGGCCGGCCTCCTCGCTGCTGTGGATGGTTTCCCGCAAGGGGATCGCCTTGATGAAGAACGACGCGATCAGGACGAGGACGCCCAGAGGAATACCGATCAGGAAGCTCTCGTGGAGCGACTCCGCGAGACCCATCCGCACCGCGTCGGCCACCGGCCCGGGCAGGGTGGCCAGCGCAGCGGGATCCAGCACGTCTCCGGCGTTCAGATGGCCCATCTGGCCGGCCGCCTCGGGTGGGAGGTGGCGGCCGATCGCCCCGGGCAGCGCGCTGGTCATGATGGTGCCGAAGAGGGCGATGCCAACGGTCGAACCGACGTTGCGGAAGAACTGGATCGACGAGGTGGCGACGCCGAGATCCTGGCGGCGGGCGCTGTTCTGGACGACGAGGGTGTACTGCTGCAGGGCCAGGCCCAGGCCGATACCGAACACGACCATCGCGCCGGTGAGTTCGAGTGGGTGGGAGCCGAAGTGCATGCGCGACAGCAGCAGATAGCCGACGATCATCAGGACGGCACCGGCGAGAATGACCTCCTTGTAGCGCCCCGTCTTGGTGATGAGGAACCCACTCACCATGCCCATGGTGATCATGCCGATCATCAGCGGCATCAGGATCAGGCCGGACTCGGCGGCGCTGACGCCCATCACGCCCTGGGCGTACACGGGGATGTAGATGATCGCGCCGAACATCATCATCGCGAGCGCGAAGCTGGCGATGTTGGAGAGGGTGAAGATCGAGCTGCGGAACAGGCGGAGCGGCATGACCGGTTCCTTCGCCTTGCGTTCGATGGCGATGAACGCGATCGTCGCGACCGCGCCGAGCGCATAGAGCCCGATGATCTGCCACGACGACCACGGCCAGGTTGTGCCGCCGAACGAGGTCGCGAGCAGGATGCTGAGCAGCGCGATCGACAGGGTCACCATGCCCGCGTAGTCGATCGATACCTCGCGCTTCTCGTGGGGCAGGTGGAAGAAGCGGTTGATGAAGAAGAGGGCGACCAACCCGATGGGCAGGCTGACGAAGAACAGCCAGCGCCAGCCGATCACGTCGGTGATGAAGCCACCGGCGAGCGGGCCGGCGATCGACGAGAAGCCGAACGTCGCGCCCATGATGCCCTGGTATTTCCCGCGGAACCGCGCCGGAATGATGTCACCGATGATGGTCTGGGACAGGGGCATCAGCGTGCCCATGCCGAGACCCTGCACCGCGCGACCGGCGACCAGAACCCAGAAGTTGGGGGCGAGCCCGCTGATGATGGAGCCGAGCATGAAGGTGGCCAGGCCGGCGAGATAGAACGGCTTGCGGCCGTAGAGGTCGGACAGCTTGCCGGCGATCGGCACCGTGATCGCCGACACGAGCATCGCCGCAGTGGCCAGCCACGAGTAGTGATCCATGCCGCCGAGTTCGGCGACGATCCGGGGGAGCGCCGGCCCGACGATGGTCTGGCTGATCGACGCGACCAGCATGCCGAGCATCAGGCCGATGAAGACGCGCTTGCCGGAGGCATCGAGGGAGAACGAGGGGGTGGAGTCTTCCTTCTTGGGGGTTGTCATCGGATGGACTCCTCGTGGGTGGCGTCGGTGGGGTGGTCGGTCGCGGCGGGTGGGTTCGGCGCTGGTACGCCCGGGCTGCTGACCTGGTCGGCCAGCAACCCGAGCAGCCTTGCGAGTTCGGCGACGTCGTGGGCCGGCCACCCGGCGAGTTGATCGAGAACGATGGCTCGCTTGCGGGCCCGGGCCTCGGCGGTCACGCGGTCGCCCTCGGGGGAGAGGCTGACCAGGTGGGCGCGGCCGTCGTCGGGATCGGGGCGGCGCTCGACGAGCCCGTTGTCGGTGAGCTGGCGAAGCTGGCGGGACACCGTCGAGGAGTCGAGCTCGCAGGCGTGGGCCAGGTCGCTCGCCCGCACCGAGCCGGTGCGCGACAGCGTGTGGAGCAGGAAATAGCTGCCCTGGTCGAGGCTGGCGTCCAGTCGCTTGCGCGTGGCGCGCCCGATGGTGATCAGCGCCTCGAGGATCTGATCGCCCGGCGTCGTGGGGGATTCAGTTGATTGCACCATGCAACTATATGGGTGGAGGGCGGATGGAGCAACCGTGTTGTGCGCGGAGCGGAACAGGGGGTTCGTACGCCGCTCGCGTCGACTCCGCAACGTGAATGTCCGGTCGCACCTTGGGCGGCCGGTGACTCCACGACGTGAACGCCACTTCGCGACCTGGCGGCGGGTGACTCCGCGACGTGAACGCCACTTCGCGACTTGGCGACGGGTGACTCCGCGACGTGAACGCCACTTCGCGACCTGTCATTCACCTCGCAACGTGGCGCACGGTCGGAACGTCGTCTTCACGTCGCCAAGTGATCGCGATGTCGGAATGTGGGGCCGCTTTCGGGGAGGGAGGTGGCGTACGTGTCGGGAAGTGCAGGCGCCTCGGGCAGGGAGGTGGCGTACGAGTCGGCGAGGGGCGCTGTCAGGGGTTCTTCAGGGAAACAAGTAGAAAGTGAACCTTTCATTTGAGCTAGGTCGATTTTAGATTTGATGCATGAGTGGTCCCGATCTCACGCCCATCCTCGAGGAGCTTGCCGCCGGCCGCATCGATGCAGCCGAGGCGGCCCGACGCATTGACGAATTGAAAGCTGCCGCGCCCCCCGCGGATGTGCCCCCGGCCGCAGCCGACGCTGCTGATGTGACGGCCGAGTCGCCCTCGGGCCGAGGTGCCGACGATCCGAAGGTCGGCGACCGGAACACGGCCGAGCCCGGGGTCGGCGAGACCAGAGCCGGCGAGACGAGAGCCGACGAGCCGAAGGCCGAATCGAAGTGGCAGACCTATGCGCGGGAGACCTTCTCGCGGGTGGCGGGCTATGCCACGGGCGAGCAGGCCAAGCAGGACCCCAAGCCCCAGCAGCCCAAGCCGGAACCCACTCGGACCAGCCCTGATGGCGAGGACGTCCCGCCGGCTGATCGGCATACGACGAACACCAAGGGCGTCGACCGCGTCTCTGTGCGGGCGGTCGGGCGACGGGTCCGCATCGCCAGTGAGCCCCGGGTGGCCACGGCGTCGGTCGATGGGGCGCACGTGCTGCGGCGTACCGGATCGGTGCTCGAAATCTCCAGCGACGGCGAGCTGGGCGCATCGATCGACGGGTTCACGTTGCTGCGGCCGCCGCGGAGCCTGGACGACGTCCGCAACCTGGGTTTGGGCAAGGAACTGTTCATCCGCGTGAACCCCAACCTGATCGTGGACGTCGAGCTGACCGCGGGTTCGCTGACCACCGAGGATGTTCGCTTCCTCGGCAAGGTGCGGGTCACGGCCGGTGGCGCGAAGCTCACCGGGATCGAAGAGGCGCACGATGTCCTCGTGCAGGCGGGGCAGGCCACGGTCAAGGGTCGGATCGCCACAGGGCGCTCCCGCATCCGGTGCGAGTCCGGCTCGCTCGTGGTCAATCTCGACGACGACTCCAATGTCACCGTCCGGGCCGAGGCCCAGCTCGGCAAGGTCGCCTGGGCAGGCGGCCATCAGGGTGCCGGTGACGAGGTCGTCATGGGCAACGGTGCCGCTCGACTCGATGTCGGTGTGGTCATGGGCCATGCCACCGTCCGCGTCGGATCCGAACCCCAGCAGGAGGCCTGATGACTGTCACACATCACCACGATGAACCCCACCGTGCACCGAGCGACTGCCCGGTCTGTGGGGATCAACTCCATGTCACCCGGCTGGGCTGCACGTCGTGCGGCACCGAGCTCGCCGGGGTGTTCACCTCGTGCGAGTTCTGTGCCCTCAGCCCGGCAGAGATCGAAACCCTGCGGGTCTTTCTGGCCTCCCGCGGCAACCTGCGTGAGGTCGAGAAGCACCTGGGGGTGTCCTATCCCACGGCGCGCCTGCGGCTGACCCAGCTGCTCATGCGGCTCGGGTTGTCCGGGGATGCGGGGGATGCTGCGACGCCGCGCCCCACTCGGGACGAGGTCCTGGCCCAGGTCGCGGCCGGGACCCTCGCTCCGGCGGAGGCCCAGCGTTTGCTGAGCGAGGCCGACTGAGGCGTACGCCGGTGACTGAGCCCGTGGCGTACGCCGGTGACTGAGGCTGAGGCGTACGCCGGTGATCAAGCCCGTGGCGTACGCCGGTGATCGAGCCTGAGGCGTACGCCGGGCCCGAACTGTTGAGCCGCGCAGGGTTCGACCAAAACAGAACCGCCCCGGGTGACCCGGGGCGGTTTCCGTATGGCGGAAATCGGAGGGTGGTCTAGCCCTCGAAAGCCTCGACCGAGAGGATCTCGACCTCGATGATCTTGCCGTTCGGCGTTTCGTAGCTGACGGTGTCGCCGACTTTGTGGTCGGTGACGGCGGCCCCCAGCGGTGACTGGGGGCTGTAGACGTTGATGTCATCGGCGGCGTCGTCCAGGCCCATGACCTCACGGGAGCCGAGCAGGAAGGTGTCGGTGTCGTCGCGATCGCCGAAGAAGGCGATCGTCACCTTGGTGCCGGGGACCGCGGTGTCGCCGGCGGCGGGCGGCTCGCCCACCTCCGCACGGCGCAACATGTCCTGGAGCTGCGCGATGCGCGCTTCCTGCTTGCCCTGCTCTTCGCGGGCGGCGTGATAGCCGCCGTTCTCCTTGAGGTCGCCCTCGTCGCGAGCCTGAGCGATGCGCGCCGAGATCTCGGCGCGGCCCTCACCGGTCAGGTGCTCGAGCTCCTCGGTGAGCTTGTCGAAGGCATCCTGAGTGAGCCAGATGGTGTTGGTATCGGTTTCTGCCATCGCAAGAGCCTATCCGATAGGCGCTCACCCCGCCTGGAAGGCGGCTTGAGCCCTCTTTCAGTCCGCCGTGCACCCGTCGACGGAGGCGGTGGTGGCCTTGCGGAAGGTGCGGATGGTGATGTCGATTTCCTCGACCTTGTGGGCAGAGGCGGGGACCGGCAGCTGCATCTCGCCGACGCGCTCGAAGTTGGGGGCCTGGGCGAAGACGAGGCAATGACCGCTGACCTCGGGCCGAGCCCTGTCCACCATGACCCGAACCTTGATCTCGCTGTCGGAGACCACCTCGAAGCGGGTGACATCGGCCGCGAGCGCGGGGTTGGCATGGAACGCCGAGATCCAGAGCCAGAAGACGACCAACGCCAGGAGGGGGGCGGCGATCACGGGGACCAACCACGGACGGCGGCGTTGGGGATAGCGGGTGGCGATCCGCTGACGGTCGGCTTCGGTGAGGGTCACTCCTTCAGCCTATGCTGACCCGCGACCCTCCCCGGCCCAGCTTCAACCAGCGGAGACCTGCGATGACCGACCGACCGCGGCGCACCGACCTCACCGGTGAGCCCCTGCGGCTTCTGCACGTGCACGCCCATCCGGACGACGAATCCAGCAAGGGGGCGGCCACCACCGCCCGTTATGTGGCCGAGGGCGTGCAGGTGATGGTGGCGACCTGCACCGGTGGTGAGCGCGGTTCGATCCTGAATCCGGCCATGGACCGGCCCGACATCCTGGCCAACCTCACAGCGGTGCGGGCCCGGGAGATGGATCGCGCCCGCGAGATCCTCGGCATCGAACAGACCTGGCTCGGCTTCATGGATTCGGGGCTGCCGGAGGGCGATCCGCTGCCGCCCCTGCCCGACGGATGCTTCGCCCTGCAGGATCCGGTTGTCGCCGCCGGACCGCTGGTGAAGGTCCTCAGGGAGTTCCGGCCGCAGGTCGTGACGACCTATGACGAGAACGGTGGCTATCCCCATCCGGACCACATCATGTGTCACAAGGTGACGATGGCCGCAGTCGCGGCGGCGGCCGACCCCGGGGCCTGGCCGGAGCACGGTCCTGCGTGGCAGGTGTCCAAGGTCTATTTCGATCACACCTTCAACTGGGCCCGCACCTGGGCACTGCATCAGGCGATGCTCGATCGGGGAGATCCGTCGCCGTTCGCGGACTGGTTGGAGGGGCGGACCGAGGCCGATATCGCGGCCGAACCCAATCGGGTGACGACGTCGGTCTATTGCGCCGACTATTTCCACGTGCGCGATCAGGCCCTGTTGGCGCATGCGACCCAGATCGATCCGGACGGTGGTTGGTTCACGGTGCCGCTCGAGTTGCAGCGGCGCGTCTGGCCGACCGAGGACTTCGAACTCGCCCTCGACCACGTCGGGGCGCGGCTGCCGGAGGATGATCTGTTCGCCGGGGTCGCTGCGCAGGCGTAGAGTCCGTCTCATGATCTGGTTGCAGACGGTGCCCCCGCCCCCCGATCCCAACACGGTGGTGGCGGGCTGGATTCCGATGGTGCTCGTCGCGGTGCTCGGCCTCGCAATGGTTCTGCTGTTCCGCAGCATGCGCAAGCAGATGCGACGCATCGACATCCCCGAGAACGGTGTGCCGACGCGTGGCAGCTCTCAGGCCGATGTCTCGGCGCAGGAGAGCGCGCAGGTGAAGAAGGAGTCGGCCGGGACCGAGTCGGGCTGATGACGACGATCGGCATCCTCTCGCCGGGGGCCATGGGCGGTGCGCTCGGCCGGGCCTGGCAGCGAGGTAGTGCGCGGATCGTGACGACCGTCGCCGGTCGATCGGCGCGGACCCAACAGCTGGCCGAGGGGCTGGAATGGCTCGACTCGGTCGACGCTGTCGTCGCTGCTGCCGATGTCGTGGTCAGCATCGTGCCGCCCGCCCAGGCGATCCCGAATGCGGAACAGATCGCTGCCGCGGCGGCCCGTCTGGGCGTACGCCCGGTGGTCGCGGATCTGAACGCAGTCTCCCTTCCGACGATGGACCGGGTCGCAGCAACCGCGGCCAAAGCCGGGTGTGAGGTCATCGACGGGTCGATCAGCGGACCGCCCCCGGGACCGCATGGCACGGATACGCGGGTCTTCCTGTCGGGTGCAGCGGCGGAGATCCTGGTCGCCTTCGACGTGCCCGGGCTGCGCACCACGGTGGTGGGGCCCGAGGTCGGTCAGGCGTCGGCGATCAAGATGTCGACCGCCGCCGTCTACAAGGGCATCACCGCTCTCATGATCCAGTCGCTGCGCACCGCGGACGCCAATGGGGTCGCCGACTATGTGGCGACGGACTGGGCCGACATGCTCGGCCCGCTGGGCGCCGACGCCGCCAACCGCATCGCTGTCGCGGTGTCGAAGTCGGACCGCTTCCCCGACGAGATGCGCGAGATCGCCGCCACCCAGGAAGCCGCGGGCTGGGGTGCGGAGCTCTATGAGTCGATCGCCCGTGTCTTCGAGGCGTCCTATCGCACCCGACTCGGGGCCAACAATCCCGAGCAGGCCGACGCGGTCCACGACATCGCCGTGGTCACAGACGCCCTCCGCACCCCGCGCGACTGATCAGCCCGAATCACGTAGCAGTTGGGACACTCGCTGGGGGCTGATCCCCAGGACAACTGCCGCATCGGATCCGGTGAGCCCCGCCTCGCGCAGCCGGCGCGCCGCCCGGCGCGAGAGTTGAGCCGCGGTCGCCTGCTGTTCCTGCAGGTCACGAACGGCTTCCTTTGCAGCCCGAACTTCGGAGTCCAGATCATGTGGGAGCTGGGGGACCACCACTATTTCGACCGCCTCCGGATCTATTTGAGCCACGAAGGCAATGGCTTCGGTCATCAGCGGCACAGCGTCCCGGAGCCGTTTCGACTGGGATATCGCGCCAGGAAATTCCCGACATTGAAAGATCCAGATGCCCGGGGTTCGACCTCGTTCCGCGGTCACTGTGAATCGAGTCACCTCCACCACCCCTTTCCCAGCACCCCAGCACGGCGAACGTCTTGCCTTGGCGCTTGGCTTCAGTCCGGAGCTTTGAGATCACCGCCCTTCTCTTCATGATCCTTGTCAACCCCCTCGCGCGCAACTTCGTCTAGATGGGGTTGATCGTTGGAAATGAGGTCGCCGATCGAGCAACCGACCAGGTGATCGTTGACCAGGCCCATGGCCTCCATGAAGGCATAGGCCGTGGTGGGTCCGACGAACTTCGCGCCCCGTTTCCGCAGTGCCTGCGCCAGAGCGGTGGACTCCGGCGTACTCGACGGAACCTCGGCCATCGTCGCCGGGCGCTCGTGCGCGTCGGGCGCGAATCCCCAGACGAACCCGGCGAACGAACCGTGCTCTTCGATCACGTCGAGCACGACCCGGGCATTGGCGATCGCAGCCTCGATCTTGCCGCGATGGCGGATGATGCGCGCATCGGTCAGCAGCCCCTCGACTTTCGCCGTATCGAACCGGGCCACGACCTCCGGATCGAATCCCTCGAACACCTCGCGGAAGGCCGGCCGCTTGCGCAGGATCGTCAGCCACGACAGCCCGGACTGGAAACCCTCGAGCACGAGCTTCTCGAACAGTCGCTGATCGTCGCGGACCGGTCGGCCCCACTCCGTGTTGTGGTAGGCGCGGTAGCCCTCGTCCTGGCCGGGCCAGGGGCAGTCGGTGTGGGGCGCTACCTCGGTCAGGGTGACTCCTGTCATGGTCCTAGCCTGCTTGATGCCACTGACAACTCTCGCGGTCATGCGACATTCTCCTCGTCGAGGTCGATCCGGCGGACGCCCGCGGAATGCGCGACATAGCACCCCAGCAACTCGATGAACATGGCGTCAAGCCGCCGCTGCGCTGTCTCTGCCCAGCGGAGGTCGCTGTTCCGGATGCGCGGCTGGCGATGGCAGAAGGCGATGACGGCACCCTCGATCGCCTCGTCCTCCTCGGCGCCGGTCGAGAAGTGGCGCAGCCAGTCGAAAGCACGCTCACGCTCCTCTTCCGAACACCCCCAGCGCATGTCGCTGATGGCGACCGGTTGGACCAGTCGGCCACAACGATCGGTGAGGAGCAGGAGCAGGGTGTTGGCGCGCCGGTCGCTCTCGCGGGCAAACAGGTCGACAACGTCGGCGGTGATGGTCGGGTCGAGGAGCCATTCGTATTCCCAGTCTTCCGGGAGGTCTTGGAAACTCATGCGCACCAGCGTGGTGAACGCAGGAAGACACTGGTGTTGGGAAGTGGAGTTGTCCACAGACTTCTCCGGGCAGCAACGAGCCCGCCCGGCACGGGGCCGAGCGGGCTCGCGGGACAGCTCAGAGGCCGCTGCGCTGCACCGTGCGTACGCCCAGGGCCAGCCCCAGGCCACATGTGATCACAGCAGCCGCGATGCCGAGCAGGACATCGGTGCCGAATTCACCGGCGAACAGCTGGCGCTCCGCATCGACGATGTAGGTCAATGGGTTGAACGCCGCCGCGATCTGCATCCAGCGCGGACCGGTTTCGAGCGGCAGCATCATCCCGGAGAGGATCAGCAGCGGGAACAGCAGCGTCTGCTGCACGGCCCAGAACACCCACTCGGAGGCACGCGTCGCCAGGGCCAGGGCATAGGAGAACGCTCCGATCCCGACTCCGAAGACCCCGAGGATCACCAGGCCCAGGGCGATGTGCAGCGGGTGGATGCGGAACCCGAACGGCCAGGCGATCAGGACGATGAGCAGGGCCTGCACCACGAGCGGCGTGAGTTCCTTCAGCGCGCGGCCGACGAGGGTGGAGGCCCTCGACAGTGGTGTCGCCAGCGTGCGTTCGAACGATCCGGTCATCAACTCGAACAGCAGGTTCGAACCGGTCATCGACGTGCCGAACATGGTGATCATCACGACGACGCCGGGCAGGAACCACTGGAGCGTACCGTCGCCGAGCCCCTGCCCGGTCGTGCCCGCCAGCAGCGGCCCGAAGAGGCCGAGGAAGACCAGTGGCTGGATCAGGGAGAACACCAGTGAAAACGGGTCGCGCACGATCGTGAGCGTTTCGCGCCACCACACGTGGGCGGTGTCGGTGACGAAGCTGCGCCGGACCGGGGCAGTAACGGTGGGTCGGGTCATTTCGAGGGTGCTCATGCGGCGGCCTCTTCCTCTCGCAGGCTCCGGCCGGTGAGGGCCAGGAAGACATCGTCCAGGGTGGGTTGGTGCAGGGTGGCTTCGCGTACGCCGATCCCGCCGGCCTCCAGCCGACGGATGGCCTCGGGCAGGACGGCGGCGCCGCCATGGGTACGCACAGTCACCCGGGACTCGCCGCCGAGCTGCTGGTGCGCGACCTCGGCGCCCAGTGGCTCCACCACATGCAGAGCCCGCGGCAGGTCGTCACCGGACACGGTCACGGTGATCCGGTCGCCGGCGAGGTCGCGCTTCAGGTTCGGCGCGGTGTCGTCGGCGATGACGCGGCCGTGGTCGATCACCACGACGCGCTCGGCCATCTGGTCGGCCTCCTCCAGATAGTGCGTGGTCAGCACGATCGTGGTCCCGCGCTCGGCGCGCAGGCGCAGGATGTGCTCCCAGAGGTTGGCCCGGCTCTGGGGGTCCATGCCCGTCGACGGCTCATCGAGGAACAAAAGCGCGGGAGAGTGGATCAGGCCCAGAGCGATGTCGAGCCGACGCTGCTGGCCGCCCGACAGGGTGCTCACCTTGCGGTTCTTCAGCCCGGTCAGGTCGAGGGTTTCCAGGAGCTCCTGCCCACGGGTGTGGGCTTCTGCGCGGGTCAGGCCATAGAAGCGGCCCTGCATCACCAGTTCGTCCCACACGCGGTAGTTGTGGCCGGCCCCGTGCTTCTGGCCGATATAGCCGATCCGCGCGCGCACCTCGGCGGGTTCGCGGGCGATGTCCGCGCCGGCGACCGTCGCTGTCCCCGACGTGGGCGGCAACAGCGAGGTGAGCATGCGCAGGGTGGTCGATTTGCCGGCGCCGTTGGGCCCGAGCAGGGCCACCAGCTCGCCGTCGGCGACCTGGAGGTCGACGCCGCGCACGGCCTCGACGCTCGTGCGTCCGCTGGTGAAGGTCTTCGTGAGTCCGTGTGCCTCGATCAAGGGAGTACCTTTCGATCGCTTACTCCGTACGTTGTATGGAGTTGTCTCCAGTATTCAGTACGGTGTACGGAAAATGCAACACTCTGGCATGATTTCTTCAGGAGGTGGCGTTCGTGGGGGAACAGCCGATGTGGGGTACGCCCGAGGGTCAGCGCATCATCGAACTGCTCTGGGCTCCGCCGGAACAACCGGCGCGCGGGCCGAGGCCCAAGACCTCCGTCCGGGAAATCGTCGCCGCCGCCATGGCGCTCGCCGACGCGGAAGGCTTCGATGCCCTGTCGATGCGGGCGCTCGCCAAGGAAGTGGGCGTGGGCGCGATGACGCTCTACAGCTATGTGCCCGGCAAGGCCGAACTGTTCGAACTGATGGTGGACGCGGCGTACGCCGAGCGGCCCCTTCCCGAAGCGGAACTGGACTGGCGCGAGCGTTATCGCCGGCATGCCTTCGAGGCCCGGCAGATGTATCGCCGGCACCCCTGGTTGCTCGAATCCAACCTCTGGCGCCTGCCGCTGGGGCCGGGGGTCCTCGCCGTGACCGAGGACCTGCTCGCCATCGGGCAGTCAGCCGGCCTCAGCTATGCCGTCGGCTCACGGGTTTCCTCTCTCCTGGAGGCCTACAGTTTCGGCACGGCCCGCGGCGAGATCGCCGATCGCGACGAAGCCCGGCGTACCGGTCAGAGCAGTGATGACTTCTGGGATGCGCGGGCGAGCTTCTGGCAGACCTACTTCGACGCCGCGCGCTATCCGACGATGTTTGCCACCTGGGAAGCGGGGGCCTACGACGAGGGCGACGATCCCGACCGGGAGCTGGGCTTTGCGATCGACCTCATCCTCGACAGCGTGGCCCGCCTGGTGGAGCGTTAGTGGGCCGGCTCAGTGGGACCAGCCCAGGAGCTTCTTCAACGGGGTGTCCTCGCCGAGTTCGGTGAGCTGCGCGAGATAGAGCTCGGCACACGCGAGGGCGTCGGTCAGGGCCTCGTGGGCCTTGTACACCGGCAGGCCCCAGCGTTCCCGCGCGCCCCACAGCCGAATGCTGCCGCGCTCGTTGTTGTCCTCCCGGATCTTCTGCTGGAGCATCATCGTGTCGATGCTCGCGAGCGGCAGCCCGGCGCCGAAGAGGCTCCGGCAGGCGGCGTCGAGGAAGTTCTCCTCGACATCGGCGAAATGGGCCAGCATGATCCGGCCGCTGAGGGCCGTCACCGTCGCGGCGACGGCCTCCTCGAGTGGGCACCCGGCGGCCAGTTGGTCGTCGGTCAGGCCGTGCACGGTGGCGCTCTGGCCGACCTCGGCGTGGGCATTGATGACGAAGCTCGCCGCGGTCCCGAGGTCGATCTCGGTGCCGTTGACGGCCACGAACCCGATGCTCAGGAGCTTGTCCTGAGCGGGATCGAGCCCTGTGGTCTCGAAATCGACCGCGAGGATCGGGAGCTGGCCGGCCGGAGTGGCCCGGTCCGGGAGCGGGGTGGCCAGGCAGTCGGCGAGTACGCCCCCGGCGCGCTCCGCTTCGCGCCGCCGGCGCTGATCGATTCGATCGCCGAAGAGCCTGATCATGGGGCGGGCCTCATGACAAGAGGTGGGTCTTGTGGAGATAGGCCAACGCCGACTGTTGTTTGCGGATCACCTGGAACGCATCCCGCAGATGGCGGCGGTCGAACGGATTGAGTTGTTCGGGCAGCAGGTGGTTGTCGGGTTCCTGCCCGGCTGCCAGCTGGGCTGCCTGGTGGTGGAGCCGCACATAGCTGATGAACTCCAGTGAATCCGCGAGGTCCTCCGCAGCCTCATCGTTGAGCAACCCGGCATCGTGGGCGGCCCGCAGGCGCTCCATCGTGTTGACCTGCCGGAGGCCCCTGGCCAGGGACAGGACGCGGGCGAGCTCGACGATCGGCCCGATGCCCGTGGTCTTGATGTCGAACGTCTTCTCGTGATCGCCCTCCTTGGCGACCACGAACTTCCGGAAGAACCCGAGGGGTGGCTGCCTGGCGACCGCGTGGGACGCGAGGTGGGTGAGGAACCGGGCGTTGCCCGGGGCATCGGTCGCGATCTGCTCCTGCAGTGCCCGGCCGAGATGTTCGGCGCCGTGGACCGGGCGGAGGTCGAAGAAGATCTGGGCACCGAGCAGAGCTTCGGAGCTCGGCGCGAAGATCCAGCTGCGGAACTGCTGGCGCCAGACCGCCAGGGGCTGTCGCCACTTGTGGTTGCTGGCCATGACATCGCCGGGGCAGAGCGCGTACCCGCAGCGGGCCAGCCCCGCGACCACGAACTCCGAGAACCGCAGGAAATACTCCCCGTGCTCCGACTCGTCGTACGCATCGTCGAGGACGAGCGCATTGTCCTGGTCGCTGGAGGGACCCTGCTCGAAGCGGCCCTGGGAGCCGAGCGCAACCCAGCAATAGGGGACCGGCGGGGAGCCGAGCTCGGATTCGGCCAACTGGATGAGGCGCCGGGTGACCTGGTCGCCGATCGCGGTGACGATGCGGCCGATGTCGTCGGCGCTGGCATCCTGGGCGACGAGTTGTTGGACGACCCTGCCGCGGCGACGGGCGACGTCGATGAGGGAGTTGAGGTCTTTCTGCTTGGCGATGTCGCCGGCCAGATAGATCGGGTTGGTGTGTTCGAGACGCATGAGGTCGCGGGATGTGATGAGCCCGACGGGTCGGCCGCGCTCTGTCACCGGCATGTGATCGATGTTGCGGCTGACCATCTCGAGCAGGGCCTCGAACGCCATCGCGTCCACATCGACGCTGGCCGGACTGTCGGTCATGAAGATGCGCACCGGCAGTGACAGGGAATGCCCACTTGCCACCACATGCACCCGGAGATCGTGATCGGTGAAGATGCCGACCAGTTCCCCGTCGTCGACCAGGAGCAGGCCGGAGGAGGTGGCCTCGGCCATGATCCGCACGGCTTCGCTGACCGAGGTGTCCGATTCGGTCGCGACCATGTCGCCGGAGATGATCTCGCGCAGGCGCGTACGCAGGATCGCCCCGCCCTGATGCGTCGCATGCATCGACTCCACGCCCGCTTTGACCTTGTTGCGGCGGCGCAGATAGTACTGCTGGAAGACCGGCTGCGAGTCGCAGAGCTCGTGGAACACCTCGGCCGGCAGTAACAGCACGAGGCAGTCCTCGTGGGCCGTGAAGCTGTAGGTCGCCGGCGCCCGGTCGATCAGGGACGTGATCGCGAGACTCTGGCCCTCCTCGCAGCGCTCGATGAGAATGCCGCGATTGTCATGGAGATCGACTGCGCCCGAGCGCAGGATGAAGAGGTGTTGGGCCTGCTCGCCGAGCGCGCAGAGGACACTGCCGCGGCGGTAATAGCGGACGGTCAAGCGCGTCACGAGCGTCCGCAGCGCCTCCCGGGGCAGTGCGGAGAAAGGCTCGTGGGAGGCCAGGAAATCCCGCACCTCGGTCAGCTCGACGTCCATGTCGCCCGCCAGCCTAATGGCGCGACCAGGGAATGTCAGCGGAAGGTGGCGAGGGCGATCGCGGCGAAGTGACAGCCGGAGCCGAGGATGGTGAAGGCGTGGAAGATCTCGTGGAAGCCGAACCAGCGCGGCGACGGATCCGGGCGCTTCCGGGCGTACACAATCGCCCCGACCGTGTAGCACAGCCCGCCCGCCACGATCAGCGACAGGATCAGCGGACCGCCGCTCGCGAGGAACTGGCCGAGCCAGCCGAGGGCGGCCCAGCCCATCACCAGATAGAGCGCCACATAGAGCGGGCGGGGAGCGGAGAGCCAGAGCACGCGGAAGAGCAGGCCCGCCACGGCTGCGGACCAGATGATCGCCAACAGCAGGATGCGCGAGCGTCCGCTGAGCAGGAGCAGCGCCAGCGGCGTATAGGTCGCGGCGATGAACACGAAGATGTTGGCGTGGTCGATGCGACGAAGGGTGCGGTCGCCGAGCGGCGACCAGGTGCGCCGGTGATAGAGCGCACTGGTCCCGAACAGCAGCAGCGAGCCCACGAGGAACACCGCCCCGCCGATCTTGCCCAAGGTCGTCGGCGCCGCGATCACCAGGACCAGGCCGCTGATGAAGGCCAGGGGCGTCCAGCCCAGGTGGAGCCAGCCACGCAGTTTGGGCTTGAGTGGCCGGAGTGTCTCGGCCACGCGATCGCCGAGGTCGCGATCGTGGGAATCGGGTGTTTCGGTCGGCGTCGCGCCGGGGGTCTGGTTCACCTGCTTCGGCTCCTGGTCGATGCTCATCGGGCTCCTGATTTCCTACGCAAGCGTAGGTTACGGTTCCGTAGGTTAGGTTAACGCGTGCCATCGGCCCGAACAACCACAAACGGTAGGGGACGGGTGCGGCGCCGCTCCGCGGGCGGGCGATAATGTGCCGCCATGGCGCAACGTGATCGGTTCCGTGAGTGGGCGGACCGGCTCCACCCCACGGGGCTGCTGTATTCGACCTATGAGCAGCGACTCATGGCCGAGCTCGACCGCGACAAGCTCCCGAAGCATGTGGCCGTCATGGCGGACGGCAACCGGCGGTGGGCACGCCAGAACGCGCCGGGCGAGCCGCTCGTGGCCGGCTATCGCGCCGGGGCCCAGAAGCTCGAACAGTTCGTGCAGTGGTGCGACGACGTCGGCGTCCAGATCGTCACCCTGTGGGTGTTGTCGACCGACAACCTCAAGCGGGCCACTGAATCGGAGCTGCAGCCCCTGCTCGAGGTGATCGTGCAGATGGTCGACGACCTGGCTGCCGCCGGTCGCTGGCAGGTCCGCACGGTCGGCGCGCTCGACCTGCTGCCCGGCCCCACCGCGGGGCGCCTCCGTCGCGCCGAACAGATCACTTCCGATATCGACGGCATGCGCGTAAATGTCGCTGTGTCCTATGGCGGTCGGCATGAGCTGCGCGATGCGGTCCGGTCGCTACTGGCGGCGGAGGCAGCCAAGGGCACCACGCTCGCCGAGCTGGCCGAGACCGTGGAGATGGAAGACATCGCGGCTCACCTCTATACGGCCGGCCAGCCCGATCCCGACCTCGTGATCCGCACCTCCGGCGAGCAGCGCCTGTCCGGGTTCCTGATCTGGCAGTCCGCCCACAGTGAGTTCTATTTCTGTGAGGCCCTCTGGCCCGATTTCCGGCGCGTCGACTTCATCCGCGCCCTGCGCTCGTACGCCCAGCGGGAGCGCCGCTTCGGCAAATGACGCCGCGTGATGCCGGGGTGAAACCGCACTCCCGCAGCAACCGGGCGTACTCGAAGAAAAAGTGAACAACCGGCGACGCGCGCGACAACCCTGGGTCGCTTCGGCATGGCGCGGCGACACGCGCCCCCTGACCGCCTAGCGTGCGGAGCAACGGGCGGAGGGGAAGCCGCCCGCGACCGGAGGCAATGTCCATGCATCCAACGGCTCCTCGGAGTGCGAGATGGGGGCTTTCACCAGGCCCCGACGGAGCGCGGTTCCACACCTGAGCAAGGGGTGGGGCCGACCAGGGTGATGTGCGGTCCCACACAGAAGGAAACACTGTGTCGCTGACCGAAGACCCCCGCCGCACCTATGTGATCGATACCTCCGTGCTGTTGAGCGATCCGCACGCGTTGCGCCGATTCGCCGAACACTCGGTGGTGCTGCCGATTGTGGTGATCACCGAACTCGAGGGCAAACGCCACCATCCCGAACTCGGCTACTTCGCTCGCAGCGCCCTGCGCCTGCTGGACGATCTGCGCGTCGAGCACGGCCGGCTGGACGCCCCGATGCCGGTGAACGATCAGGGCGGGACCCTCCTCGTCGAGCTCAACCACACCGACCCGAGCCGTCTGCCCAATGGATTCCGCCTGGGCGACAACGATTCCCGGATCCTGTCCGTCGCGATCAACTATCAGGCCGAGGGCGCCCAGGTCGTGCTCGTGTCGAAGGACCTGCCGATGCGCGTCAAGGCGTCGGCCGTGGGCCTCATGGCCGAGGAATATCGGGCCGACGGAGTGGTGGAGACCGGGTACACCGGCATGGCCGAACTCGAGGTCGCCCCCCAGGTGATCGACTCGCTCTATGACGATGGCGTCACCGATATCGACGACGCTCGCGACCTGCCGTGCAACACCGGTGTGGTGCTGCTCGGTGGGGGATCGTCCGCCCTCGGCCGGGTGGGTGCGGACAAGCGCGTCAGGTTGATTCGGACTGATCGGGAAGCCTTCGGTCTGCATGGCCGCTCGGCCGAGCAGCGTGTGGCGTTGGATCTGCTGCTCGACAGTGACATCGGGATCGTGTCTCTGGGTGGACGCGCCGGAACGGGCAAGTCGGCGTTGGCGCTGTGTGCCGGGCTGGAGGCCGTTCTTGAGCGGCGGCAGCACTCGAAGGTGGTCGTGTTCCGTCCGTTGTACGCCGTCGGCGGCCAGGACCTCGGCTATCTCCCTGGCAGCGAAAACGAAAAGATGGCGCCGTGGGCGCAGGCGGTGTTCGACACCTTGGGTGCCGTCACCAATCGCAACGTCATCGAGGAAGTGCTGGATCGCGGCCTCCTCGAAGTTCTGCCCCTGACGCACATCCGCGGCAGGTCGCTCCACGACGCCTTCGTCATCGTCGACGAGGCCCAGTCCTTGGAGCGCGGCGTACTGCTCACCGTCCTCAGCCGCATCGGCCAGAACTCACGTGTGGTGTTGACGCACGACATCGCCCAACGCGACAATCTCCGCGTTGGCCGTCACGACGGAGTGGTTGCCGTCGTGGAGAAATTGAAGGGCCATCCTCTCTTCGCGCACGTGACGCTGAACCGCTCCGAGCGCTCCCCGATTGCAGCCCTGGTCACCGACATGCTCGAGGACCACATCGTCTGAGGCTGCCCTCACCACAGACGTGGGCGGGGAGGGGTGATTGAGGTATCCCCTTCCCCGCTCGCCTGTATTGAATTGCGCGGCTCCGCCGCGCGATCGCTGCGGCGGCCCCCGGGAGACGGGTGCTCTTCGTCGCCGCTCTCAACGGCGCCGTCGCTGGTCTGATTTCTCACGTTCCTTGTTCGGGGCGCCGTTTCGCTCGGCTCCTGCATCGCACCCGAGGGAGCCGCCTCCGCAGGGAGTGGGTTGAAGGATTTTGGCGCTGGTGTAGGCAATATCCTTCAATCCAAATCGCGGGGGTCGGGCCGAGACAGGGCGACCGGTGACCCCACCGGACCTCCCGACTCGAATGTCACTTCGCGACCGTGCGCCACGTCGGAGAGTCGCGGCCATGGAGGGAAGAGGCGTTCAGGTCGCGAAGTCCAAAGCGTCTGCGTCGGGAGGTGCAGGTCAGGTCGTGGAGTCCCCCTGGGCCAGGGCTTCCCGGTGCCGACGGGCGTTCTCGGCGTACACCGTCGCGCTCCGCAGGAACCCCGCGCGCTCCTCATCCGTCGTGGGGCGGCGTACCTTCCCGGGCAGCCCCGCCACCAGGCTCCCCGGCGGGACCTTCGTGCCGGGCATGACCACCGCACCGCCGGCCACCAGACTGCCTACGCCGATCACCGCGCCGTTCATGATGACCGAGCCCATGCCGATGACGCAGCCGTCCTCGACGACACACCCGTGCACGACGGCGTTGTGACCGATGGTGACGTCCTCTCCCACGACGCAGGGGAAGCCCGGATCGCCGTGCAGGGTCGCGTTGTCCTGCACATTGCTGCGGGCACCGATGGTGACGGGGACATAGTCGGCGCGGAGAGAGGCGCCATACCAGACCGAGGCGTCCTCGCCGAGGGTCACGGCACCGCTCACGGCGGCCCCGGGGGCCACGAATGCCGAGTCCGCGATCTGTGGCGCGGCATCGGGCAGAGGCAGGATCACGGCATGGGCTGAGGCATTTCTCATGCGTCCACTGTCGCAGTTCGTTCACCCGTTCGACGCCCTGGGCCCATACGATGCCCTGCGTGCTCTCCGTTCGGGGGGCGCGACGATCCCGCCTCCGGGCGAGAGAGGACACAGCGATGAGCTTCCTGGACAAGATCAAGGACACCCTGTCCGGCAACAAGGATGAGAAGGCCGCCGAAGCTGCCAAGCAGGCCGAGCAGGCCGCTCAGCAGCAGCGCGACGAGGCCGAGGCCCGCGAGGCCGCCGACCGCGACGCCGAGAAGCAGCGCGAGGCCGCCGCCGAGGCCGAGCGTGTTGCGGCCGAGCAGCGTGCCGCCGAGGAGCAGGCTGCCGAAGAGCGTCGGATCGCCGATGAGCGCGCCGCCGAGGAGGCCCGTGCGGCCGAGCAGCGTGCAGCCGAAGAGGCCCGTGCGGCCGAGCAGCGCGCCGCCGAAGAGGCCGCGGTTCCCGGCCTGTCGGTGGGCCGCGTGCGTGAGATCGTCGCCCACGACTCCAACCCCAACACCCCGACCGGTCAGGGCCTCGACAAGGAGGCCGGCATGGTCCTCGAGAGCGCGCTGCGTCGTGCGCTCGACCAGCTCGGCCTGCCGAACCGCAACACCGACGACGGCTCGCTCGGCACTCTGTTCCTGGAGTCCTACTCCCGCTGGCAGGGCCACCTCGGCTACTCGGGCAACGACGCCGACGGCGTACCCGGCCGTGAGTCGCTGACCAAGCTCGCCGAGTTCACCGGCGCGTTCAGGGTCGTCGACTGATCGACGAACCGGGCGGGCCTAGGCTTGCCCCTATGACCGTCCTGCGCCGCCCCCGCCTGCTTCTGGCGGGGGCGGTCGCAATTCTGGCGCTGGCCCTGATTGCTCTCGTCGGTGGTTTCGCGGAAGCCGGGCCCCGACACGGACCGTCGCGTACGCCGGGTGAGCGCATGGTCGGCCACCGCTGGGCGGTGGTGGTTCACGAGGCGAGCGTGGTCCGACGCTATGACACGTCCCCGCCCCAACTGCAGCTTCGCCTGGACCTGGAGAACGTGACGGATGCCTATCTCGCGTATCAGCTCAAGGGTCTGATCACCGTCGAGTTCCCCGACGGCACGCGCTTCGACGAGTTGTCGATCTCGAACCCGGGCAACGGGTATGGCAATCCGGGATTCGTCACCCCGGTCGAGGCGACGATCCGCCTTGAGGAGCTACCGCCGGGAGATGTGCCGATCCGGGTGACGGTACGCGATGAGCGCGCGCATCGGTCCTGGGTGACCTCGGACAACTGGCGCACCACAGCCGTCCTCGGACATGTCGACCTCATCGCCAGGGACCTCCGATGACCCGGCTTCGTGGCGCTCTCGCGCTGGCGATCTGCATCGTCCTGACCGGGCTGATCGGGCTGGCCATCCCGCCGGAGGACACCTGGCCGCGCTATCGCGATGTGGGGCTCGGTGAGTGGGGTGACAACGGGCGATATGCGGCCCGCGCGCTCGAGGTGAAGCTCGCCCGATCTGCTGCGCCGGAACGGGAAGGGTCCGGTCGCACCGTCGCGGCGCCAGCGGATGCCGTGGTGGTCGTCGTCCGCGCCGAGCACACCCCCCACGAGAAGACGGTCCTGTTCACCTCGGGCGCGCGGCTCCTCGGCGGTGACGGTTCCGTCAACCACGCCCAGGGCGAGAGCACGGTCTCCGAACCCGGCCCCGGTTTCGTGGGATCGGGCGATCTGATCTTCGTGGTCTCCGAGGAGGCCATCGCCGGCGCGCACCTCGCCCTGCGGTCGCGGAACCCGTTGTTCACGCAGGTCCCGACCGACACCATCCGTATCGATCTGCGCCTGTCCGATCGGACCCCGGTCGAGGAGTGGGTCCGCGTGACGGCCGGCGAGACGAGGGTCGGACGATGACCAACCGCATCCCGACCAACAGCATCCGCACCAATCGCGCCAGGACCAATCGTCGCTGGTGGCCCATGCTCGCGGGAGTCTTCGTGGCCTGCCTCGCGCTGATCGCGGTTCAGGCGCAGCGTCCGCTGGAGCAGTTCGCGCAGGACACCACCGTTCTGGGCTCGGGGCCCGAGGTCATCCACGCCGGCATCGCCTATCGCATCACCGTGTTCGAGTACGCCGAGGAGTTCGCCACCGACTATGACCCCCGCAGGGCGATCCCGGGGTCGATCCTCCTCAAGGTCGTGGTCGAGCAGCGCAGCGTCGCCGAGCCGGCCTCGTGGGAGTTCTGCTCCGTCACCATCGGCGACTCCGACGGAAACCGCTGGTCGGATCGGCCGGTGGGCTACAGCCGGCCGCAGGGCGTACCCCGCGCGTCCTCGTGCGCGACCGGCGCCGACATCCCGCCCGGGGGCGAGGCGTACGCCTTCGGCGAGGTCTTCCAGCTCCCCGCAGAATCAGCCGACGAGGCCTTCGTCGTCCTCACCCGGGGTGGCAGCGACGAGATCAGGCTGACCCCGCGCTGACGGCCCGCCGTGCGCGCCGAGGTTCTCGCCACGGGAGTTTTGTGGTTTCGGCGATGCCGCGATCGAACGCCGCGAGGTAGAGCGCCGCGAGCAGGGTCATGCCGAGGAAGGCGCTGAGGAAGTCGCGGACATAGCCGTACGCCACCGCCTGGTTGATGGGCAGTTCACCCACCACCATGGCCAGCGCCCAGTTCAACCACTCCTGGCCCACCCGCAGCAGGGTGGCCAGCACCAGATAGGCCCCCAGGAACCGCGGCCCCGCGGCGAGGATCAGGCGCAGGGCACTGATGACCGGCAGATACTTGTGGCGCAGGTCGTCGGTGGCCCATTCCGCCCAGCGGGGGAGCGTACGCCCGGTGACGCGGGCGGCCGGCGTGCCCGAGAGGACGTCCGCCGCGCGGAACTCGCGCCACCCGTGCACGACCGCGGTGAGGGCGAGCCAGACCAGCGGCAGGAACAGCGTCATGGACAGGCCCGGTAGGAACGTCGACCAGAACCAGCCCCAGCTCTCCTGCGCCAGCTGGGGCATCGTCCACCCCGCGAAGGGTCCGATGAGGGCGATATCAGGCAGTGTGTCGGCGAAGGCATACCAGGCGTTCTCGGCCCCGACCCAGAAGGCCCTCGTCGTCAGCCACTCGAGCCCCTGGCGGCCGAGGTGCGTGAGCACGAAGAACGATGCGAACACCCAGATGCCCTCAAGGAGGAGGACCGGTGCCTGCCACCAGCCGTCCCGCTGGCCGAGAGCCTTGCTGAGGAGCAGGCGCAACGCGAGGGCGACGCCCGCGATCGCCGCATAGAGGGGCCAATAGCTGAAGCTGACCGACCAGGCAGCCGCGTCCAGTCCGAAGGCCTGGACATTGCCGTGGAACAGCGCGGCGACGCGATCTTCGACCATGCCCCAGACGGAATAGACCGCCAGGAACGGGCCGAGTGCGAGCAGCAGCGTCGTGGTGGCGGAGTCGCGATCGAAGACGGTGGCGGGTACGCCGGCTCGCTCCGCACCCGCAAGTCGCTGGGGGGACCAGAGCTCGCCGCGGGCGGAGTGCAGCATGAGCAGGAGCCCGGCGATGAAGCCGACCTCACCGACGATGAACGCCAGGGTCGACAGCAGCAGGTTGCTCGGGCCGATCGCGAGGGAAATCAACAGCCCGGCTGTTCTGATCAGATATCCGACACAGAACCAGAACCCCAGCCGCGGGAACGCGCGCACCCACAACGCCAGCGTTTCGCCGGCCAGCAGGGTGAATTCGCGAACGGTGCGCACCCGGGCACGTTACCTGTGCCGGGGTGCGCACCGTTCAGGTGCAGTCCAGTCCGGGGAGCGGCTCAGCGAGCCGAGACCTCGAACAGGGTCGTGGTGCCGGAGACCTCATTGCCGACGGCGACCATCGCCTTGCCGGTCGGGGACTCCGACGCGGGGATGAAGGTGACGCCCTCGGGGCCGAGGTCGCCCGCTGCGGCGGACTCGGGGTCCTGGGTGAAGTCGCGGTTGTTGATGTAGGTCACGAACTTGGCGTTCTTCGGGTCCGTGATGTCATAGGCGATCACGCCGCCGATGCGCTCGAAGCCGATGAACGCATAGGTGCGACCGTCGACCTGGCCGACCGCGATGCCCTCGGGCTCGGGGCCCTTGTTGTCGGAGCGGTTGTCGAAGGCGTTCTCCTCGTGGTTGGAGTTGAAGAACTCCGGGATCGCCGCCGCGGTGACCTCCTCGAACTGCGAGCCGGAGTCGAACACCCGGTTGCCGTTCGTGTCGAAGATCGAGAAGGAACGGCCGCCGAAGGCGTACAGCTCCTCGTAGCACGTGCCGTCGGCGTTCAGGCCGGCCGTGGTGGTGATGGTGAGGCGACCGAGCTCGGGATCCTTGAGGTGGCCGTACGCCGGCGAGGTCTCGCACACGGGCTTGAGGCCGTTCTTGCCGAGATCCTTGACGCGGGCCTCCTCGGAGAAGGTCGCCCAGTCGCGGGCGTCGCCCTCGTTGGCGGTGACGAGATAGGTCTTGCCGCCGACCTCATAGGACGCGATCGCGTCGGGCAGGAGGAACGACTTCACGCCGGGCCAGTTCTTGATGTTGATCTTGCCGTCACGATCGGACACATCCATGGCGACGGTCGCGAGATCCTGCACACCGAGCGGGAAGATGCGCTCGACGCGAGCCTGGTCGAGGTTCACCACGGCGATGGCGTTGTTCTCCTGCAGGGTGACGTACGCCTTCTTCGACTTGGCGTCGACGGTGATGTATTCGGGCTCCAGGTTCTGCGCATCGGTGCCCTCGGGGCCGAAGATGCGGACGCCCGTCGCGTCGGCCCCTGCGCGGCTGTCAAAGACAGGCAGCTTGCCCTCGAACGCGCCGAAGCCGGCGGTCTTGACCTGGTTCTGCTTGCCGGCCCTGATCTGCGGCGGCGCCTTGATCACGGAGATGGAGCCCTCGGGGTCGACCGAGTAGTCCTCGGCCGGCTCGGCCTCGTTGGCGACGAGGATCTGCTTGCCGTCGGGGGTGAAGGTGATCATGTCGGGCAGGGCACCGACGCGCACGGCGCCGAGCGGCTTGGCCTGGTTGGCATTGGCGTCGAAGAACACGACCCAGCCGTTGTCGGTCTTGACCGGGGCCTCGACGGCGATGACGCCGAGACCGTCGGGGCGGATGGCGACCGAATTGGCAACGGCGCCCGCGGGGATGACCGAGCCGTCCTCGGACTTCACGCCCGTGGTGTCGATGTCGAACAGCTTGGTCGGGTCGCCTGCCTTGCTGGCATCGAGGACGTCGACCTGGCCGGCGGCCGCGTTGACGACGAAGAGGCGCTGGTTCTTGGCATACCAGCCGACGATCTCGGCGGCGGATTTGCCGAAGACGCCGGTTTCGTGGGTGCCCGCGACGCTCAGCGAGATCGCTGCGTCGGGGGCGGAATGGGTGATGGGGGTGACGGCGGCGAATGCGGGGACCGCGGCGAGCGAGAAGCACGCACCAGCGGCGACGGCCGCGGCGGCTAGACGACGGAGCACAAGGATTCCTTCGGTCGAGGCGATGGGAAAGGCTGGGGGATCGCGTCGACATTTCCACCGGGGCGTGTGCGTGAGGTGACGAGAAGGTGAATACTGACCGCCGAAAAGGTGGTGTTGGATGAGAAAGCTCTCAGTATTCGAAGCCGAGGGCTGCCAGGGCCGCCCAGTGCTGGTCGGTCATCCTCGATGCCGGGGTCACCGACACGGACGTCACTCCGTTGCTCAGTGACGCGCGCACGCCCTCGGCCATGGCGTCCGGCGTGAGGATCATGGTTCGCTCCTCGTCCTCGTAGGCAGCCACGTCGCCGTCGCCATCGGCCCACAATCCGACCGAAACGGTGATTCGGCGTACTCCCTCGCGACCCTGCGATTCGCGCAGACCCGCGGTGAGTTCCTCGGACCAGGCGGGGTCGCGGCCGTTGAGGGCGAAGTAGTTCCAGACCGTCAGCCGGTCGACACGGGTGAGCAGCAGTTCATAGTCGTGGCCGGACTCGTCGCGGTTGCCGCTCGGGTCGTCCCAGGCGGCGCGGACATCGACATCGGTCTGTACGCCGTGGGGTGCGGCTGCGGCATCGCAGCGGCCGGCGAGTTCGGCGGCGACCTCGGACCGGAAGGTGGCCAGGGATGGGTCGTCGGTATCGAGGTCGCCGTCGTCGTCCCGGGGCCAGTCGCGGTTGCCCGTGATGTCGCGATAGACAGCGAGGTCGGCGCCGGAGAAGGACTGGTCGAGGATGAGTTCGGTGAGGGCGATGCGGTCGGGGCGATAGCGCTCGGCCGTGGCGGCGCACAGTTCGACGATGCGTTTGCCGATGACACCGTCGCGATAGGCCGCCGCTCCCGGGAAGAGATCCGAGCGCTCGCCGCCGGCACTGACGCCGGCCTCGTCCGGGTGTTCCTCGATCAGGCGCGGCGCGAGCACGTCGATGACCAGCGTGGTGTCGCGCTGCCGGCCGGAGTCGCTGGTGCCCAACTCGTCCATCGCGACGCGGACGCGGTCGTCGAGTCGCCCCTTGATGGCCCAGGTGTCGGGATGGGCGGCCCAGGGGAAAGCGACCCAGTCGGGGCGCCCGATCCCGATGGTCACGCCGGAGGCGCCGACCTCGTCGAGCCAGCCGGCGAGCGTACGCAACTCATCAGCCGATCCGGTGATGTTCTCGAAGCCGACGCCGATCGTGAGCCGGTCGCCGGCGGGCACGTCGGAAGGGCCTTTGGCGCGGGACGCGGGCTCAGGGGAGCACCCGCTGACGAGCAAGAGCAGGGCGAGCAGAGCGAGCAGTGGGGATCGCAACGGAGACCACTCCAGTCCGGTCTAGTTTGTTCCAGGTGTGGGGGCTGCCCTTGGCCTCGAGCCACAGGGCCTTGAGGAGCGTGGCGCTCATCAGGAGGGAGTACGCCGGCCAGGCCGGCAGGGTCCAGGCATGGTTCAGGTCGGCGGGGGTGCGATCGAGGGCGATGGCGACGAGCACAAAGACCAGTCCGAGGCCGAGGCCCGCCCCGATCACGACCTCGAGGAGGCCAGCGGGCGGACGCCAGCCGCCGAACCACCAGGCGAACGGCAGTGCCAGCGCACCGGCCACCTGCAGGACCGGCAGCCACACCATCGCGACGACGGTGTAGGCGAGCCAGAACCCGAAGGTGCGATAGCGGGGACGACCGATCATGTCGTGGTGCATCGCCAGCGACTGCAGCAGGCCGCGGGCCCACCGGACGCGCTGCTTCCACAGGCCGTGGAGCGTCGACGGCGATTCGGCATGCACCACCGCGTGCGGGGCGAAGGCCACGCGAAAACCGGCTCGATGCATCCGCCAGGTGAGTTCGAGGTCCTCGCCGAGGGTGTCGGTGCGCAGCGGGCCCATGCCCGGCACGGCCACGGCTCGCAGGGCACTGGCCCGGAACGCGCCGACATTGCCGGACACCACCGGCATGCAGCCCAAGACGTGCAGGGCCCGCCGCACGAGGCCGGTCCCGACATGGGAGATCACGGCGAGGAAGCGGGTCTGGAGGCGGTCCAGGTTGAGCGGGCGATCGGACCCGCACACGGCGCCGACCCGGTCGTCGTCGAAAGCGCGCAGCATCTCCGGGATCGTCGTCGGCCCGAACTGGCCGTCGGCGTCGACCAGCATGATGATCTCGCCGCGGGCCCGGCCGATCCCGTTGTTGAGGGCCGCACCCTTGCCGGCGTTGGCCTGGCTGACGAGGGTGACGCGGGGCTGATGGCGTACCAGCCGGGCGAGATAGGGCAGCGTCCGGTCGCGCGAACCGTCGTCGACGACGATCACCTCGAGATTCGGATAGCCGCAGCCGAGGATCGAGCCGAGGCAACCGGAGATGACCTTCTCCTCGTTGTACGCCGGCACCACGATGCTGACCAGCGGCGCCGGTTCCCCGGCGCGGGGCAGCAGCCCGAGGTCGCCGACACGGGTCCGGCGACGGGCCCGCCACTCGAAGACGAGGGCGAGGGGGATGAGGAGGATCCGGATGGCCGTCAGCACGAACAGGCGCAGGGTGAGCACCCAGGTCAGCGGATCCATGTCAGGCGACCTCGGACCGTCTGCGGGTGAGGTGGCGCGCGAGGACGCGCTCCAGCAACTCCGGGGCACGCTCCGACTGGGCGCCGAACCGCGCGTTGACCTCCAGCACGACCGGTTGGCCCGTGGCGAGCCGGCGTACGTCCAGGTCGACCGGGCCCCGCAGGTCGAGCGCCTCGACCGCGGACAGCGCCACGGAAGCCACATCGAGTTCGGCGCCCGGGGGACAGCGATGCACGGCGGCCGCGTTCCCGACCGTGCCCTGCTTGAGCCGGGCCTTCTCCAGCACGACGCACTCCCAGGCGGCGGCGGGTTGGCGATAGACCTGCACGGCATATTCCGTGCCCGGCGCGAACTCCTGCAGGATGCTGCCGGGACCAAGGCCCCGGGCGTGCAGCGCGACGAGATCGCGTCGGTTCTCGACCACGACGACCCCACGCCCGCCCCGGGAGACGCGGGGTTTGAGCACGAGCGGATAGCGCACGCTCCGCCGCGCCGGGAGGTCGTCGGCGGGCAGGGTGCGGGGAATGGGTACGCCGGCCCGCCCGAGCGCGGCCATCGTGAACAGCTTGTCGTGCGCGAGCATCACGCCCTGCGTGGGCGAGGTGACGACGGGGGCGCCGAGGAGGGAGGCGCTGGCGGCCATGATCGGCAGCTCGTCCTGCACGGTCGGGATGACCAGGTCGACGCGGCGTCGGCGGACGAGCGCAGTCAGGACCAGGACCAGGGCCGGGTCATCGGCGGCCGGGCACCGGTGGGTCTCGTGGAACAGCTCGGCGGCGGGGGTCCTGTGCAGATCGGCCATGTCCACCCCGATGACCTCATGGTCGGTGAGCTGCCGGGCGAGGGCGAGCCCGGCGGGACCGCCCGCGCCGGTGATGAGGATGCGGGCCATCAGAGCACTCCTGTCTCGTTGACGAGCAGCCGCACGGCCTCGAATGCCTCGGCGTGGGTGCTCTTGGCCTGTCGGCCACGGAATCGGGTGGTGGAGGTAAGGACGGACGGGGTCATGTAGGGCTTGCCGGACTGGTCGCGATGCGCGAGCACCGCCTCGACCTTGATGTCGGTGTAGTCGTCGACCTCCAGGAACACGTCCGGATTGAACTGCCGGGTCGTCGACGGGGACTCGAAGCACAGGATCGAATGGTGGTTGCGGGCGGCGCGCAGGGTGGCGAGATGGACCGCGTGGTGATCCTGGTGCTGGTCGTGGTCGGAATGGGTCAGAACGATGTGGGGCCGGATTCGCCGGATGGCATCCTCGATGTGGCCGATCATCTGGTTCTCGGTCAGAGCGAGGTTGGTGTCGGGCAGGTCGTGCACGGTCACGGAGGCGAGGCCGAGGAAGCGGGCGCCGGAGAGCGCCTCGCCCGGGCGTCGGGTCGGGTCGCCGCCGACCGCGCCGTGGCTCATCACCAGGGCATGCACGTCGTGGCCCGCGTCGACCAGGCGCGCGAGGCTTGCGCCGCACGCGATCTCGAGATCGTCGGGATGGGCGCCGATGGCCAGGACGCGCCTCGGTGTGGAAGCGGCCGGCGTCGAGATCCGGAAGTGGGGCATGAGCGCGATCGTCACGCCCAGGGCCATCAGCACAGCGATGATGACGGCTTCGGCGACGTGCGGGGTCTCGGGGTGGGGAATGAGGGCATGCCCGAGCAGGCCGAGCCCGAGCGTGGCATAGACCGCCACCAGCACGCGTCGCACGGTGCGACCACGGCGGTAGCGGCGGACAATCAGATCGCGGCCGGTCCGGGCGGCGGCCGCCGCGGCCAGCAGCAGGGAGAGTACGCCTGCCGCCAGGCTGACAACCAACATGGCTTCCTCGCTTTTCCTTGGGCTGTTGGAAAAGACGCTAGGAGGTGATCATGAGCGATCCATGAGCCGAAGATGAGGAGAGCATCATCCGGGCAGAGGTCCGGCTCCGTTCCGCCCGGGCTGCAGATTTCGTCCCGCCCCCGGTGTGATGTGAGGATGTGTCGGTGGCAGACAAGCAGCGGCGGGCATCGGCACTGGACATGGTTCGCTCGATGGCGATCATCATCATCCCGGTGGCGCTGATCATGTGGCTGCTCACGAACAACCTCGACGACTATCCGGTCGAGGAGGTCGACTGGCGGCCCGTGCTCGCCGAGGCGCGCTCGACGGTCGACTGGCCGGTCGAGGCGCCGGAGGGCCTGCCCGAGGAGGGGGGCTATGCCTGGACCGCCAGCCGCGCGAGCTTCCTCAAGGTGGGCGACATCATGACCGGGGGCGGTGGCTCGCCGCGCAACCACTGGCGCGTGGGGTTCCTCTCGCCCGACAAGGAACGCGTCTATTTCGAGGTGAACCAGGGCGACGACCAACTCGAGACGTTCGTCCGCGAGATCACGCGAGAGGGCCGGCAGGTCGGCGAACAGGATGTTGCGGGCCGCGTCTGGGAAACCTGGGAGTCGCTGGACGGTCGCACCCGTTCGCTCGTCCTGCGTGCCGATCCGACCGTCACGCTGGTGACTGCTGACACGGGGTTCCCGCAGCTCGGCGAGTTCGCCCAGACGCTGAAGGCGTCCTGACAGACCTGCGTGATTGAGCCCGGCGGCGGGCCGGAGGGTCGGCCACCGCGCCGGAGCGGAGCCAGCGCCGGTGCTGCCATTCGAGCGTGGTGACGATGAGGGCAATGAGGGTCAGGAAGATCACGAATCCAGTCATGGCATGAATCATTCGTCAGTAGACTTCCTGCCACGAGTGGCAAGGATGACGTTGTGCGTATGGTTCCTGCCATCATGGTTCTCGTCGGAGAGGTGCCGATATGGCGTTGCGCAGTGTGGCGGTGCTCCTGATCGAACCGGTGGCGGTGTTCGAGTTCGGTGTCGCTGTCGAGGTGTTCGGTCTGGATCGCTCGGCTCAGGGGATCTAGCTGATCGACTTCCGGGTCTGCGCCGAGGATCCGAGCCGCCCGCTGTCGACGAATGCGACCGCGGCCACACGGATCGTCGCGGATCACGATCTGTCCGGGGTGAAGGGCGCCGATCTCGTGGTCATCCCGGCCACGTCGAGTCGGGAGTTCTCGCCCGAGGTGCTGGACGTCGTGCGCAGAGCGTACGCCGCAGGGGCCACGCTCCTGACCGTCTGCTCCGGCGCCTATGTCCTCGCCGAGACGGGCCTGCTCGAGGGCCGCGCGGCGACGAGTCATTGGTTCCACCACGACGAGCTCGTGAGGCTTTATCCGCAGGTGCGGTGGGAGGTGAATCGGCTCTTCGTCGACGAGGACCGGATCATTACCAGCGCGGGCACCGCGGCGGGGATCGACGCCTGCCTTCACCTCGTGCGGCGCGAGCTGGGCGCCGACATCGCGACCCGCATCGCCCGGCGCATGGTCGTGCCGCCGCAACGTGATGGAGGGCAGCAACAGTTCGTCGAAGTGCCGCTGCCCGAGCATCGGGCCGATGCCCTGGCGCCGCTGCTGGACTGGGTGCTCGGTCACCTGGCCGAGGACCACACGGTCGAGTCGCTTGCGGCCCGGGCCGCGATGAGTGCGCGCACGTTCGCGCGGCGGTTCGTCGCCGAGGTGGGGAGTACGCCGCACCAGTGGTTGTTGGGGCAGCGCGTGCTGGAGGCCCGCCGGCTCCTGGAGGAAACCGAACTGCCAATCGAGCAGGTCGCCGGGGCCGTCGGCTTCGGGTCCGCTGCGGTCCTGCGCCAACACTTCCGCCGGGCCACGGGCCTGGCGCCGCTCGACTATCGCAGGCGATTCGGGGCGGCCTGAGTCGCCGATTCGCTGGTCAGCAGGTCGGCCAGGTCGGCGGGGGTCTCCGCCACGGTGAGCGCGTCGGCTTCCTCGCCTGGCTGGGCGTACCCCCAGGCCACCAGGATCGTCGGAATCCCGAACCTGGCCGCGCCATGCACGTCGTGGGAGCGGTCGCCGATCATGACGGGCTCAGTGACGTCGACGCCGGCGGCGCGGAGATCGTCGAGCGCCGTGCCGATGACACGGGCCTTGTCCGCACTGCCCGCGTCGGCGCCGGCACCCTGGATGGTGACGAACACATCGGCCAGGCCGTGGAGCTCGAGCAGGCTGATCGCTGCCGAGCGGAGCTTGGACGTGGCGACGGCCATCGGGATGCCAGCGGCGGCGAGGGTTCGGATCACCTCGGGAACCCCCTCGAATGCCGGCGTCTCGGCCATCATCGCGTCATAGATGGCGCGATAGTGCGGCACGAGGCGTTCCACGAACTCCTCCGATTCGCCCGTGACCTCGGCGAACGTATGCCAGGGCGGCGGCCCGATGTAGGGCCGGAACACCTCGGGCTTGCGGGGGTGGCCGAACTCGGTCGTGGCCTGCGCCATGGCCGCACAGATGATGGGCGCCGAGTCGAGGATCGTCCCATCGAGGTCGAAGATCACCGCAGACCAGGTCATGCCTGTGATGCTCCCGACCCGGGCTGCTGGGCCTGGCCCTCGCCCTGCTGCTCCTGTTGTCGCGCCTGGTCGATGCGGGCGCGGGCGCCGTCGAGCCATCGCTGGCAGACCTCGGCCAGTTTCTCGCCGCGCTCCCAGAGCTGCATCGACTCGGCGAGCGTGGCGCCGCCGGCCTCCAACTTCTTGACGATCTGGATCAGCTCGTCACGGGCGGCCTCATAGCTGGGTTCTTCACTCATCTCAGTCTTCTCCGAACTCATCTCAGTCTTCACCGAACTCATCAGGGGCCTCTTCGAACTCCAGGGAGTTGCCGTCGGCATCGGTGACTTCATGGACCTCCAGCACGAGCTGGCCATCGGCGAGCCGGGCGTGGAGGCCGTCGCCCGCGTCGACCCGGCGTACCGACGAAATCGCCTGCCCCTCGCCGTCGAGCAGGATCGCATAGCCCCGCTCGAGGGTCTGTTTGGGCGACATGGCGCGGATGCGCTCCAGTGCATGGCGTACGCCCGTTGTCTCGCGTTCGAGCCGGGACTGGAGAGCTCGGCCGGCGCGGTGGCGGAGATCGTCGATCTCGCGGTGACGCAGCGCGAAGGCGTAGAGCGGGTCGGTCAGGCTGGGCCGATTGCGGAGCTGGGTGAGGCCGTGTTGTTCGCGGTCGATGGTCGTGACCACGGCGCGGCGGAGGCGGGCACGAGCTTCACCGATCAGCGCATATTCCTCCCCGACGTCGGGCACGACCCGCTTGGCGGCATCGGTGGGCGTCGAGGCCCGAAGGTCGGCGACGAGGTCGAGGATCGGCAGGTCGGTCTCGTGGCCGATCGCGCTGATCACCGGGGTCGTCGCCGCGAACACCGCGCGCGCGAGACCTTCGTCGGAGAACGGGAGCAGGTCCTCGAGCGAGCCGCCCCCGCGGGCGATGATGATCACCTGGACGCGTGGATGCGCATCGAGTTCGGTCAGCGCGCCCATGACCTGTTCGGCCGCCTGCGGTCCCTGGACCAACGTGTGGCGGATCTCGAGGACAGCACCAGGCCAGCGCTGGCGTACGTTCTCCACCACGTCCCGCTCCGCCGCCGACCCCGCGCCCGTGATGAGCCCGATAGCAGTCGGCAGGAGCGGCAGTCGCTTCTTCAGCGAACGCTCGAACAGGCCCTCGGCCTGCAGCTTGTGCTTGCGTTGCTCGAGCTGCGCGAGCAGTCGGCCCTCGCCGGAGGGGCGGAGGTCGTGGCACGCGAACGACAGGCTCGAGTTCTTCTCGAACACGCGCGGGGAGAGCAGCGCGGTCACCGTCATGCCCTCCGTCACGCCGGAGGCTTCGAGGACCTCAGCCGGGACGGACACGGAGGCCGACACCTCGGCGTACCGATCCCGAACCGTCATGAAATGCAGCATTCCCGGCCGGCGCTTGATCGCGATCACCTGGCCCTCGACCCAGACCTGACCGCACCGCTCGACCCAGACGCGGACGGCGTTGACGATGCGCCCCAGCGGTTGCGGGGCCTCGGGGGAGGATTCGATAGCCACGGCCACAACCCTAGGGTGAGGGGCCGACAGTTTCTTCCTCCTACACTGGGCGGCATGTCCGAAACGGGTAAGCGAGTCCTGGTTGCTGCGCCGCGCGGTTATTGCGCGGGAGTCGATCGCGCGGTGATCACGGTGGAGAAGGCGCTCGAGCACTATGGCGCGCCGGTCTATGTCCGCAAGCAGATCGTCCACAACAAGCACGTGGTGGAGACGCTGAGCGATCGTGGGGCGGTGTTCGTCGAGGAACTCGACGAGGTGCCCGAGGGCGCGATCACGGTGTTCTCCGCCCACGGCGTCTCACCGATGGTGCATGCCGAGGCGAAGCACCGGCGACTGCAGACGATCGATGCGACCTGTCCGCTGGTGACGAAGGTGCACAACGAGGCGAAGAGGTACGCCAAGGAAGACCTCACCATCCTCCTCATCGGTCACGAGGGCCACGAGGAGGTCGAGGGCACCGCGGGCGAGGCCCCTGATCGGACGATCCTCGTCCAGTCGCCGGCCGATGCCGAGACCGTGCAGGTCGATGATCCCGATCGGGTCGCCTGGCTGTCGCAGACCACGCTGAGCGTCGACGAAACCATGCAGATCGTGCGCCGTCTCAAGGAGCGGTTCCCCAACCTCATCGATCCGCCGTCGGACGACATCTGTTATGCGACCACCAACCGCCAGGCCGCGGTGAAGCAGATCGCCAGCCACTCCGACCTCATGATCGTCGTCGGGTCGGCGAACTCGTCCAACTCCGTACGCCTCGTCGAGGTGGCTCTGGAGGCCGGAGCCAAGGCCGCCTATCGCGTCGACCACGCCAGCGAGGTCAATCCGGCGTGGCTCGAGGGCGTCGGGACCGTCGGCGTGACCTCGGGGGCGTCCGTGCCGGAGGTGCTGGTCGAGGGCGTCCTTGCGATGCTGGCCGGGGAGGGCTTCAACGATGTGGCCGAGGAACGCCTCACCGACGAGAACCTGACCTTCGCCCTTCCGCCGGAGCTCCGCAAGGCCGTCGGCACGAAAGCGGCCCGGCGGTGAGTGGCGCGACCCGGGCGATCCCGCCGCGGGTGGTGCTTGTCACCGGCGGTGGCTCGGGGATCGGCCGCTCCGTTGCGCGAGAACTGTTGGCCCGTGATCATCGGCTGGTCCTGGTCGGAAGGCACAGGAAGACGCTGGAGGAGACGGCGGAGGGGTACGCCAACGCGGTCTGCATCCAGGCCGACGTGACCGATCCCGATGCCGTGCGCGACCTGTTCGCGCAGATCGCGGCGGGTCCGGGACGGTTGGATGTGTTGTTCAACAACGCCGGTGTGTTCCCGCCGCCCGCGAGCATCGAGACCATCACCGACGACAGCTGGAATTCGGCCTGGGCGGTCAACGTGTCCGGGTCCGTCTGGTGTGCGCGGGAGGCCTTCCGGTTGATGAAATCCGTTGGCGAGGGTGGCCGGATCATCAACAATGCGTCCATCTCGGCGCATGTGCCGCGGCCCAAGTCGCTGGCGTACACCACGACCAAGCACGCCATCGCCGGGCTGACGAGGTCGATCCTGCTCGATGGCCGGCCCTACAACATCACCGCGACCCGGCTCGATATCGGCAATGCGGCCACCGCCATGACCGGGGCCTTCGTCGATGCCCTGCAGGCGGATGGGTCGCGGAAGGCCGAGCCCACCTTCGACCCGGATCACGTAGCGCGGTTGGTCGCCAACGTGGTGGATCTGCCGCATGACATCGCCGTGCCGGAGCTCATGGTCATGGCCGCCGGGATGCCGTTCATCGGGCGGGGTTAGGCGTACGCGGTTTGCGGTCGGGTTCGGCGACTACACGCCCGATCCCTCTCCCGCCCAACCAGTCTCACGATCACGTTCCTGGCGGTGCCCATCGGCACGTGGGTTGAGTGATCGTTCGGCGGCCAGTCCCATCCACGGTCGGAAGAGGGATCGGGCGTTCCCGTCGCCTTGTGCCCAAGGACCGGTCCCCGGGCGTACTCCACTCGCATCCGACGCGCCGGCAGCGGATCGTCGTCGTGCCACATGGCACAACTTGCGTCTCGACACCGGGCGCCCTGTCTGAAGTCGTGCCATACGGCACATCAGGCAGGCACACTCGGGGTGTCGCAGTCAGCCACCGAGCATCGACCGGCGGAGACAGCCAGGGAGACTGGGGCTGCCTTCTTCGGGGTACGCCTCAGGCGCCCCGGCGCCGATCGCGCTCGCGGCGCCAGACCTCACCCCAGGACGGGATGGTCATGGAATGCGTCTTGCGGGTCTGCTGGCGGGAGACGAGCAGCATGATCCAGCAGAAGATCCAGAGCGGGATCTGGGCGGCCATGGCGAGGCGATAGTCGCCGAGGGTCGGAGTCTGCCCGCCCGTGGCGAGGTCCAGGGCGACGCCGATGAACAGGACGGCGATCAGCACGAACGTGAACCCGGTCATGACGACGAGACCGCTGGCGGTGCCCATGCGCTGGGGTGGGTTGAACGTGCGGCCGTGGTCGAGGCCGATACCGGATCCGGGGCCGGCGACGGAGAGACCCAGGACCAGGACGACCAGCAGCCACATCGGGGCCGGGCCGGGCCAGGCGAAGATCACCAGCCAGGGCACGATCCCGGCCAGCGAGACGAGCATCGCCAGCGTGCTGCGGCGCATCGGGTGGCGGCGCGTGAGCTGGCCGATGATGGGCGCGGCGATGATCGAGCCGATGACCATGACCGTGAACAGGGCGCCGGCGGCGGCTGGGGAGAGCCCTTCACCCTCGAGCAGGTAGGGGAAGCCCCACATCAGGCCGAACGACAGGGCTCCGAAGCACGACAGCGCGTGTTCGAACATGCCGAGCCGGGTGCCGGGTTCGCGGACCACCTGGACGAGCTGTGAGAAGAATCGTTCGGCGATCTGGGTATCGCGACGGACGTGTCCCTTCGGGCTGTCGCGAATGAGGAGGAAGGCGGCAGCGGCAATGACCAGGCCGCCGATCGCCAGAGTCAGGAACGCCCGTGACCACCCGAAGTTATGGAGCACCCAGACGAACGGCACCGCGCTGATGACCTGACCGAGCTGGCCCACGCTGCCGGTCACCTGGGTCAGCAGCGGGATGCGCTTGGCCGGGAACCAGGCCGGGATCAGCCGCAGCGCCGAGATGAAGCAGGCCGCATCGGCGGCGCCCGTGATCATCCGCGCGACCACGGCCAGGGGGACGGAGTCGGACATCGCCAGCAACAGCTGCCCGATCGCCATCAGGGCCGCGCCGGCGGTGAGCATGCGACGGGATCCGAAGCGGTCGACGAGTACGCCTGCCGGGACCTGCATGAACGCATAGACCCCGACCTGCAACACCACGAACAGAGCGATGACGCTCGCGGTGGTGCCGAACTGCTCGGCCGCCTGCGGGGCGGCGACGCCGAGAGACGTGCGGTGGGTGATGGCCGCGGCGTACACCGCGATGCCCATTCCCAGGATCAGCCAGCTGCGCACGTCAGCTCAGCCTCGCGTTGTCGAGGACGGGGAGAGTACGCCGAGTCTGCGCGACCAGGTCGAGATCGAGGTCGGCAAGGAGGAGCTGGGGTGCTGCGCCGGCGGAGGCGATCACGCGGCCTGTGGGGGAGACCACCAGGGAGTGCCCGACTCCGGTGGGTGCGCCCTGCTTGGCCTCCACCCCGGCCGACTGGGGGTCGGCCTGTCCGCAGGCGAGGACCCACGAGGTCGAGTCGAGCGCCCGTGCTCGGGCGAGGAGTTGCCATTGCTCGATCTTCTCGGGGCCGGCGCCCCAGGAGGCGGCGACGACGATCACCTGGGCGCCCGCGCGGGCGTGGTTGATGAACAGTTGTGGGAAGCGGATGTCGTAACAGATCGTCATGCCGATGCTGACGCCGTCGACCATGACGCGGAGCTCCTCGGCGCCGGCCTCGACTGTGTCGGATTCGGCGAACCCGAACGCGTCGTAGAGATGGATCTTGTCGTAATGGCGTACGCCATCCGGCTGCGCCACCAGAAGCGTGTTGCGGACCTTTGGGCGATCGGATTCAGTGGAGCCCCCGGGCGTGAACAGGCCCACGGCCACGGTCAGGTCGTGGGTCCGGGCCAGGTCTGCGATGGCCTGCGCGAAGGGGCCGTCGACGGGCTCGGCGATCGAATCGAGGTTGTGGCCGAAGGCGCGCATGGTGGCCTCCGGGAAGACCACCAGCCGAGCTCCGCCCTTCGCCGCCTCCGCGACCCGCGTCCGCACCTGCTCCAGGTTGTCCTCGACCTCCCGGGTCGCGCAGATCTGGGCCAGCGCGATGCGCATGCGGAGTCCTTTCGTGGCGATGGTCTCAGACCAGGAAGCGATAGAACGGGCTGTCGGGCAGGACGGGATCGACAGTCATGGGGGAGCGGTCCATGCGCTGGAGCAGCCCCGCGAGGTCGTCCGGATGTCCGAGCTCCACACCTACCAGCGCGGGCCCGAGCTCGCGATTGGATCGTTTCACATATTCGAACAGGGTGATGTCGTCCTCCGGCCCGAGGACCTCGTCGAGGAAGCGACGCAGTGCGCCGGGCTCCTGGGGGAAGTTCACGAGGAAGTAGTGCTTGCGCCCCTCGTGCACGAGCGAGCGCTCGACGATCTCGTTGTAGCGCGATACGTCGTTGTTGCCGCCCGACAGGATCGCGACCACCTTCATACCCGGTTCGAGCTGGACCTGGATACCCAGGCTGGCCGGTGCCAGCGCTCCGGCGGGCTCGGCGATCACGCCATCGGTCTGATACAGCTCCAGCATCTCGCTGCAGATCTGCCCCTCCGGCACGGTGACGACCTCGACGTCGTGCTCGGCCGCGATGGCATGCGTGAGCTCGCCGGCCTGGCGTACGGCCGCGCCGTCGACGAACGTGTCGATGGTCTCGAGCGGAACCGGCCGACCGGCCTTGAGCGACGCCAACAGGTTGGCGGCCCCGGCCGGCTCGGCCGCGATGACCTTGGTGTCGGGGTGGTGGGTGGCCATCCAGGTCAGGCACCCGGCCAGCATCCCGCCGCCGCCGACCGGCACGACGAGGACGTCCGGAGCACCACCGAGCTGGCGTACGATCTCGGGAGCCAGCGTCCCCTGCCCGGCGATCGTGCGCGGATCGTCGAACGCCGGCACCATCGCGGCACCGGTCTCCCAGGCCTCTTCATAGGCGGCCTGCGCAGCTTCGTCATAGGTGTCACCGGTCACGACGAGCCGGACGTATTCGCCGCCGAGTTGGCGCATCCGGTCGCGCTTCTGGCGTGGCGTCGTCGACGGGACGAAGACGCGTCCCTGGATGCCGAGCCTCGCGCAGGAGTAAGCCACGCCCTGTCCGTGATTCCCGGCCGATGCACAGATAACACCGGCCGCGCGCTCGGCCTCGCCGAGCTGGCTGATCAGGTTGTAGGCCCCCCGCAGCTTGTAGGACCGCACGGGTGACAGGTCTTCCCGCTTCAGATAGACCTCCGCGCCACTGCGCTCGCTGAGCCGGGCGTTGAGCTGGAGGGGCGTCTCGGTCAGCACACCCTTGAGGCGAGTGGCTGCCGCGGCAATGTCGGCGGTCGTCGGTCGATTCACAGGCACATTCTGCCCGTGTTCTAGGCGCCCTGGCTGCGGCGTCGGTTCGGTGAGTCGGCCGGCTGCTCCGCCCACTCCATCAGGTCGGGCTCCCCGCGGGTGAGCTCGGCCTGTTCGGGAAGCGCCGCCGGGGTCTTCCGGCGCGTGCGCCCGATCATCGGCTCGACCTGGGTGGCGTCCTCCACCAACTCCGCGGCCGTGAGGATGCGGGCGGTCTCCTCGACAGGGCGTGGCGACTTCAGCTCGGCGTCGGTGACCTTCAGATCCTGGAACCGGCGGGCTGTCGGCAACACGCGGGTCTCGAGCGACCCCACCATCTGGTTGTAGGCCTTGATCGCCGCAGTCAGCGACCGCCCGGTCTTGTCGACGTGGCCGCCCATGACGCCGATCCGGTCATAGAGCTCCCGGCCCAACTGGAACACCTCGGCGGCGCTCTCGGCGAGAGCGGCCTGCTTCCAGCCATAGGCGACGGCCCGCAGCAGCGCGATCAACGTGTTGGGGGTCGCGATGACGATGTCACGCTTGGCGGCGAATTCGTGCAGATCCGGGATGATCTCGGACGCTGCGAACAGGAACTGCTCATTGGGCAGGAACAGCACGACGAACTCGGGCGTGCCAGCGTCGGCCTTCCAATACTGCTTGCCGGACAGTTGCTCGACGTGGGTCCTGACGTTGCGCCCGAACAGGGCGAGCTTCTCGTCACGGGTCCGCTCATCCTCGGTCTCGTGGGCTTCGAGGAAGGCCGACAGTGGCACCTTGGCATCGACGAAGAGATATTTCCCGTCCGACAGATTCACGCGCATATCGGGCCGGATCGTGCGGTCCGCGCTCGTGCGCTCGGTCGCCTGCAGGTCGAAATCGCAGCGGTCGACCATCCCGGCGTACTCCGCCACCCGCTTCAGTTGCACCTCACCCCAGTGACCGCGGACCTGGGGCTTGCGCAGCGCAGTCGCGAGAGCATGGGTTTCCCGTCGCAGGTGTTCACCGGTGTTCTGGACCGCGCGCACATGGTTGCGCAGATCGGTGGCCATCTCGACCCGTTCCTTCTCGATCGCGGTCAGCCGATCGGAGAATGCCCCCATCAGGTTGGTCAGCGGCAGGAGCGCCTCCTTCGTCTGCTCGAGCCGTTGCGCCGTCGCCGCATCGACAGCCTTGCCCTGGCGCTCGAGCGTCTCGCTCGACAGCACCTTGAACTCCTTCACCAGGCCGTCGCGATCGGCGGCCAGTTGGGCGGCGCGCTCGAGGGCGGCATCGCGTTCGGCCGTCGCAGCTGCCAACCGGGCCCCGACCTCGGCGGCTTCGGCCTGCGCCTCGGCCACCGCGCTGCGGGCCTCGGCAGCGACGGTGTCACGCTGGGCGAGGTCGGCAGCCAGGCGGGCCGATTCACTGCGCACCTGCGCCGTTTCGGAGCGCGCATCGGCCGCCTGGGCCCGAGCATCGGCTGCCTGGGCGCGGGCATCGGCCAGCTCTGCCCGTGCGCGCTCCGCATCGGCCTCGTTGTGGGCACCCGTCGACTCGGCTCGTGCGCGCATCACCAGCCACGCGATCACCGTGCCCATAGCGAGGCCGATCACGAGGCTGAACAGCAGGGTTGTCACAGTCGAGGCGTCCATGTCCACGACTCTGCCGGAGCCGTCTGACATTTTTCGGCGCGACGCGCGTGGGGGAGTTCTCGGAGCCCGTGTTGCGGAGGTTTGCGGGATAGGAGTATGTGTGGACTTTCAGCCTTGCCTGCAAGGGGAAGGGCGAATCGGTACCCTGAATGGTCAGGGGGTAACGAGGTGGCAATAACAATGCAGACCGAAGAACTCAAGGTGGCTGTGCTTGGTCACAAGATCCGCGTGGTCATCCGGCCCGGGCAGGGGCCGGACGTGCGGACGGTGGTCATCGTCAACGGGATTGCCACCCGGCTCGACACCCTCGACGGTCTGGTCGACAAGATGGATCCGTCTCTGGAAATCATCCGATTCGATCCCCCCGGGATCGGCGGATCGTGGTCGTGGGGCATTCCCTATGGCATTCCCGCGGTCGCCGCCGGCGTCGTGGCCATCCTCGACAAGCTCGGTCGGCGAGACCCGGTTGACGTGGTGGGCTATTCGTGGGGTGGCGTCGTTGCGCAGCAGATCGCGCTGCAGTCACCGCGTCGAGTGCGCCGGCTGGTCCTGCTGTCATCCAACACCGGCGTGATGTCGGTGCCCGGCAGCATGCAGTCGATGGCGATGATGATGAACCCGCTCATGGCCCAGATCTCACACACCGACGACAAGGCGATCGGTGACATCTACGGTGGTCTGGCGCGTCAGCGGGCCGAGGACGTGCGGCAGCTCCTCAAGGCGGATCTCGAATCGCATGCCCAGGGCCTGATGCTGCAGCTTCTCGCGGCGATGACCTGGACCACTCTGCCGATGGTGCGGTTCATCTATCAGCCCACGATGATTCTGGCCGGCACCGACGATCCGATGGTGCCGATGCTGAACGCGAGGATGCTGGCGGATCAGATCCCCGCTGGTCGGCTCTATACGCACGAGGGCGGCCATCTCGAAGCGCTGCTCGATCCCGATCGCTTCGGTCCGATGATCTCCAAGTTCCTCACTGCGAAGCGGCCTGGCGTACCCGACTGAAAGCTCGGACGAGGCGTCAGTGGTGGACGCCGGTCTCGTGATGTCGATGGTTGGGCGGCTCGATCTGGAACGTGGAGTGCTCGATCGACACCGCGAAGTGTTCGGCGACGCAGGTCTGGAGTTCATCCAGCAGTTCGGGATTGCAGCCCCGGGTGAAGCACTCCTCCTCGACAACAACATGTGCGGTGAGGATCGGCAGGCTCGTGCCGATGCGGGAGGCGTGCAGGTCGTGCACAGCGATGACGTGGGGCATCTCCTCGAGATGTCGGCGTACCTCTTCGAGATCAAGCCCCCGGGGCACCGTCTCCAACAACACGGATCCGGCCTCGCGGAGGATTCGCGCGGCGCGCGGCGCGATGAGCGCGGCGATCAGGATGCCGGCGATCGCGTCGGCGCGGGTCCAGCCGGTGAAGAAGATCACGACCGCGCCGATGATCACGGCCACTGATCCGAGTGCGTCATTGACGACCTCGAGGAAGGCTGCCCGCATGTTGAGGTTGTTGTTGCGGCCGCCGACCAGCACGAAGATCGCGATGACATTGGCGATGAGGCCGACGATGCCCATGATGAGCATCCCGGTGCCCTCGACATCGGCGGGGGTGATCAGTCGGCGTACGCCCTCCACGAACGCGAAGATGCCCACGGCCAGGAGAATCGTGGCCTGAGCTCCCGCAGCAAGGACTTCGATGCGGGCAAAGCCCCACGTGCGCCGACTCGTCGGTGGGCGGGCCATGAGGGTCGCTGCAAAGAGTGCGATGCCGAGGCCTGCCGTGTCGGTCAGCATGTGGGCGGCGTCGACCAGCAGCGCGAGGCTCCCGGTGACCAGCGCCATGATCACCTCGGCGACCAGGATTGTTGCGGTCAGCCCGAAGGCGATGGCGAGCCGGGTGCGGTTGGCGCCGGCGCCATGGTCATGCCCGATGCCATGGCTGTGTCCATGTCCATGTCCATGGCTGTGTCCATGTCCATGTCCGTGTCCATGGTCATGGCTGTGCCCGTGGTCGTGTCCGAGCCCCATCTCACACCTCCTCGATCTTGTGCACCGATTATGGCCAATCCGGGCGCGGGGGGCCTTATCAGTGGGGCTGTCCCGGTGGTTGGATGGTCCTATGCCCCATGCCGAAGCTCCCAGTCACGTCGCAGACTTCGCCGCGTTCATCCAGGCGTCGCCCAGCTCGTACCACGCGGCCGCCGAGGTCGCGCGCTTGCTGGCCGAGGCAGGCTGGACCGAGCAGGACGAGACGGCGGACTGGGACGCGAGCCCGGGTGGGCACTACCTGATTCGTGATGGCGCGATCATGGCCTGGTGGGTGCCCGCGAACGCGGGCGTGGGTTCCGGATTCCGCATCGTCGGCTCCCACACCGATTCGCCCGGGTTCAAGCTCAAGCCCGACCCCACCTATGGAGCCGCGGGCTGGCAACAGGTCGGCGTGGAGATCTATGGCGGGCCGCTGCTCGGTTCGTGGACCGATCGTGAGCTCGGCATCGCCGGCCGGGTGGTCACCCCCAAGGGTGAGCAGATCCTGGTCTCGACCGACGCTGTGATGCGCATTCCGCAGCTCGCGATCCACCTCAATCGCAGCGTCAATGAGGAGGGCCTCAAGCTCGATCGTCAGGCGCACCTACAGCCGATCTTTTCCGTACGCCGGCCCGACCTGCGCGTCCTCGATCTCGTGATGTCGTTCGTCGAGCACGACGATGGAGGAGAGTTGACGGCCGACGACGTGGCCGGTCATGACCTGTTCGCGTTCGACACCGCCCGGCCGAAGCTGTTCGGCGCCGACGACGAATTCCTGGCCTGCACCAAGATCGACAACCTCAGCTCGGTCCACTCGTCCGTGATCGCGCTGCTCAACGTCGATGACACCGATGGCCACATCGCGGTCATGGCGGCGTTCGACCATGAGGAGGTCGGGTCCAACTCGAGGTCCGGGGCGTGCGGGCCGCTGCTGGAGGACGTCCTGTGGCGCACGGCCAATGCGCTCGGCGCGACCGACGAGCAATATCACCAGATGCTGCAGCGTTCGTCGTGCATCTCCGCCGATGCCGGGCATGCGGTCCATCCCAACTATGTCGGCTCGCACGACCCGGTCAATCGCCCGCTGATCAACGAGGGTCCGTTGCTCAAGATCAACGCGAATCAGCGCTATGCGTCCGATGCCGTGGGCGAGACGTTGTGGCGACGCGCGTGTGCCGTGGCCGGCGTACCCACCCAGACCTTCGTCTCCAACAACGCCATCCCGTGCGGCTCGACGATCGGGCCCTTGACTGCGACCCGAATGGGCATCACGACCGTCGACGTGGGCGTACCCGTCCTCGGCATGCACTCCGCTCGCGAAATGTGCGGTGTCGACGATCTCTATCACCTGACCCGCGCGCTCCTGGCGTACTGGTCCGGCGCCTAGAAACTCGCTTGCGCCCCGCTCGGCGTGCGCGGGAGCGTGGTCGCATGCGGTTGAGTGTGCATGCGTCGTTGGGTACGCCCGGGTCGCCCTCGCAGGCGGCGGTGGACGCTGCGGCGGTGTGGGCGGCGGATGAGTACGCCGAGTTGGGCCATGACGACTTTGCCTATTCGGCGCGGGAGTTGGCGGCGACGTACGCCGACCAGGCGCGGCAGCGGCGTGTGATGGTGCTCGCGCACGAGGACGATCGGTGTGTAGGTCTGGCGAGCGTGGAGTTTCCCCTGACCGACAACCAGCACATGATCTCGGTCGAGTTCCGGCTGGATCCCGAGGTCGAGGCGGCCCCGTTTCTGGACGCGCTGTGGTCCGGGGTGGAGGCGAACGCCGGGGACGGTCGCGACACGGTCGTGACTTGGACCCCGTCGAGCCGCCTCGTCGAGGACGGCCTGCGACCGAAGACCGGAGCGGGACTGCTGAGGCGTACGGCTGGGAATGAGTGGTTCGCCGCCCGCGGGTTCGAACTCGAACAGGTCGAAGTGGCGAGCACGCTGCAGGTCGCCGAGTCGCTCGGTCGAGCGGGGGAGCTCGAGGCGACGGCGGCGGCCGCGGGGGAGGCGTACGACATCGTCAGTTGGCTCGGCCCGACACCGCCGGAACTGCTCGATGCGATGGCGGTGCAGCGGGTGGCGATGAGCACGGACGTGCCGCTCGGGGAGATCGACATGGAGCCGGAGGTCTGGGATGCCGCCCGCGTGCAGGGCGACGAATCGGTCGAGCTGGCGATGGGTCGGCTGATGGTCTGGACGATCGCGGTGGAGAAGGCGACCGGTGAGGTGGCGGCGCATACGTTGCTGAAGTGTCCGGATCTGGACCGGCCCGAGGTGGCGTACCAGGAGGACACGCTCGTCCGGAAAGACCACCGCGGACACCGGCTCGGCATGCGCGTGAAAGCCGCGAATCTGCGCCAACTCGCCGCCGCGCGACCGGGCGTACGCCGAATCCACACGTGGAATGCCGACGAGAACGACTGGATGCTGGCGATCAACCGGGAGATGGGAGTGCCCCCACTTCGACGATGGGCTGCTGGCAGCTGAAGCTGCACTAGACTCGGCCGGCGTGGCACTCACCATCGGAATCGTCGGCCTCCCCAACGCCGGCAAGTCGACCCTGTTCAACGCACTGACCCGCAACGACGTGCTCGCGGCGAACTATCCGTTCGCAACGATCGAGCCGAACGTCGGTGTCGTCGGCGTACCCGAGCCGCGACTGGAGAAGCTCGCCGAGATCTATGGCTCGGCGCAGCAGCTGCCGGCGACCGTGTCCTTCGTCGACATCGCGGGCATCGTGAAGGGCGCGTCGCAGGGTGAGGGCATGGGCAATGCCTTCCTCGCCAACATCCGCGAGGCCGATGCGATCTGCCAGGTCACGCGCGTCTTCCGCGACCCCGATGTGACCCACGTCGACGGCGAGGTGAACCCCGCCAACGACATCGACACGATCACCACCGAGCTGATGCTCGCCGACATCCAGACCCTGGAGAAGGCGATCCCGCGCATGGAGAAGGAAGCGCGGATTCGCAAGGAATCCCAGCCCAAGCTTGCCGCCTGGCAGGAGGCGCTGGAGACGCTGAATGGTGGCAAGGGTGTGTACGCCGCAGGGCTCGATCTCGAGCACCTGCGCGAGCTGTTCCTCCTGACCGCGAAGCCGTTCATCTATGTGTTCAACTGCGACACCGATGAGCTGGCCGATGAGGACCTGAAGGCGAAGATGCGCGAGGTCGTCGCGCCCGCCGAGGCCATCTTCCTGGACGCCAAGATCGAGGCCGAGCTAGCCGAGATGGAGCCGGACGAGGCGCGGGAGTTCCTGGCCGAGATGGGCATCGACGAACCGGGCTTGGATGTCCTGGCGCGCGTGGGCTATGACACGTTGGGGCTGCAGTCCTACCTGACTGCGGGGCCCAAGGAGGCTCGCGCCTGGACGATCAAGAAGGGCGCGACCGCCCCCGAGGCCGCCGGTGTGATCCACACCGACTTCCAGAAGGGCTTCATCAAGGCCCAGGTCGTGTCGTTCGACGACCTCGTCGCCGCCGGGTCCGAGCAGGCTGCCAAGGCGGCAGGAAAGGTACGCCTCGAGGGCAAGGACTATGTCATGGCCGATGGGGACGTCGTCGAGTTCAGGACAGGACTAACGTCTAAGAAGTAGTCTGGAGGGCATGAGGAAGCCCGCCACCGGACCCCGTCGAGCCGCCTACTACTTGAGGATCAGCCAGGACCGCGAGTTCGACGGCCTCGCCATCGACCGCCAGCTCGAAGACTGCCGGGAGCTTGCGAGGCGCGAGGGCTGGACCCTCATCGAACCCCCCTACGTTGACCAGAGCAAGACGGCCACCTACGCGAACAAGGTCCGCGAACGCTACGACGACATGGTGCGCGACTACCTCGCGGGAGCCTTCACCGCCCTCGTGATCTACGACCTCGACAGGTTCACCCGCCAGCCCCGGGAGCTGGAGGACTGGATCGACGCCGCCAAGACCCGTGGACTCCTGCTCAAGAGCGTGTCGGGGGACGTCGATCTCACCAACGAGAACGGCCTGCTCATCGCCGGGATCAAGGTCCAGGTGGCCCGCGCCGAGATGATGCGGAAGGCCGCGCGCCAGTCCCGCGCCCAGAAGCAGCGCGCCCAGCTCGGCAAGGCCCCCAAGGGCATGAGGCCGCTCGGCTACCGGGTCAACGGCGACGTCGTCCCCGACGAGGCCGACGCGGTGAGGGCGATCTACGCCGCCTTCACCCGCGCCGAGGCCCCGGAGTCGCTGCGCTCGCTCGCACGCGGCCTGAGCGGCACCCAGGAGGTCCCCGGCATCACCAAGAGGCCGAAGCACACCCACCTGGTCTCGATCGAGCGGGAGGACGCTCGCAGGGCGCGCGCGGCCAAGGACAACAAGCCGTACGAGTTCGACCCCAAGCGGATCAAGCCCGACGGCCCGTGGTCGCCCTCGACGGTGCTCGGCATCCTCCGCAATCCGCGCTACGCCCAGATGAGCACCTACACCCCGAAGGAGTACCACGCCGACGGCAACCGTCGCCGGACGTGGCGCGCCCAGATCGTCCGCGACGAGGCCGGGGAGCCGGTGCGCGGCAAGTGGGACGCCATCGTCGACGACGAGACGTGGTGGCGCGCCCAGGAGATCCTCGACGACGCCGACAGGGTCACCAACACCTCGGGGTCGACCAAGCGCAAGCACCTCGGCAGCGGCCTCTACCGATGCGGTGAGGTGGTCGAGGTCGACGGCTCCGTCTGCGGCAAGAAGGTCACCGGGGCCACGCGGGGCTACAGGTGCGCCGGCCACGTGATGAGGACCGGCCCGGCGATCGACGCCTACGTCACCGACATGGTCGCGGCCAGGCTCGGCCAGCCCGACGCGCTGCGCCGCAAGCAGCGGGTCGAGGACGGCCCCGAGACGCTCGGGATCAACGCCGCGATCAGCGAGCAGCGAGCCAAGATCATCCGTGCCCAGCGCGACTACGACGCCGAGGAGATCGAGGCCAGGGACCTCAGGCGGGTCCGCGACGCCGCCGAGGCGCGCATCCACGAGCTGGAGGCCCAGCGGCTCCTGGTCGGCAACCTCGGGGCGCTGGCGCCGATCCTCAACGCCGACGACCCGCCCAAGGCGTTCCGCGGGGGCTCGCTGGAGCTGCGCCGCCAGGTGATCGACCTCATGGCCACGGTGACGCTCTACCCGCAGCCCAAGGGCCGCAAGGGGTTCAACCCGGCCTCGGTCGACATCGAGTTCCACGACGCCGGCTCCACCGAGCAGCAGTCCACGCACGACGCCCACGCCACCCGTGCCGACGAGCAGCACCCCGACCGCTCGACCCAAGCCGACGGCGACCCGAGCGTGTCAGTCCTCCCCGATAGCCTTGTTCCGTCGGCGAACGAGGGAGATCAGGGCTGATGGCGAACAGGAACCTGAACGCAGCGAAGGCTGCAAAGCGAGATGAGTTCTACACCCAGTGGGTAGACATCGAGCGGGAGATGAACGCCTACCTGGAGTTTGACCCCGACGTCTTCCGGGGCAAGACGATCCTCCTGCCCTGCGACGACCCCGAGTGGAGCAACTTCACCAAGTTCTTCGCCCTCCACTTCGCCGACTTCGGCCTGAAGAAGCTCATCTCGACCTCCTACGCGCCCAACAGCAACGCCGGAGCAGCCTTCTACACCCCGACGCTGTTCGAGACCGAGGCCGACGGCTACGACGAGGCCAAGTCCCTTGAGCGAGGTCGCGTGTTCACCCTCACGCCCGACGACATCTCCGGCGACGGCAGGGTGGACATCGACGACCTCAAGTGGGAGTACCTCGAAGGCGACGGCGACTTCCGCTCCGCCGAGGTGACCGCCCTGCGCGACGAGGCGGACATGGTCATCACGAACCCACCGTTTTCTCTAGCTCGGCCCTTCATCGCATGGCTGGTCGAGGGGGGAGTCCAGTTCTCGATCATCGGTGGCAAGAACGCCGCGACCTACAAGGAGATCTTCCCCCTCATCCGCGACAACCAGATGTGGCTGGGCAAGGGGTTCGCCCGAGGTGACGCCTACTTCCGGGTCCCGGACGAAGCCAAGACGGACTATGCGCAGGGCGTCTACGACGCCAGTACCCAGCTCGTGCACTTCCGCAACATCTCGTGGTACACCAACATCGAACACGGACGCCGCCATGAGCCCCTGTATCTCATGACGATGGCCGACAACCTCAAGTACAACAAGAAGCTGCTCAAGAAGCTTGACGGGGCCTCTGACTACTTCAACTACGACAACTATGAGGCCATCGAGGTCCCGTACCTCGACGCGATCCCTTCTGATCACCTGGGCGTGATGGGTGTCCCGATCACCTTCCTGGACAAGTACAACCCCGACCAGTTCGAGATCGTCGGCACGAACCGCTACACCATCCCCCACGGGATGTCGCAGAAGTTCGTCGACGACTACTACGCCTCGGGTCAGAAGGGCCAGATCAGCGAAGGCCACCCGGACCTCTGCTACTACGATTTCCACGGCCGCCCCGTCGTGACCTACGACCGCATCCTCATCCGCCACCGCAACCCCGAGCCGAAGAAGGGCTGACCCATGGACACCGACCTCAAGAAGTACACGGTGGCCGAGGTCACCAAGGGGTTCGTCTACAACGAGCTGGAGGGCAAGGGCCTGTTCGGCCTCGACGGCGGTCTGGTCATCCAGCCCGAGTTCCAGCGGCACTACCTGTACGCCGACGCGGGCGGCAAGAAGGAGCAGGCCGTCATCGACTCGCTGCTCAAGGGCTACCCGCTCGGGCTGCTCTACTTCGTCGACACCGGCGCGGTCGACAGGCCGCGCCTGGAGGTGCTCGACGGCCAGCAGCGCATCACCTCGATCGGCCGGTTCGTGACCGGCAAGTTCGCCATCATCCGCAACAGCAAGGAGCAGACGTTCTCCTCGCTCGCCAAGGAGGACCGCGACAAGATCCTCGACTCCGAGCTGCTCGTCTACGTGTGCTCCGGCACCGAGCCCGAGATCAAGGAGTGGTTCGAGACCATCAACCTCGTCGGCATCCCGCTGAACCAGCAGGAGATCGACAACGCGATCTACTCCGGCCCGTTCGTGACCGCGGCCAAGGCGGTGTTCTCGAACTCCCAGAACGCCCTCCAGCAGAAGTGGGCGCACTTCGTGAAGGGCGACCCCAAGCGCCAGGACGTGCTCAAGACCGCGCTGGGCTGGGTGTCCTCCTCGAAGGGCAAGACCATCCAGGGCTACATGGCCGCCCACCGCCACGACAAGGGCATCGGCGAGCTGGAGGCCTACTTCACCAGCGTGATCGACTGGGTCGACTCGGTGTTCATCGCCCCTCCGGACCCGGCCATGCGCGGCCTGCCGTGGGGCGACCTGTACGAGAAGCACAAGGGCACCGCCTACCAGGCCGACAAGATCGACGAGAGGCTGCAGGAGCTGCTGGAGGACCCGGCCGTCGGCGACCGCAAGGGGATCTACCCCTACCTGCTCGGCGGCGAGAAGGACCCCCAGCTGCTCAACGTGCGGCTGTTCGACAAGGCGACCAAGGCCGCCGCCTACAAGCAGCAGACCGACGCCGCCAAGGCCGCCGGGGTGTCGAACTGCCCGATCTGCGCCAACGGCCACGAGTCGAAGAAGGCCCAGATCTACGCGCTGAAGGAGATGGAGGCCGACCACGTGACCGCCTGGTCCAAGGGCGGCTCAAGCGACCTGGCCAACTGCGAGATGCTCTGCATCACCCACAACCGCAGCAAGGGCAACCGCTAGGCGCTGCTCCCGTCGAAGGCGTCGGTCGAGACCAGCTCGCTGATCTTCACCGCGATCTCCTCGATCGAGTCCTCCGCCGTGTCCAGGCCGCTGCGCGAGGCCAGCAGCGGGCTCTCGTCCCGCAGCTCCTCGTAGGTGATGCCGTGGACGACCGGCACCAGCAGGTCACGGGCCAGCAGCGCCGACAGCTCCTTGTCGGCGACCCCGGCCGCCTTCAGCCGCTTCACGAACGAGGGCGTGACCAGCACCAGGCCGGCGCGCGACTTCGCCAGGCCTCGGTCGATCTCGCGCATGAGCGGTGTACCCAGGACCACGTTCTTCTCGCTGAACCAGACCGAGACGTCGATCGCTTCGAGCGCGTCGTGCAGTTCCTTCGCGGTCTCCCGGCGGTCGTCCCAGGCGTGGCACAGGAACAGGTCGTAGCGGTCCGGCAGCACGCCCTGAGCCTCGATCGCCTCCCTCACCGGGGTTAGCGCGCGGACCTCACCCGGCGTGTAGCTCGCCGAGGACGAGCTCGACGACCACCGGGGGCGCGAGGTGCGCGTGGTGCCGCCGTAGGTCGAGCTGGAACCTCCTCCGCCGCCGGAGTAGGAGGGGGTGTAACTCGGGGTGTAGCTGGGGTAGTAGGAGCGGGAGTATCCGCCTCGGCAGGCGGGGCAGTTCGCCGCCCCGCTCGCAGTCCTGTGTCCTTCAACGGGTGCAGTGCATTGGGCCATGTATCGAGCCTAGAGGCAGGCTCCGACATTCCTCGGGGCCCAACAGTGTGTCGCCGCGGCGGAGCCGCGTCCGGGAACGCCCCACGAGGGCCCGGCCGCGCGCCCGCAAGCGCTGATTCACCCGAGCACGGCTGCGAGGGTGTGCGCCGGGCCCTCCCGACCACCGAGGAGGAGCCCATGACCGCCACCGCCACCGACGAGACGCCCAAGGCCTGGATCGGGTGCCTGCACTGCTACAACTCCGGCCACCTGGTCGGCGACTGGTTCGACGCCGTCGGAGCCGACGAGGTCACCCTCACCGACGTCCACCGTGGCTCTGGGAGGGGCTGGGCGGCCTGCGAGGAGCTGTGGGTGCTCGACCACGAGTACATCCCCGCCTCGGGCGAGATGAGCCCCCTGGAGGCCGCCGAGTGGGGCCGGGCGCTCACCGAGGTGGACGCCCACCTGAGGCCCGCGCTCCGCTCGTGGGTCCGGTCCGGCTCCTACGTCGCCGAGGGTCGGGGCGACCTGCCCTCCATCCCGGACTTCCTCGAGCGGTTCTGCGGGCACTGGCCCAGCTTCAAGGACTACGCCGAGCAGATGGCCGACGACGTCGGGCTCCACCAGGGCTGGCCCGAGGAGGCCGTGCGCTACTTCAACTGGTCGTCGTGGGTGGCCGACCAGCAACACGACTACACCGTCGAGGATGCGCCCGCGCCCGACTACGGGGTGTTCGTCTTCCGAAACCTGTGACCCCACCGGGGAGCCCGCGCGAGCGGGCTTCCTGCTTTCCTCAGCGCTCGCGGTCGTGGCCGACGGCGGGGGAGCGGTCGGGCTCGGCCGCAGCCGCCTGCGCATGATCGCGCGCGGCGTCCAGTCGCTTGTTGTACTCCGTCCACGCAGAGATCGGCACACCGTGCTTCTTGAGGAAGCCCCCAAGGCGCTTGAAGAACCGCTCCAGGTCCTCGCGGATCGCCTTGACCGCGTCGCGCTCCTCTTGAACGTCTCGAAGGGCCTGTTGGGTCGCCTCTGCGGCCCGACGGTTGGCGTCGGCCTGTCGTGCCGCCTCGGCGCGCTGCTGGGCGGCCAGGCGCAGCGTCTCGGCCACCTCGTCCTCGGCCTCGCGCCTGCCATCGGCGTAGCCCTCCCGGTGCCCCTGGGCCTTCGCCGTGCGCCGCAGCTCGACGACCTCGGCCAGCTGTGCCTTGGCCTCGGCTCGATCGGCCTTGGCAGCCGCCCGGTCGTCCCTGGCCGCCCGACGGTCCTCCAGGGCCCGCGCCCCGTCCTTCGCAGCGACCGAGACCAGGGCCGCGGCCTTGGCCTCAGCCGCGGCCGTCTGCTGGCGGGTCCGGCGCTCCTCGTCGCGGCGGGCCTTGAACTTCTCCTGCCCGAGGTGCTTCTGCCCGTCGGAGATCCGCTCCATGGTGGCGTCGTAACCCTCGGCCTGGAGGTTGAGCCGGATCACGTCGTGAAACCTCGACGTCGCCACCGGCCCGTCGATGAAGCTCTTCCAGTCGAGCCTGCCCTTCTCGTCGACCGGCGTCATCTGCATGTGGGCGTGTGGGTAGGTCTCGTCCCACTGGATGGCGACCCCGACGATGTTGTGCCGCCCGACCTTGCCGCCAAAGGTCTCGACCATCGTCATGAGCAGCCGCTCGCACTCCTCCCGCTTCTCCGGGGTCATGGCGTCGTGCCACTCGGTGACCTCGTTCCCGTCAGCGTCGAGCAGCACGTGGCCGTTGTCGTCGCGCACCGGGTAGTGACCAGCGACGATCGGCCCGGTGAACTTCGGGTCGAGCTGGAGCACGGCGTCGATCACCTCGGTGCGGTCGGCCCGCCTCTTACGCTCGGAGGCCTTCCCCTTGCGCGTGATCGAGTCGTACCACTGCTGCTCGACCGGGTCGTAGCGCGCGCCCTTCACCCGAGACAGGTTCCGGTCGATCGCGCGCGCCCAGTCGCCCGGGGCCGTCGACTCCACCAGCTCGCCGTCATCGTTGGTGACGTAGACCTTGTTGTCGCCGACCCGGGCGAGGTCGATGTCCGGGTTCGAGTGGCCGCGCCCTGGATTCTCCAGGTCGCGAGCCTCGTGCTTATGGAGCGCCTTGGCCTCAGAGGCCGTTCGACGCTCCCACCGCGCACTCGTCGACCATCCCAACGTCGCGTCTCCCATGTGGCCATGGTAGACGCTCCTAGGTACTAGGGGTACCCACTACCCCTAGAACCTCCCTCCGGGCCGCTGCGCTGGTTCTAGGCGTGGGCCCGCGACAAGCGCGGGGATGCAAGAAGAAGGACCACGCCCCCCATGGTAGGCGGAGTGGTCCTTCCGGGCAGATTCGCCGCTGCGCGGCTCACTGCTGGGGCTGGGCGGCCCCCTGCTCCGGCCCCTTCGGGGCCGTCGCCTGGGCGATGCGCGCGGCCTCGGCCTCCTTGCGCTCGGCCTCGCGCTCAGCGTTGAGACGCTCCTCCTCGTGGCGCTTCCAGATCGCGTCGGTGGCCTCCTGACGGAGCTGCTTCACCCACTGCCGCGAGCCGTCGTCCTTGGCCTCGACCCGGCGCACGATCTCGGCGGCGATCTGGGGCCTCGCGCGCTTCAGCCAGCGGAGCTGGCGGTCGAGCTCCTTGCGCCGCTCGTTGGCCTCCTTGACCTCCTGTTCGGCGGCCGCGATCTTGTCCTCGATGGCCTTCTCCTGCGCGGTCTGATCAGTCATGCGATGTTCCTTTCATCGGTGTTCCGGTGCCCATCTCCGGGGTGGCGGGCAGGTCGGCGACTACCACTCGGGCAACCCCTCGACGACCTCGACCAGGGCGTCGAGGTCGACGTCGCGGAGCACGCGGTCCCGGCGATCGCGCTTGCTCATGTGGTCCCACTGCGCACTTGAGAACTCGCCGTAGCCCAGCGAGCCGAGCCAGGCGATCTTCTGCTCGACCGGGACGCGCGCAGCCAGCACGGGCAACGAGACGAGGCCCGCCTTGTGGGCCGCCACCAGCTCGCTGAGCAAGGCGGAGCCAGCCGTGCGCACGCGCCGTCCGGCGCTGGACTCGTACCGGCGCTGCCACGTCAGCCACTCCGCCTCGGTGCGCAGGCACCCCGTCGGCCGGTCAGGGCCCGTCGTGCCCGGACGCATCGCCGCGATGTGGCGAGCGATCTCGCGGGCGCGCATGTAGTCGTGGACGTTGTCCCACGGGGCAGTGTGGAACCCCGCCAGCTCGTGGCCGTCGACCACGTCGACGCGGAGCGTCTCCAGCAGCGGACGGCGCTTCATGTCGAAGTCGAGAGACACCTCCGGGGCACGGTGGACGGGCGCGAAGTCCAGTCGATCGACCGACCGCGACAGCTCACGGAACGTCGGGAACGAGGTGTACTCGTTCACGATCTTCCCCGTCCGGGAGACCGCGAGGTCCCGGAACCAGCGTCGCTCCTCCAGCGACAGGCGATCCCTCTCCGCATCGTCGGCGTCGAAGCCGGGACGCAGGTCGGCCGGCGTCTTGAGCCCCGCGCGCGCGAGCACGCCGCCGAGCTGGGCGCTCACGTTCCCGCGGGTGGTCAGGTTCACGAGGTCGTCCTGGGCGTGCTTGACCTCCCAGACCTCGGGGTCGCCGACCAGGGCCTGACGAGCGTCGCGGAAGACGTCGGAGGCGCCGAAGCAGTCGAAGCCCTCGACGTCCGCCTCGGTGGTGATGAAGCCGTCGGTGGTCACCGAGACCAGGTCCACCTCATTGGCCATCCCCAGCAGCAGTGCGCGGACGAGGCTGGTGATCATCGCGGCGTGGTACGGCGACGTCACCGACGAGCCTCCGATGGACTCCATCTCCTCGACCCACGCGTTCCAGCCCGTGCGCTCGGCCACGTCCTGGGCGAGCTTGCCGTAGCAGGAATTGGTGGCCACCTTGATCATCAGCTCGACCAGCGAGCCCTTGCCCCAGACGCACTTGGCCTCGGCGCGGTCGGCGACCATCTGCCGCATGGCCGCGCGCATGGATCGCGACGGCCCGCCCTCGTGCTGGAGCACTCGCAGCCGGTACCCGATCTGCACCCGGACCCGCGCCCCCAGCGCGAGGGCGAGCGCCAGCTCGGGACCGCAGACCCAGGCCCCCTCGAAGCCGTCGAAGCCGACGGCGTCCATGCCCTCGCCCTGGGCGGCCCCAGCGCCCTCGGAGGTGCGGGGGTAGACGACCGACTGCCCCACCTTGACCGGCAGGCACGGCTCGACCTCCTCGGGGAACTCCCAGCTCGCGTAGGCCACCAGCGGGGTCACGATCCCCAGCGGGAAGTCGTCGGGCGTCAGCTCGCGGTCCTTGATCACCTCCTCGATGCAGCCGTTCTCGAAGTCGACGTCGACGATCGCGGCCATAGCCGAGGGGTAGGCCGACTGGATGTCGTGGTCGAAGGTGCGCATCGGGAACGAGCCCACCCGCAGGCAGGAGTTCCAGCCCCCGTGGAAGCCCTTCTTGAACGCGGAGTGTGCCTGGTTGGCGTCGCCGTCGACCGGCGTGAGGGACCGCACCGAGTAGTAGGTGAGCCCGTCGTCGTCGGTGGCGTCGCCGTCGTTGACCCGGACTAGCCCCTGGAACCGCGCCATGAACTCGGCGTTGCTCGCACCCTCGATGCCCCAGTACGCCTTGACGCCCGCCCGCAGGGCGTGGGCACCACCACCCGACAGGGTCACCGGGGGCACGGCGTCGACGCCCCACAGCGCCGTCAGGTACTCCAGCACGATCACCGCGTCGTTGACGCCGTAGTCGAGGAACTCGACGAGGCGCTCGCGCCGCATGCGGGTCATGTCCTCGATCGAGTCGCCGATGACCAGCTTGGGCACGCCGCAGACCGCGCCGAGCACGCCGAGGGTCTTCTGGCCGGGAGCCGACTGGCCCATGCAGTCGCGGACGATGATCGACAGCGGCAGCCAGCGCTCGCCCGTCCCGTGGGAACCGGGGCGGGCGATCATGCGGACCGGCTTCAGCGAGACCAGGCCGCCCGACGCCGAGGTCACCCGGCGCATGATGTCGTCGTAGCGACCGTCCCCGCGCTGGCGCACCGGCCGGGCGAAGGCGGTCAGGTCGGCGGGCAGGTAGTGACCGGCCAGGACGATCTTCACGCGGTGGCGCTTGAACAGCGCGGCCACGCTCGCCCGGTAGTCGCCGTCCACCCAGAAGTCCCGACGGGGCACTCCCCTGGGGTCGGACAGGCCCGCCGCACGCCACAGGCCGCTCTCACGCACCACGACGGCCAGCGAGTCCTCGATGGCGAGACGCTCCTGGACCAGGGGGAGCAGCACGATCTCGTACCGCCAGTCGGGGTCGTCGGGATCGAGCAGCGAGAACTGGTAACCGTCGATCACCCGGGACTCGTCGATCCGGTAGGTGAACTCGGTGTCGACGGCCACCATCGGAGCCTCCTCTCCGGTGCCCATGGCCCGCACCGTGGCGAGGTCTCCGATGGCCGCGGAACCAGCCTCCGAGGCCGACTCTGAAGCCGGCTCGGCGGGCACGCTGGCACTGGCCGTTCCGGCCAGGCCAGTCTGCACTCCCATAGGGGATTTTGGCCTGAAGCCGTTTTCCCTGGTCAGAGAGTCATTCGACAGGTTTTCCGTGTCACCGTTCTCGACTTCGGTGACAGATTCGCCTCCGATCAGACCCCTAGCAGGGCCTCCAGCAGCCCTCTCGACACGCCTCACGAGCACGGCCGTCGGCACCCCCGAGACCTCCTCGCGGGAGACGATCCAGGCCGTGTGGCGGAGCTGCTGGGAGATGGTCTTGAAGTCGTCGTCGGCGGCGCTCACGACGCACCGCCGAAGGCGGCCGCCAGGCGGCGGCACTGCTCATCAGATAGCGCCGGTGCAGCCGCGACGATGCGGTCGATGGCGGCCTCGACGGACTCGACCTCCCGCTCGCGGAGGTTGATCCGCTGGGGCAGTGCGTCCAGGGCGTCGCGGTGCACCCGGACACGGCCGCCGATCTTGTGGGCGACCAGGACGCCATCGGCGATGTAGCGCCGAAGCGTGGCGTACGTCGGGAAGCCGAGCTGCTCGACTTCCTGGAGGGTGAACCACTCCTGCTGGAGGGCAGGGCGGACGACAGGTGGGTTGGGGGAGCTGGCTCGGGGAGCCACGGCGGCCTCGCAGGTGTGCAGTGCGATGCACACCGCGCGCCTCGGGTCTGGCTACGTCCGAGGTCTCCCGCCACCAGATCGGCGGATCGAGCCAGCCACGTCGATCGACCCTTCCGAGCCGCCCGGTCACCCACCGGGAGTCAACGCCGCCGCCCGTGTGCTCCAGGAGCGGCACCCCCTAGTGTACGGAGGGGGTTGCCCACCAACAAGCGCGCATGAGCAGCCATGAGCGAGTGTCGCGTTAGTTCTGTCCGAAACGCGGTCGAGTTCCGCTTCAACGTCTAGCACCTGAGAGCGTCTAAGGAACCGTCCAGGTGCCCCCGCCCCCCGGGGTTCAATCCACTAGCGTGGACGCTGAACCAGCCCCTTCGCAGGAGGTAACCGTGGACATCACCGAGATCATCCTCAACCAGCACGACCAGCAGCGTCGGCTCTTCGCGCAGATCGAGGAGTGGCCGAAGGACGACACCGAAGGACTGAGCGCGCTGTGGCAGCGCCTCGCGATCTTTCTCGAGACGCACGCCGAGGGTGAGGAGCGCTACTTCTACCCGCATCTGCTCAAGAAGGGCGAGGGTGCAGCGGACGCGGACGACGGCACTGTCCAGGGTGAGGTCGAGGACGCGGTCAAGGACCACAACAAGATCCGGGACGCGGTGCGTCGGGCCGAGGAGGCCACGGTGGGGTCGGACGAGTGGTGGCAGGCCGTCACCGACGCCGACGTCGCGAACTCCGACCACATGGGCGAGGAGGAGCGCCAGGACCTCCGTGACTTCCGGGCCAACGCGAGTCTTGAGCAGCGCCACGAGATCGCCGTGCAGTTCCTTCGCTTCGAGGCGCTCACCGCAGCCCGCGGGATCACGCCGGTGGACAAGGACGCGGACCGGTACGTCGATGACCCCAAGGAGGAGCTGCGTCGCACCGAGGGGTGACCCACTCGGTGAACCCCATCGACCGGGCTGCTGCGGGACGAGTCCCCTGAGCGCGCCGAGGCTGTTGCCGTCAGGACATCAAGCCAAGAATGGCCACTGGGAATACCGCGGTCGCGAGGATCACGGCCGCCATGAGGAGTGGTATCCCGACCTTCACCGATACTGGCGCCTCCTTCGCAACGGGGTAGGCCTCTTGGCGCCTCGTTTCGACGCGGGAAGCGACTCCGACCGTCGCAATCGCCATCGCCAGGCCATGGGACAGTCCCGCCAAAAAGGAGAGTGTGCCGTAACGCTCCCATCCGCGTCCGAGGATGAGCGCCGAAGTGGGGCTGGTGCTCACCCAAAGCCACAACGAGAGGACGGCAATGACGAGACCGGAGATTATCGATGTGGCGACGGGTCGAATCACGGCAACTCGTTCGACGGGCACGCGGTCCCTGTCGGCGTGGCCGGCCTCGACGCTGAAGGCCGCCTCGGCGCCCGGCGCCGTCGTAGGGTGTTCGCCATTGTGGCAGCCTACGCGATACCGACCGGCCGCTGCCTGACAAACGGTCGGGACCCCCGCTGGGCCAATGCAGTCCTCGAACACCACGTCTCGCTACTGTTCGCAAGGCGAACCTCAAGCGACTGAGTAGATCCTCGCGCGCCGGCATTCTGAATCCGTGCGCCCAGGAGCAATGCTGCTTGGCCGGGATCCCCTGCTCGGTGTTGAAGGGTAGTTCAGGTCAATGCGTGATTGCGTCCGCTGAAGTGGACGGCTGGGTCAACTCAGCGGCGTAGTTGCGCATCGAGCGCTGGTATCGAGGCGCCACCCACTCGCCGGTCCGTTGCCCTTGGGGTTGAGGCCGCTCTTGCGCGGGGCATCCACGTTGTCGCCGCGCTCTGCCTCGTCGGTCAGCGTTTGGATCATTCCGTCCGTAACGGACACCGTTGACTGCATGCTCCTGGTCATTACTCAACATTGAGGCACGGCTCTTCGGCGAACCGCAAGGGCAGGGCCAGCAGGTTGGCAGCTTGGCGGATCGTGGAGCTGAGGGCCGATGGCTCGACCCCTTTGGTGGGTGCCGACACAAGTCGGTACGCCCCGTTGTGCCAGTCGTAGGCGAACAGTCCGCACTCACTCATCCTGAACCAGTCTGCGTAGTTCCCTGCCCGGTCATCCGTGTCGCGTCGATCCTCTGCGGGACCAAGTACAGGCAGGTCCTCGACCTCGGCCATCGCGCGCTCAACGAGCAGCTGATGTGCGAGGACACGGTCGGGTATCGGCCCGAACCCAGCACTCGACAAGCAAGCGACCCGCCCGTCGGCGTCGACCGCCAGAAAGTCCCACTCGATGCCCCAAACCGGGGACCGTTCGTCACGCTCGCTCATGGACGGGTCCTAAGCCGATTCGTCAGGCCGGCGTCCGGTGATCATGACCTGGGGTGCTCGCCCTTGATCACGAAGTATGAGCCGCGAATCGTGCCGGCCAGCTTCGACTTCTGCCGTGCCCACTTGAACGAGTTGAGCTCCTCGGGCGCGTCCATGCCGTCAGGCAGCTTGAACCCCACCGCTCGCTTGCCCCCGTCTGCGCGCGTGTAGAGCACGTTGAGGCCGAGACCGGACTCATAGAACACGTGGATCCAGTCGATCCCGTCGACGTCGGCCACGCTGACCTCCAGCGGCGGCGAGGCGATCACCAGGCCACGTTCCTCGGCCAGAATGCGCTCCACCCACGCCACGACCTCGGACGTCTCGGCTGCCGGCACAGTCGCGAATACGTGGTCGTACTTGTTCTTGAAGTAACGCGCCTCGTTGGCACGCAGACCGGCCAGTGCCTCAGCGTGTGGCGAAGTCTCCAGTCCCGCAGTCGAGACATTCACGAAGTCGATCTCATGACCCATGGGCGCAAACCTACTCACGGCCCACATGGGTTGCCCGGCAGCAGCGGGAAATGTCGGTGGCTACCCCTACGGTGCGGGCATGACCGATTTCGACAAAGCCGAACAGATCATCGCCTGGAACGACCAAGAGGATCGCCGTGTCACCGAGATCATCCGTCGCCACGGCTGTTTCCTGCAGGCTATTCACGGGGACGGCCAAGGCCCGCCGTTCTGTTACACAGTCGGGCTCTTCGGGCTCGGGCATCCGGAGTTGATTGTCTTCGGGCTTGACCATGAGTCAGCGGGGCACACCCTCAACTGGTTCTTCGATCGGATTCGCCGAGGTGAAGACCTGATGCCGGGGCAGCTCGTTCAGGCGCCACGGTGGCCCCCGCTTCCTGGTGGAGACATTCCCCGACCCCGGCGCTGCGCTGTACGCGGCCAACCGCCACTATCAGAGACCGCGCGAGGCCTCCGTCCCCGCATATCAGCTCACCTGGGATGTGGACGGTGCCTTCCCCTGGGATCCGGGCTATCCGTATCCGCCCACCTTGCAGCCGCGCCCGGGGGACTATGTCGAATGAGCGGCGCGAGCCGCTGAAGCGGTCGGCTTGGTTAATTCAGCGGCGTAGTTGCGCATCGAGCGCTGGTATCGAGGCAGGCTGTCGATCTGGGCTTCGAGCGCGACGCGCAGGGCTTCGTCCTTGCGTCCAGCGCTGTGGAGAGCCAAGGCCAACACGACACGGGGTGCAGTACCGGTGGACTCATGCGCCGGAGCAGATTCCAAGATGCTGATTGCCTCGTCAAGGCGGCCCAGGTTGCGCAAGGTCGATCCGTATTGGACTGCGAGTTGGGCGTGACGAGCCTCATCGAGCCCGAGCCTCAGTGCTTGCTCGTACGCGTTCCCGGCTTCGGCCTCGTAGCCCATCGAGTCATACATCCCGGCGAGTTCGAAGGCTGCGCGACCGTCGGTGGCTGGGCATTCGGCCGCAAGGCTGCGCATCGCTGCGATGCCCTCGTCGGGCTCGAGCGAATCGAACCGATCCCAGAGGTCGGCGACACGGTCCTCCCAGTCGTGGATGGGTGACGTCACTCGCTCATCCTCCAGTCCGAATCTGGGTCCCGGACGCTAGCTTTCGTCTGCGGTGGGAGTCGACACGATCGCGGTGATGGAGGTCGAGCGTCCGCTGTTGCACTTGCTCTCGGTGACGCTGCAGGCGGCGAGGGCGACGCGGAGAGGCATTCGGGCGACCAGGGTGACGTGGTCGCCCGCCTTGGACAGGGGCTCCTCGACGGAAATGGTCATGTCGGGATGGATGACTGTGTGCATGAAGAGGTTGACCGGCGTGATGGCGCTGCGCTCTCGGCCCAGGGCCGTGTTGAGGTTGTTCAGGCAGGACGGGTGGCCGGCGCCGTTGTCGTAGAAGTGGTCGTACATCTCCGGGCGGCAGCAGGGGTGGAACAGGTCATGCTCTCCGACCGTGTCCTCGACGAGTTCGAACATGGGCCGATAACGGTCGGAGTAGAGCGTGTGGCCGACATTGAGTCTGAGCGATTCATTGCAGTCGATGGTGACGCCGCTCGAGAGAACCTCATCGGGATCAGCGGCTGACTCCGCGAAGAAGTCGACGACCTGCCCGCCTTCATCGTCGATGATGGTCAGGATCTGGCCAGGAAGCATTTCGATGACATCGCCGGAGAACGGTGGGATCGTGACACGCCGATCGGACGATGGAGCAGGTGCGGGCATGGAAGGAAGGGTACTGGTGGAGACCACGACACGAGGCGGAGGCGATCATGGTCAATGCTCTTGATGCGGCCACGGGGGATGAGCGCGGCGTACTCCTCGCCTTCCTCGATGAACACCGACGTGTGCTGCGTGAAAAGGTCCTGGAGCTCGACGACGAGCAGGCCAGGCGCCGGCTCGTCCCATCCCTCACGACCCCGATGGGTCTTCTGAAGCATGCGGTCTTCGTCGAGACGGTCTGGTTCGTTTGCCGATTCGGCGGCCGGACGCGCGCCGAGGCAGGCATTCCCGAGACCGTGGACGAGAGCTTCTCCCTCGAGCCCGGCGACACTCTTGCCGGACTGGCGCATGCCCATGAACGTGCCGTGGCCATGGCCGATCAGGTGATCTCCCGCCTGGATCTGGACGAGACCTGCATTCATCCGGTGATGGGCCAGCTATCGCTCAGGTGGGTGCTGACTCACTGTGTCCGCGAACTGGCCCAGCACGCAGGGCATGCGGACATCCTGGTCGAGCAGATCCTTGCGGAGCGAAAGTGACTCGTTCCTCGACGGGGGCCGCCAGCGGCTCAGCCAACATGGAGGGTGTCGTCCCCACCGGCGACGAGGCGCCGAGCTGCCAGGTCGACGTCGACGCGCACTGACTGATCGCCGTTGGTGACCTCCCAGGCGAGGGTGGAGTCGGTTTTCTCCAGTACGCTCACGCGTCCGGTCGCCACCCATGCGTGGCGCCGGCGCCAGCCGATGACGCGTTGGTGCATTTCGAAGACCGGCGAGTGGCATTCGTCCGGCAGCTCCGGCAGGGCAACGCGTACTTCGTCGTCTCCGCCTGCGCGTTCGTACTTGGTCCCCGTCCAGCCGAGCTCGTCGCCGTAGTAGATCGAAGGGCTGCCGGGGAGGGTCATCAGTGCGGCCAAGGCGAGAGCGGCTCCATCGTGCCCGACGCGGGTCGCGATGCGGGTGACGTCGTGGTTGCCGACGAAGGTCTGCGGGATGAAGGTGGCGGCGTACGCATCGTGGCGCTCGATCGCGTGTGCGAGTTCCCAGGCGTTGGTGTCGAGGATGCTGCTCCAGAGGGCCTTCCACAGCTCGTACTGCGTGATCGTGGTGAGGCCTCCGTCGCGAGCGAACTCCGCGTAGTCACCGTGGATCATCTCGCCGAGCAGGATCGCGTCCGGGAACCGCTCGCGTACGCGCTCCGAGACCCGGGCCCAGAACCAGGTGGGGACGCTGTACGCGGCGTCCAGGCGCCACCCGGCGATGCCGCGTTCGAGCCAGTGCGTCATGACGTCGACGACCAGGTCTGCGACCGCCGGTTTGGAGTGGTCGAGCTGGACGAGGTCGAAGTTGCCCTCCCAGCCGAGCGGGTGGCCGTCGCGCCAGGCGATCATCTCCGGGTGTTCGCGAACGATCGGGTGCTCGCGCGAGACGTGATTGAACACCCCGTCCAACATGACCGCGATGCCGCGCTCGGACGCTGCAGCAACGAGATCGTCGAAGTCGGCTTCGGTGCCCAGTCGGGAGTCGATGCGGTGATGGTCGACCGTGTCGTACCCATGTGTGGTCGACTGGAAAATCGGGCCGAGGAGCAGACCGTTCGCGCCCAGCCGGACAACATGGTCGAGCCACGGCAGCAGGCGCCGCAGTCGGTGCGCTTCCTGCCCGGCTGCATCGCGCTCGCCACGGATGGGCGCACCGCAGGCGCCCAGCGGGTAGACGTGCCACCAGATGGCGTGCTCAAGCATCGGTTGTCCTTTGTGATCGCGACTCAGTACCCACCGACTCTAGATCTGGTCGGTCAATGTCTACACATGTAAAATGTAGTTACGTTGCTACAGGAGGTTCGAATGACCACGATGAGTGCGCGGGAATTCAATCAGGACGTGAGTGGTGCGAAGCGGGCAGCCCAGGCTGGTCCGGTGGTCATCACGGATCGGGGCGAGGCTGCGTTCGTGCTGCTGTCGATCGAGGAATATCGGAGGTTGAAGGAGCGGCGATCGCTCGTGGAAATCCTCCGGATGGATGAGGACGTCGAGTTCGAGCCCGTCGTGAGCCGGTCGCTCCCGCAGGCAGCGGATCTGTGACGATTCTTCTCGACACGAACGTCATCAGCGAACTGCGGAAGCGCCCCGGCGTCGTGAATCCGCGGGTAGCAGCATGGGCTGATGCGCAGGATACTGACGATCTCCGGGTGAGTGTCATCACCGTTATGGAGATCGAATTAGGCGTCCTGCTCGTAGAGCGGCGGGACCCTGCGCAGGGCAATATCCTGCGGGCTTGGTTCGAACGGGCGGTATTGGGTGACTTGTCCCGTAATCTGCTGCCGGTTGATCTTGCGGTCGTGCGCCTGGCGGCCGCTCTGCATGTTCCGGATCCGCGCCCAGAACGGGATGCCTACATCGCGGCTACCGCGCTCGTGCACGGGCTGACGGTTGCGACTCGCAACGTCGCAGACTTCTCGCCCATGGGTGTTCCAGTATTGAATCCCTGGGCCTCGTGAGAACGAGCGTGTGAGTCTGTGACGTCTGCCCAAGGTGTCCGAGACGGTCTCTCGCCGCGTCCTGGTTTCTCCTCATGCCGCTCGCCTCAGGGCCGCGTACCGACAGCTGATTGAGGCCTGAGCAGATAGCCGTCAGGATCCTGGACCAGGAACTGGCGTACGCCGACCTCGTCGGCACCGGTCCGATACCACTGGACTTCGGGTTCCATGAAGAGCGGCCAGTTGGCCGCTGCCCCGGTCCGTCAGTCACGGCTACATCCTTGCAGGATGCTTGACTGGGACCATGGACAAAGCCAACGCTCAGGCCGACCAGGGCGTACAACTCAGTGGGTTTCTGCGATGCGCTACGGACGACGAGGTCGCGATTGTGGCCGAACATCTGCCGCGCCACATCGAGTTGACGCGAGCCGAGCTGGGTTGTCTTTCGTTCGAGGTGATCCAGACCGAAGACCCGCGGGTCTGGTCGGTGGAGGAGTGGTTCACAGGGTCAGATGCGTTCCGCGCGCACCAGGCGCGGGTGATCGCGAGTGAATGGGGTCGAGCGACCCAGGGCATCGAGCGCGACTACGCAATCGTGGGGCTCGAATGACAGATCGCCTGATCTGGAGGACTTCCGCGTGAAGGACCTGGTGGGCCTAGATGCGCCGACTTGGCGTCGACGACCGGCGGCTACGATCGGGGCCACCGACCAGCGAGGGGGATTCCATGGGTGCTCCGAAGTCTTCGAGTTCGGCCTGGCCGGAGTTGCCGATCGCGGCCTGGCAACCGACGCGCGACACATTGACGCTCTGGCTGCAGGTGGTGGGCAAGGTCCGGATCGCGCGTACGCCCCTGCTCAAGCACTGGTGGAATGCGCCGCTCTATCTCACGGCTCGCGGCCTGACGACGTCGCTGATGCCGGCCGAGCCGGGTCGCAGTTTCGCCATCGATTTCGATTTCATCGATCATCGGCTCGACGTCACGACCACGACCGGGCAGGTGGGGCGTATGGAATTGGCCCCGAAGTCGGTCGCGGACTTCTACACCGAGTTCAGCGAACTGTTGGACAAGTTGGACCTGACCACCGAGATCTGGCCGGTGCCGGTCGAGCTCCCGGAGTGGATTCCGTTCCTCGAGGACAACGTCAACAAGTCCTATGACGCGGAGGCGGTCACCACGTTCTGGCGGATGTTGGTGGAGGCGGAGCGCGTACTCGACATCTTCCGGGCTCGCTTCGTCGGCAAGTCCAGCCCGGTGCACTTCTTCTGGGGTGCACTCGACCTGGCCACCACGCGATTCACCGGCGCAACCGCCCCGCCGCATCCCGGTGGTGCCCCCAACTGCGGTCCGCACGTCATGCATGAGGCGTACTCCCACGAGGTCAGCAGCGCAGGTTTCTGGCCGGGCGGAGAGGGGGAAGGAATCTTCTATTCGTACGCCTACCCCGAGCCGCCGGGTTTCCGCACCGCTTCTCCCGGGCCCAACGCGGCCCGTTGGGACGATGCTCTGGGCGAGTTCGTCCTGCCCTACGCCGCGGTCCGCACCGCCTCCGATCCCGACGCCGTGTTGTTGGACTTCCTGCAGAAGACCTACGAAGCCGCCGCTATCGGCGGAAACTGGGACCGGGCCTCACTCGAACGCACAGGAGATCTGCCATGAATGCGACCACCACGACCGTGATCCGTGAGCAGGCACCGGACCGCTTCGAGATTCGGGTGGACGGAGTGGTGGTCGGGTTCAGCCAGTTCATGGATGTCGGGTCGCAGCGGATCATGTTCCACACCGAAATCGACAAGCAGTTCGGCGGGCAGGGGCTGGCCACGAAGGTCGTGCAGGAGGCCCTGGAACAGACCCGGGCCGATGGCCTCCGGGTCGTGCCGGTGTGTCCCTTCGTGAAGAAACACCTGCGGAAGAATCCCGGGTTCGAGGACATCACCGACCGCGTGACCCAGGAAGCGATCGACCTGGTGATGAAGCCTCGCTCCTGATCTGAGCAGGGAAGACGCGCGATGGAGCGGAAGAACACGGTAGGCAGGACAGCCACCATCGTCGGTGCCGTCGTGGTGATCGGCGTGATCATCTGGATCGACATCGCCACCGGGCTGTGGCAGAACCTGGTGATTCTCGCGGGCCTCGCGGCCGGTCTCGTGTCGTTCCTGTTGACCACGCTGGTGCTCGACCGGGTGATGGCCCGCCATCAGGCGCGCCGCTGGGCGCCACTGAACCGTCTCGCTCTGTCGGAGTTCATGCATGCCATGGCTGACGAGGACGCGAGCGAGATCTCTCGCGGCCACATCGTGATGCGCTCGCTGCCCGAGGTGCAAAGCCCACTGGGAAGTGAGCGGCTGCACCAGGAGCTGTCCGAGCTGCGGGAGCAGGTGGTGAGCGAGCGGGAGCAGCTGGCCGTGGCTCTCAGCATGTGGGCCGAATTCCTGACCTCGTCCGGCGACAACGAGACGATCCTCAACCACGCGGCGGGGATCGCGCTGAGGCTCGATGAGGTGCGCGACGCCACGGTCGCCGTCGAACGCGAGGGCTCCGAAGAGACGCTCGCGGAACTCCGGCGCGAGATCGACAACTGCAATCACCACTTCGCCACCATGGCGCAGGAGCTGCATTCCCGCCTGGAGGAAGAGCGCCGACTGCTGGGCCGGCATCTGTATGGGGGAGGCGATTGATGCAGGACGACAAGCTCGGCCTCGTCCTGGGTGGCGGAGGAGCACGCGGGCTCTGCCACATCGGCGTCTGGCGCGTACTTCAGGAGTTGGACATCCGCCCGGACGTTCTGGCGGGCACGAGCATGGGCGGTCTGATCGGAGCGATCATCGCGGCCGGCCATGGTGCCGACGAGATGGAGCAGATCGCCCGCGACGTCGACTGGCGGCGGATGATCAACTGGGGGCTCACCGGGAGATTGCTGTCAGGCACGCGCTTTCGCGACTGGCTCGGCAGATATGTGCCGGAGACTTTCGAGGAGCTCCAGGTGCCCCTCGTGCTCACGGCAACGGACGTGGTCGATGGGCGGATCCGCTATCTCCATACCGGCGATCTGATCACCGCGATCCAGGCCACAACGGCGTACCCGGGCGCGCTCGAATCGGTGTCGCTCGGTGAATCGATTCTGGTGGACGGGGGCATTCTCAACCAGATCCCGGTCGATGGGGCTCGCTTTCTCGGCGCACGCCGCATCATCGCCGTCAATGCCACCCCGCTCGAAACCCTGGAGAATCCCGCTGAAGCCGTCCAGCTTTCGACGCGACGGTCGGCTGCGGGGGCGCTGCGCGAAGCCATGCGGGCGATCGACATCATGCAGTCCCAGCTCACGATGGTGAGACTCTCGCTCTATCAGCCCGACGTCCTGATCGATCCCCGGATCGAGGGGGTCGAGATCACGGATTTCCATAAAGCCGCGCTGGCGATCGCGGCGGGCGAAAGTGCTGCCCGGGACCGGGCCGACAAGCTGCGCGAATTGACTGATCGTCGTGGTTGAGTGATGAGACGCGTACGCCCGGGTCCTCCTGTTGGAGGCCCGGGCGTAGGCATCAGTGGTTCGCGGTGGATCAGATGGAGAAGAGCGGTCCGGTGATGGTGAGACCCAGGTCCGGCACCAGGGCGAAGAGCGCGAACAGAGCGAGCGCGCCGCCGACCAGGGACAGGGTCTTGTTGAACTGGACCTGCTCGTTCATGCGAGCCTCGCCCTCTTCCTTCCAGAAGGAGTGCATCAGGAACGGGATCGGGAGGATGGCGACGAGGAGCAGCAGGGCGCCGAGGTCGCCCCAGATGCCCAGCACGACCGAGAGGGTGCCGAGGGCCATCAGGATGCCGGAGCCGATGACGCTGAGCTTCGCCGCGGGGACGCCCTTGAACTTGGCGTAGGCGGCCATCGCCTCAGCGGACTTCAGGTGGCCGATCGCGGACGCGGCGAAGATGGCCACGAAGAGAATGCGGGCGATGAGAACGACGATATCCATAGTGGTGGGGCCTTTCGAGCAAGTCATTGAAGATTCAACTAAAAGGTAATCGTCTTGGATTGATCCGTCAACTATCGCCATTGAAAAGTGGAACGGTGCCTACGATGCGGGTGTGCGCCTGAGATCCCACCTATTCGTCGAGCACGATCGCGTCGTGTCCGAGCGGCATCCCCTGGCGGACGAGGACGTGCACTTCTCGCGTGACTTGGTCGCGGCGGTGCTGGAAGACCTCACCAAGCCGGGCGATCGGGTGCTCGATCCTTTCGTGGGCCTCGGGACCACGCTGCAGGTGGCTGAAAGTCTGGGTCGGTCCGCCGTCGGGGTGGAGATGCTGCCCGACCGCTGCGAGATCGCGAGGTCGGTGGCGCCGGCATCGCTGGTCGTGCAGGGGGAGGCGCGCGAGCTGTCGCGACTGGTCGAGGGCCCTTTCGACCTCGTGCTGACGTCCCAGCCCTATATGGCCATCGACGATGGTCCGGAAGATCCGCTGTCGGCGTACACCGGGTCGACGTCCTACGAGCGATATCTGGGGGAGCTGCGTGGCATCTTCGCGCAGTGCCTCGATCTGCTCACGCCGCAGGGACACCTCGTGGTCAACGTCGCCAACATCCACAGTGGCGCCCACTTCACCCCGCTCGCCTGGGATGTCGGCCGGATTCTCGACGACGTGGGGCATCTGACGCAGGATGTCTTCGTCTGCTGGGACCGGCCCTGGCATGACCTCGCCGGCGACTACTTGCTCGTTGCCCGGCGACGAGGCCAGGGTGCTGGCCGTCAGGGCTGAAGATCTGTCTTGACCGTCTTCATCGCGAACCGTGACTCCAGTCGGCCCAGGTGAGGCAGGGCCATCAGTTCCTCCGACAGGAACCGCTCATAGGTGGCCAGGTCGGCCACGGCCAGGTGGGAATCGCGGCGCAACTGGTCAACAATTGCGCGATCGATCGAATCCATATCGGAATCATGCTCGCCGACGCCAGCGACAGCAATTGTTCGCAATCGTGCGGCTGCCCATTCTGACTATCGTCACGGGGCGGCCCGCGGAGGCGGGAGCGGCAGGGGAGTGCGACATGGATTGGTCAGCGGTGGCGGCGTACACGGCCGTTGCTTTCACGCTCATCGTGCTGCCCGGACCCGACCTCGGCCTTCTGGGTGAACAGGTCGTCCACCTGATCCATCCGGCCTGACCGTCGTCAGGGCTGGCGCGTCCGTGAGGCTCGCCGAGCCGCCCAGGCGAAGGCGCTGAAGAGTCCTGCGACGACGGCGCCGACCCACCCGGCGATGGCGTACAGGCGAGGATCGAATCCCGAGTTCCACGTGACGTGCAGGTTGCCGAGACCTTGGCCGGAGCACGTGACCGTGTCTCCGTCGCGGACGATGGAGAGGTCGGCGACGGGATACCACGTGCGCTCGCCGATTTCGTAGGGTTTGGTCCGGGGTGCGTCGACGCCGGCGCGGGCCGGCGTACCGTCCGCGCGGGTGATCGTGCACGTGACAGCCGACGGATCGACCGGTGCATCGGTCGCGACGACGGGGTTCCGCTTGTTCGACTCGATCGCGATCGGCGCGCCGGGGGCGCCTTCCACCATCACCGTTCGCGGCGGGGTCGCGATCATGACCACGGTGGCGATCAGGGCCAGGACCGCGATCGCGATGGCGCCGGCGGTGATGCCCGGAGCAAAGGTGGCCGGGCCGGCCAGGACGCCGTACTGGCGGAGGGGGTTCTGTTCGCGCGATGGCACGGCCGTCAGTGTAGGACGCTCGGCCCAGCCTTGCTCAGCTGACGGCTGCGCTCGAGGCTGCATCCGCGCGGGACAGGGCCCGGTAGACCGCCTCGAATGTCTCGCACACGTCATTCGGGATCGCGTAGTTGTTGGTGACCGCTCGGAGTTCTGAGAAGAGGGGCCTCGAATCCGTGGGGGCCGCCATCAGTTCCTCGGTGATCTCGCGGACGCGCGTGAGTTCGGGGTGGTGTTCGCCGTGCACGGATTCGATGAGGGGTGCGAACTCGGCGGCCTTCTCGAGGTTGCGATCTGTCATGACTGGTCCTTTCGGTTGGCTTCTTCCCTGAAGGTAGGACCTATTGCCGGTTGGTTCCTTGACGTGGGTCAAGTCCTCTCGGGCGTACGCTGACGGCATGTCTTCCGACCCCATCTCCCGACTGTCTGCGGCCGATGCGGGAGAGATCTACACGCTCCAACTGGCGGCTTACGTCAGCCAGGGGCATCTGCACGATGACTATCAGATCCCGCCGCTCGTGCAGACGTTCGAGGAGTTGGTGGAGGAGCTCGCCGATCCGAGCGTGATTGCCCTGGGCATCCGTCAGGACGGGCGTCTGGTTGCGTCGGTGCGGCTGCATGTCCAGGGTGCGACCGCCGAGTTGGGTCGTTTCAC